>DATIUW010000086.1:0-23339 GCA_035466435.1 Polyangiales bacterium | reverse complement strand
CCAGTATCGATCGAAGCGCTCGAGCTCGACCTGCACTCCTCTCTCCCAGCTAGCAAAGACGAACGGTCCGGCGCCGACCGGATGCCTTCCGACGGCATCGACGCCTTCCTCTCTTTCCACGCGTTCGACGTGCTCTCGGGGAATCGGATAGGCGAATGGCATGGCGATCGCGTTGAGGAACGTCTGATCCGGCTCGTCCAGACGAAACTCGATGGTCTTTTCATCCAAGACGACGATGCCTTCTACGAAATCGGCTTGGCCCTCGTGATACGTAGGAGCGCCTACGATCGATTTGTAGAAGGGGTAGCCCGGCGAACCGATGCGCTGAGACAACAAGCGATGCATCGACCAGGAGACGTCATGGGCAGTGATTTCCCGTCCGTTGTGAAACTCGATCCCGTCGCGGAGGGTGAAACGAAAAACGCGACCTCCGTCCGAGACTTCGGGAAGAGACGCAGCCAGACTCGGGATCATCGTCCCTTCGTAGTCGTAGTCGAGCAGACCGTCGTACAGCAGGCGGCAGGCCATCATGGAGAGAGTGTCGTAGGCGAAGTGGGGATCCAAGGTGTGGATGTTGCTTCCGGCCGAGAACACGAAGGTTCCGCCAGGCTGCGGCTCTTCGTGTCCGGCGCCGACGTAGCGGGGTCCGATGGGCGCCCTCGGAAAGTGCGTGACGATGAGGCCCATCGAGAGCGCAGCCGCCAAGAGGGCGACGGCGCCCCCGATCCAGCGGGTGCGGCTTCGGGGTCGGGGCTCAGTCCTTGGGATCGAAGGCATCACGAAGCCCTTCTCCAAAGAGGTTGAATCCGAAGACGGCCATGCTGATCAGGACCGCGGGGTAGAGCGTCAAGCGCGGGACGCCGAGGAGCAGCGATTGGCTGTCATTGAGCATGGAGCCCCAGCTCGCCGTAGGAGGACGAACGCCGAGCCCGAGAAACGAAAGCGCGCTTTCGGCGATGATCATTCGGGCCACCAAGATCGTCGCAATCGCGACGATGGGGCCCATGACGTTCGGCAGTACGTGCCGAGCCAGTATGCGGAAGTGGCGGAGACCCAGTGCACGAGCCGCCTGGATGTAGTCGAGCTCCCGCGCCTCCATGGTCTTCGCCCGGGTGACTCGCGCGAGCGTCGTCCAAGAGAGCACACCGAGAACGACGCAAATCGTCCAGATGCCCGGCGTATCCCAAACCCGCTGCATCACGATCGCGAGTAACAGGAAGGGCATCGACAGCACCACGTCGACGAGCCGCATGAGAACGGTATCGACGCGCCCTCCGAGATAGCCGGACACCAGGCCTAGCGCGACGCCGATGAGGACGGCGAGCGCGGTGGCAAGGTAGGCGACCAGCATCGACACGCGCGCCCCGCTCAGCAGGCGGCTGAGCTCGTCGCGGGCGAGAACGTCCCCACCGAGCCAATGACCGCTCACTGCGCCAGGGCCTGCGGGAAGACCGGTATCGAGCAGCAGCGTGTCGGTGAACTGCTCCACGGGGTCATGGGGGGCAAGCCAGGGTCCCAGGAGGCCCAAAAGCGTGACGACGACCACCAGTACGAGGCCGGCCAGAGCCCCCTTGTTCCGCCGGAACCGTCGAAATGCTCGCGAATCCATGGGTTTGCAGGGACGTACTGGGTTCGGGCCGCCTCGTCAATTTCCACCCACCGGTACGATCTCATTCGTCTTTAGCAGATCGTATCTCGATACGATGTAGAGTCGCAGCGCGGCTTTCTTCGCCAATAAAGCCTGTAATATCAATAGCTTACGAATTTAGTCATTTTGCGATTGACGTGTTTATTTTGAATAGAATACATTCGCTATAAGTTATTCAAATGACTCTAACTACGGGACAACAGCGCAGAGATCGGGAACCTGAGGCCAGAGGCTGGTCGGAGGAGGAGCTCGACGCGCTGGAGCGAGCACACGCGGAGGGGATGAGCGTCCAGCAGATCGTCGATGCCTTCACGGCGCGCGGAGCCCGGCTCACCGAAGCGACCTTCCGCAAGTACGTTCAGCTCGGCTTGCTGCCGCGTAGCGTGCGCGTCGGCCGTAAAGGCAAGCACCGAGGCTCTCAGGGCCTCTACCCGGCGACTGCGGTTCGGCAGATCGATCACATCCGGCGTCTGATGCATCAGGGCTTCACGATGGAGGAGATCCAAAGGGAGTTCCTCTTCGTCCGAGGCGACATCGACGCGCTGCGCCGGCAGCTCAAGCGCGTGTACCAGGCGATCGAAGAAGCCGTGCACGAGCAAGCGCTCGAAGGGGCCGACGACGTCGGCGCCAACGAAGCGCTCCAGGAAGTTCGCGAGCTCGGCAAGGAGCTCGTGCGGAAGCTCGAGGACATCGAGCGGCGCCTGACGATGCGAGCCCGCATGGCTCGGGCGGCCGTCTGAGGGAGTTGAGGGGGAAAGCAATGAAGGACGTAGCAAGCGCAGAGGTTGTCGAAACGGGGTCCGAAGCGGGCGAGGAGGAGCGGGAGTCGCTCGCCGAGGCGCTGGACGAGACCGCTCCTGATTCCGAGGAGCGGAGGGGGCGCAGAAAGCGCCGCTCGCGCGCCCGCGCCAGGACCATTTCGATTCGACGCCTCAGCAAAGCGGAGCTCAATCGTGGTCGAGACCTGTACCCCGAAAGCGACTACTGGAAGCCGAAGACCCGATCGGAATGCAAAGACATGGACCGGCCGTGCCCGTTCGTATCCTGCAAGTACCACCTATACATCGACGTCCATCCGGTGCGCGGCTCCATCAAGCTCAACTTCCCAGACGTCGAGATCTGGGAGATGACGGAAACCTGTGCGCTCGATGTCGCGGACCGCGGGGGGATTACGCTCGAAGAAGTCGGAGAGATCATGAACCTCACGCGAGAGCGCGTCCGCCAAGTCGAAACCGCAGGCCTGGCTCGGCTCCAGGACTATCGAGCCGTGGACAAGTTGAAGGACTACGTGACCTGAAAGGCCACTCCAAGGGCAGCAGGGGGGAGGGTGTCGCCTACCGGCGGCACCCTTTTTTTAGTTCAGCGTGCTCGAGCCCTGCTTTTTCTTTTTGGCCCAGATCGACTCCCAACCCTTGCGGTATTGGTCGGTGGCGACCTTCGCGGGACGGCCCGCCGAGGCTCGCGGCTCGTGCTGGACCTCCACGTCGAACAGGAATGGCGCTTCTTCGCGTGGCTTGAGCTGTACGACCTCTCCATGGATCGGTTTGCCATGGTCGAGGGGCCTCATCGTTCCTGCGTGGATTTCGCCATTTCGTCGTCGGAGAACGTCGTATCGGCTTCCGTCTTCGGACTGGCCGTAGACCAACACGACGTCGCCCGCTTCTTGCTTCGGAGAAGCCTTTTTTGGGGACTGTGCAGCCATCGAACCATTAGTAAGTCTGAGGGCCCCTCGAGTCTAGTGGGCTCTGGAGCCGGGTTTTCCTTCCGCCGAGATCCTGAAGACCCGGGCATGCTGGGGAGCACTTGTCAGGGGGGAGTGAGTTGCGTACGGTGCGCGCGGTCGTGAGCCGAGTCATCCTCATCTGCTTAGTTGGATTGGCCGGGGCCTTGCCTGTGAAGGCCCAGGAGCCCGCCTGCCCAGGGGGCGACTTGCTCGCCGGGAAGTCGCCGATTGCCCGGCCCGGCGTGAAGAACGCGGCTCGGGTCACCGACGGCGTGATGGCCGGGGAGGGCGATCCCTGGGAAAGCGAGCTCACGGCGGTTCTCACCGACCCCCAGAGCCATCTCATCTACGACCTCGGCGAGACGACCGGCCTTCGCGCGGCCGATCTCCAGGGAGACAACAACGATGAATACGTCATCGAGGTCTCCGAGGACGGTGAGCGCTTCGACCCGTTTTGGGTGGCAGACCCGGTTGGCGGCCAAGGTATGCGGCGCCGGGGGGCTCGAGGGCTGGAAGGCCGAGGACGTTACGTACGGGTGCGCGCGCAAGGCGGCGACGGTTACTACAGCCTCGGTGAGGTGCAGGTGTTCTGCCAGACGCCATCCGCTTGGCCGCCTCCCATCGAGGTGAAGAACACGGCTGCGTGGTGGTGGAAGAAGATCCTCGAGAAGCGCGATCATCGTTACCGCCTTGCCCTGGCCGTGCTGGGGATGCTCTTTTTCCTGTCCCTCTTCCAGGTGGGCTCACGCAGGTGGGCGCTGTGGGCCGCGTCCGCGCTTTCGATCGCCATGTTGGCGATCGCGAGCTACCGACTTCACGAAGCAAAGCTTGCGCCGTGGTTCGCCGAATGGGGCGTGTACGTGTTGGGTTTGGCGGTGCTCGCTTGGGCGGTGCGGGGCATGCTGCTGCGCACCGAGGAGCTGCGCGCACGCCTCTGGTGGGAGCGGGGCGCCCTCGTCTGGGTAATCGTAGCTTGTGCCGCCGCCTGGGTGAACTTCGGGGTCTTCCACAGCGCGCGGATCGTTCACTACTGGGACACCTTTCACTACTACGTGGGCTCGAAGTATTTCGAAGAAAACGAATACGAGCGGCTCTACGAATGTGTGCTGGTCGCGGACTACGAGGATCGAGGTGAATCCGATCTAGGGAAGCGAAAGATTCGCGACCTCGTCGACAACCGACTGCACTACGTGAGCAAGGACGACGTCCTTCGCTATCAAGAGCGGTGCGCCGAGCATTTCTCTCCGGAGCGCTGGGAAGCGTTTCGTCAGGATGCGCGATCCTTCCGTGCGGTGATGGGATCGGGCTGGTGGAAAGACATGTTGATGGATCACGGCTACAACGCGAGCCCGATCTCCAACATGATCGCCTCCTTGCTGACGAACATCGGATGGGAGGACCAAGTTCCCGAGACTCCGTCCACCGGGTTGCAGCGTGACGCCCTCGAGGCGTTTCGCGCTAGGGTTCTCGCTTATTCCTCGATCGACTTGGCGCTTTATGCTGGCGCGTTCGCGTTGATCCTCTGGGCCTTCGGACTGCGCGCGTGCGCGCTCGCCGTGTTGGTCTGGGGCACCGGATACCCGTGGGCCTATTTTTGGACGGGCGGGAGCTTCGCCCGGGTCCCGTGGTTTTTCATGGCGGTGGCCGCGGTGTGCCTCCTGAAGCGCGGCTTTCCCCTGCTCTCGGGCTTCGCGCTCTCTTGGAGCGCGCTCTTGCGGCTGTTTCCCGCTGCGCTCGCGGGAGGTCCACTCGCTGCCATCGTCGATCGGTTCGTCCGCCGCAAGAAGATCCCCCGACCCTGGCTCGACGCCACCGACAAGCGCTTCATTGCGGGCGGTGTGCTCGGTGTAGTGGTGCTGTGTAGCGCGAGCATCGTCGTCAACGGCTGGGACGCGCATCCTCAGTTCTTGAGCAACACGTTGAAGCACGCCGAGACGCCTCTCACCAATCACATGGGGTTGCCCACCGTGCTGTCCTACAAGCCGAGCACGGTCGGGCGGTTCACCAAGGATTCGAGCCTCGAGGACCCCTGGGCCAAGTGGAAGCAGGCACGAAAGCAAACCAAGCACGACCGCCGTTGGCTCCACGGGCTCCTGCTCCTCGGCATGTTCGTCTTGCTCGCTCTGGTTGGCCGCCGGTTGGCCGGGTGGGCAGTCTTGGCGGGAAGCACGATACTGATCATCGGGTTCTTCGAGCTCACCTGTTACTACTACAGCTTCGTCGTGCTGATGGCGCCGCTCGCGATCGAGCGTCTCCGCTACACCGTCGCCCTGATTTTGATGGTCATCGCGGGTCTGATCTTGCAGTTCTTCATCGGTTGGTACGACGAGCAGTACATATGGGAGACCGTCGCGGTGCTCCTCGCGCTCATCTACATCCTGGTCGACTTGGTACAGCACCCTCTGCCCGAGTCGTCTCCGGCCTCGGCCGCCAATCCTTCCGTGTAGTTGCAGGCACCTGGCCCCGGCCTTACCTTTCGCAGGTTAGACAGGTTCACGTGATCGCTGGTGTGCTCGTGCACACGGGAGGAAAGTCCGAGCTTCGCAGGGCAGGATGCCAGGTAACGCCTGGTGGGGGCGACCCCGAGGAAAGTGCCACAGAAAGCAAACCGCCGCGCCGCCGATGAGGCCGCACGGCAAGGGTGAAAGGGTGAGGTAAGAGCTCACCGGGCTGACGGTAACGTCGGTCGCACGGCAAACCCCATCCGAAGCAAGACGAAATAGGGAGGCGTCGAGGGTGGTCCCGCCCGAGTCTCCGGGTGACGTCGCTCGAGGCCGTTGGCGACAACGGTCCCAGAAGAATGATCACGAACCGCGTCTCGGCGACGATGCGCGGTGACAGAACTCGGCTTACGAACCCTCTAACCACGGCGCGCCGCTCTTGCGGTGCGCCGTGCTGTTTTAATGCTTGCCCCGCGCCTCGATGGTGATGCCCCGCTGCCTAGCTTGCTCGAGGGCTGCCAGTCGGGGCTCTTGGTAGTGGGGGGAGCCTAGATAGGCGAGGAGACGATCGCTCGCCGGGAACACGACGTCCTCGGGAATCCATTCGACCGGCTCACCGTCATCGGACCACCGTACCTCCTCCCGTTCCATCTTCCATGCCGCCTCCGCCAAGTCGAGCGGCGCCAGCACTTCGCGAATCGCCTCGAACCGGCCCTGTATCGCGGGATCCAAAAAGAATGACTGGCCGCCGCCGATGAAGGCGATGTGATAGCGGGAGGGATGGTGCGCTACGGCATCGAGGCCGAGGCGCTTGGCAGCTTGAAAGAGCAGGTGCATCGTCTGCTCGCCCGTGCCGAGGCCCGGGTGATCCTGCCCCGGCCACTGAGGGTACCGCAGCGAAAACTGCTCGGTGGGGTTCTGAAGAAGCATCCATTCGATGTAGAGCAACTGCAGATCGTCGGCGGGCTCGAGCCCCGGGGGCGCAGGACGCGCAACTCGCCGCAACACTTGGTCGACGAGAAGATGCTCCTTGCCATCTTTCGTGCCGTGCAAAGTGAGGTGTTGACGCTCGGGGTCAGTGGGATCGATGGCAAGCCGAAGGTCGGTGAAGCCTCGATTGCGAACCTCTTCGGCAACTCCGTATGTCTCGAGCGCGAATTCGATGCCGTGTCGTGAATAGTAGTCCAGGATCCGCGTGGATCTGTAGCGGGGGCCAACCAGATCTCCCATCAGGTCGGCCTCCGTCAGCTCCCACTCGCCGCTCGAGCGCTGCAAATCATGAGGTTTGAGCTCTTGTGCGATCTGTGCGTACCGCTCGTACAAATTCTTGTCGGGCTCCTCGGACACGATCGCCTCGTCGATCAGCAACCAACGAATGAAGTCGGTCGAGGCGTGCCATGCGCCATCGCTGTAGCCGCCTCCAAGCGTGATGACGACCGGACAATGGTGTTTGCGGGCCGAATCCACCACGAAGCAATCACGCGTCAGCACCCCTTGGCGCGTGAGCATGAACTCTCCGAGGCGGTCGCCTTGCAATACATCGTTGCCGGCAACGTAGAAAACCAGGCCCGGTTTGATCTCGTCGAGCGCAACCGGCAGTGTCTCCTCCAACTTGGCGAGATAGACGCCGTCATCCGTGCCGGAGGGCAAGACGTATTGACGGTCCATCGCGGCTTCGACGTGACTCCAGACCGAGCCGTGAATCGAGTAGGTGAGCACCGTCGGGTCTTCTTCGAAGGTGACGATGTTGCCATTGCCCTGATGGTAGTCGAGGTCGACGATTGCAATTCGTGCATCGAACCCATCTTCGCGAAGCAACGCGATCGCCGTTGCGACGTCGTTGTAGACGCAGAAGCCGGTTCCGGCCTCCGGTTCCGCGTGATGAAACCCGCCGCCGATGTTGAAGGCGACGCGATCCGAGCGCAGAACGGCCCAGCGAGCCGCGTCCACGGTGCCTCCGACCTGGCGTCGCTGGGAAAACAAAATCGGGTCGACTTCGACGTATTGGGCTTCGAGCCCGAAAATGCGACCCAGATATTCAGGTGTGGCCGTCTTGTCGAGATAGTCTTCCGTGTGGGCTCGGGTGAGGTCAGCGATGGCGATGAGCGGCGCCGGGCGAACCTGCTGGGTGCCGAGGAGCCCCTCCGCGGCGAGCGCGCCGAGTATCTTCTCGCCGCGTGCTGCTTCGATTCCCGGTACGCGGGCCGTCTCCGCGAGCGAGTCCACCCGGTACTGCGGGTGGTACCACAATCCCACCCGGTCCTTCAGCCGATTGCGAGCTTTCCGCCTCTGCAGCCAGCCGGCCATGTTGCCTATACCGAAATGGAGCCCTTGCGGAAATCCGTGCGTGCGATGTGGACGTTGATCACGACGGGCCTGCCCGACGCCGCGATCGTCTTGGCTTCTTGTAGCGTCGCGTCGATTCGCGCCGGATCGTCCAGCAACAGGCCGGCCGCTCCGTAGCCTTGTGCGGCTTCGTGATACGCCGTTCGGTTCAAGACGGTTCCGATGTCGGTTCCGAGCATCGGGATCTGCTCGCGAGCGATCTGCGCCCAAGAGCCGTCCGTGCCGATGACCGCGATCGGTGCGAGACCGTGGCGCACGCACGTGTCCATCTCGGCCAAGCTGTATGCACAGGACCCGTCTCCGTAGATCAGCCACACTTCCTTGCCCGGTTTGACCAACGCGGCGCCTACCGCGAAACCACCTCCGACTCCGAGTGTTCCGAACACCCCGGGATCGAGCCAGGAAAGCGGTTGGCGCGGCCGAAGGATGTAGGAAGCGGTGCCGACGAAGTCGCCGCCGTCGACGACGAGCAGCGCATCGTCCGCCATGGTCTCTTCGATCCGCTGAAACAAGAGCAGCGGGTTGACTAGGTCCGAAGGCGCCTTTGCCTGCTCTGCGATCTCCTCGTCCCGCTGCAGCTCTCGAGCACGCAGCGTGTCGTACCACTCCCTCCAGGGACCGAGGCCGCCGCCCGCCGCGTCCGCGAGAGCCCGCAAGAACTCGCCAGCATGCATGTGGACCGGGATTTCAGGCCGCCGGTTCTTGCGCATCTCGCTGGCGCTCAAATTGGCCGCGACCAGCGTGGCACGGCTCGAAATGCTCCGGCCGTATCCGAGTCGAAAATCGAACGGAAAGCCGGCGACGATCACGAGGTCGGCTTCCTTGAGCGCCGCACTTCGCTTGTGGCGGAACTGAATGTCGTTGTAGCGGCCCAACAGCCCGCGGGCCATGCCGCCGAGCCACGTTGGGATGCCGAGGTTCTCGATGGCGGCTGCGATGGGCTCTGGATCATGCGTATTGACGAGCGCCTGGCTCCCGATGACGAGCGCCGGTCGCTCGGCGTCCCGCAAGAGGGAAACCACCTTGTTCAGGTACGGGCTCTTGTTGGTCGGCTTGGGGGGAAGAGAATCTCGAATCGGCGGGATGATGCTGACGTGCGGCTGATGGAACTGGCGGTAGAGATGCCCGCGCATGTAGAGCTCGAGCGCCTTCGAACCGAGGCTCTTGCTGTTTTTCACGCCACTTTCCTGCAGGAACATTTCGCGCACCATGTCCTCGGGATAGAGCAGGTCGATCGGCATTTCGATGAAGACGGGCCCGGGCACGCCGTCCTGCGCCACCTCCATGGCTTTTTGCACGGTAGGCTCGATGCTGCTCATCTTCTTGACCGAGACTGCCCACTTGGTGATCGGCTCCATGAGCGAGATTTGGTCGATGTCCTGAAGCGCCCCGCGTCCCTTGAGAAGCGTGGCGGCGGCGCCGCCGAAGATCAGCACGGGTGACTGCGCGAGCTGTGCGTTCTTGACCGCGGTAACCGTGTTGGTGACGCCCGGTCCCGCCGTCACTGCCGCGACGCCGGGAACACCGGTCATTCGAGCCACCGCATCGGCTGCAAAGACGGCATTCACCTCGTCGCGAACGTCCACCACGCGGATCCCATTGGCTTCTGCGCCCACCAAGATCGGTGAGATGTGTCCTCCGCACAGGGTGAACAGATGCCTCACTCCGCGCGATGCGAGGACTCTTCCGATGATTGCGCCACCATCATCTGCCATTACTTGCTCCCAACTACGTCGAGCACGTGGCGCTCGAGCGCGATACAGGTGAACGTGCCCTCGAAGACCTTGTCCGAGCCGACGCTCGCCTCGACGTGCACTTCGTGCTTTCTGCCGTTCGCCTGGAGCTTCCTGGCCGCTGCCACGACACGGTCCCCTTTGCGCACGGGTTTGAGAAATCGAGCCTGGGCCGCGCCCAGGACCACGTTCGGGTCGTTGACCGCCAACATGGCGGCGTAGTCCGCAACGCTGAACAAGAAGCCACCGTGGATGAGGCCGCGATCGTCCACCACCATCGCATCCGTCGTATCGAGGGCCACGCGCGCGGATCCCTCGCCGAGCTCGAGCAGACGGCCGCAAAAGCGGGGATCGGCTCCAAGGTGGGTCTTTGCCTCCATATGGCCGGTCACGATTGCACGAGCCGACGGTCTAGAAAAGCAGGCTTTGGCCGCATCTCGAGGCTTTACCGCTTGCCGTTTGGGCATTCGGGTGTCTAATAGATCCTCAAATCAGTACGATGGAGGGTCATGTGAACGAGCTGGCGCGGTACCTCATGGAAAACGCTTACATAGACTTTCAGGGCGGAATCACGATCGAGGAAGTCCGGAAGTTCCTGCGCGACGAAGATAGCCGCGAATCGAGGGCCCTGCTGTCCAGATTGATCGAAGACGAGGGAATGGATGACCTGATGGTGACCATTGCGGATTGCCTGAAGGAATACATCCGAACGGGAATCAACGAGGACATCGTCAAAGCCCAGCTCATCACCTACGCCGAGTCCTAGTCTCACGGCGTGCTCAGCAATCTCTGCTAGGATTCGCACCCTCATGCGCCAGATAGCACTCTGCGTCTCGTTGGCTTTCGCGCTGACCGCCTGTGAGCGCTCCACCGAGGCCGACAGCGGCCCCAAAGAGGGCTCAGCGGAGGCCAAGCCGGCTCCGAGCTCCAAGGAGCCGATCCGAAGCTTGCCCGAGGTCGATACCAGCTCTCTCGACGACTTCGCCAAGGGCATCTGGACCGACATGGTGAACGAGCTGCTCTCACCGTGTGGAGAGCCCGTGAGCGTGGCACGTTGCATCTCCGAGAAGAGGAAGTGCAAGCGCTGCGTTCCCGCCGCCCGCTACGTGGCCCGGCTGGTGAACGAGGGTTACTCGCGCGACGAGATTCGCGACATCTATCGAGTGCGCTACGGCGAGGACACCAAGATCGACGAGCTCGCCATCGACGACTCTCCGCTTCGGGGCTCGCCGATGGCTCCGGTGACGATCTACGAGTTCAGTGATTTCCAGTGTCCGCATTGCAAGTTGGCGGCACCCGAGCTGAAGAAGGTCGTCGAAGAGTCCGACGGCAAGGCGAAGCTGGTCTTCAAGCACTATCCGCTCCCCATGCACCCAAAGGCCCGCGAGGCGGCGAAGGCTGCCGTCGCCGCCGACAAGCAGGGTAAGTTTTGGGAGATGCACGACTTGCTCTTCGAGAACCAAGCCGAGCTGCAACGAGCCAACTTCGACGACTACGCGAAAAAGATCGGCCTCGACATGAAGCGCTTCAAAGCCGACATGCAGTCCAAAGAGACCGAAAGCAAGATCGAGGCCGACATCGCGCAGGGAAGGGCTGCCGGCGTGGATTCGACTCCAACCATCTACGTCAACGACCGACGCTTCGTCTTTCCGCCCGACCAGCTCGATGCCTACATACAGGAAGAGCTCGATCGATGAGCGTCGTCAGCGCGTTCACTCGCGCCGAATGAAGCATCGACTCGCGGTGATGGCCGCGATCTCGTTGGTCTGCGCCAGCGCCTCCGCGCTTTCTTCGGGGGATGCACCGCCACCCATCGATGCGCTCGATCAAGCCGGCGAGAAGGTGGACCTCACGGCGCTCGAGGGAAAGGTAGTGCTGGTCGACTTCTGGGCCTCTTGGTGCAAGCCGTGCAGGCAGGAGATGCCCGTTCTGGAAAGGCTGCACCAGCAGTACGCGTCGCAAGGGCTCGTCGTCATCGGAGTGAGCACCGACAGCAGTCTCAAGAAGATGAGACGGTTTTTGGAAGATACGCCGGTGAGCTTCCGCATCGTCCACGACCGTAGGGCGGAGATCGCTTCGAGATACGAGCCTTCCGCGATGCCGTCGTCCTATTTCATCGGGCGTGACGGAAAGGTCCGCTACGTGCACGAAGGCTTCCGCGAGGAAGACGCCGCCAAATTCGAATCCCGCATCAAGTCGCTCCTAGCCGAAACGACCGACGAAGACGCGGACTGAACGGGCGTGCTCGCACTCGGGCGCCCCCAGCGCCTCGAGTCCATCTACGACGAGGCGACGGCCCGTTCGCTGTGCTGCCCATCCCGCCCCGTCCTCCTACGTACAAGTCGACGTGAGGAGGGCTCGGAAAAAACGCGACGTGGGGTGGAGCGGACGTGCGAAGTGCCAATCGGCATGCATGCAACCAACTCCGATTGGCGCGCCGCCCGAGGGACGGCTTGCGTGGCCCTCCGGGGCCAAGCCCTCCCGGCCACCTATGCAAGCCGTCCCGTTCCGTGGAACCCCATGTCGTGTTTTTTCCGAGACCGCGCTTACCGCGAGCTTCAGCCGCTGGCGGTCGCTGGTCTTTCGATCGATGGGCCTCTGGCGACGAAGGCGCTCAACTGTTGCGTGATGTAATCCACGACCTCGCAGTCTGCCTCGCGGAACATCCCGCCCGTGACGCCGTTGGCGAGCTGGAGCACTCCAAACAAGCGCCCCCGGTGAATCAGCGGCCGGTACAACAGCGCCCGAACATCCATCCCGGGAATCCCATCGATGGTGTCGTCGTATCGAGGATCTGCGGGCGCGTCGGCCAGGACCAGCACGGCGTGCTCTCCCAGGTTGCCTGCCGCTCCGAGCAATCCCCGAGACGAGGGGTAGGCCCGTCCTTTGCGCTCCCGGGCGCCGGTTCCGCGCGCGGCCACGACGCGAAGCTCGTCCGTATTCACGTCGAGCAGGAAGGCCGCGTTGGCTTCCGATGGAACGAGCTCTTCGAGTAAGTGCACCGCAAACTCCAAAGCCTCGGCGCGGTTCTTGAGAAAGAGAAGGTCGTGACACGCCTCGAATGCCGCCGCGAGGCGGTCCTCGGTGGGCGGAGGCGGCACGCTGCTGACCCGCGGCGCCGCCGATTGGCGCGTTTGTTCGGACAGTGGGAACTCGATGTCGATGGTCTTGTTCCAGTCCTTCCATTCCAGTCGAACCACGGGCGGGTGATGGGGTTTTTGTTTCCAGACGTGATCGAAGAGCTCGATGCGAACGAACTTCGGTCCCCGGACGTCACGAATTTCGTCCTGAACGCGCCGTAGCAGACCCGCGGCGAGCTTCTCCCCAGTACCCGGCTCGAACGGTACAGGCACTGCATACATCCGCTCTCGAAAGTGGATCGGGCTCGACTCACGCGGCTTCTCATCGCGCGAACAGACCAAGATGAGGCTCTTCTCGACGTGGCCTGGAGGCGGGCTGCTCGAGCGCGGCGCTCGCGGGGGCCGGTCACTGGTCGGAGCGGGCGGCGGCTCGCTACGTGGCCTGACAGCCGCAGCGCGAGGTTGCAGCGGCGTCGGCATGGGCGGGAGAAGTGTTTTCGCTACGGGTGGGCCGGGCGCCGGCAGCTTGGCTCCTGTTGGGGGTGCAGGCTCTTCGGTCGGAACGATCTGATAACGTCGAAGACCACGGGCATCTTGCACGATCACGGTGCCGTCAGGATTCACCCTGCAGCTCGCTCCGGCGGGAACGCCGCCTGTTTCGCCGAGATCCGCGCGTACGACTTGCAGCGCAGCAGGCCATGTGGGCGCTTCCACGACGTCGCCGAAGAGCGTCTCTGCCGTTCCCAGCCGAGTGATTTCGACTTTCCAATGCCTAGTAGCCACGTGATCCCGTTGGTGCGCTCACTCATGATAACCGGGATCGAGCCTCGAGTCGCATCTCCGGCTGGCATGGTCTGCGCCGCCGTTGTAGGTAGGAGGCCGTGTGGATTCTGGTCATAGGCCGGGAGGGCATCGAGGAACGCCCCGGAAGCTCCGTCGGATGTCTTCTCGACCTGGGCTGCGAAGTCCAGACGGCCAATCTCTGGGACCGGCTCGATACCGACGAGCTGGCCAAGAACCCGCCCGCGGTCGTTCTCATCGAAGCCGGAGACGAGGCCGACGCCGGACGTGCCGCCCTGCTTCGGGTGCGGGCGGCCGAGCCGCTTCGCGACATACCCGTCATCATCGGCATCACGGTGGGCGCGCTGACGCGGCTCGATCCGGGCGACGGTTATGACGACTTTGCCCTCATGCCCTACGTCCCGGCCGAGCTCTATCTGCGGATCCGGCGCGTCGAATGGAGCCGAAGCGAGTTCGCGCAGCAAGAGCGGATCAAGATGGGGCCGCTGTGCATCGATCTCGCCGCCCACGAGGTCACCATCGACGGCGGACCACGCCAGCTCACCCACCAGGAGTTCGCGCTCCTGAGCTTTCTTTGCCAGAACCGCGGACGGGTATTTTCGAGGCGGCAGCTCCTCGAGCGGGTCTGGGGCGTGGACTACTACGGAAGCAGCCGCACCGTCGACATCCACGTCCGGCGGTTGCGCATGAAGCTCGGTCAGGCGGTCAACAATCTCGAGACCGTTCGTGGCGTCGGCTACAAGATGAAAGAGCCCTGATGCGCGCGCCGCTCGCGATTTCGACGGGTGATCCCGCAGGAGTCGGCCCCGTGGTGACCGCGGCGGCGTTGGGGCGATGCCTCGGATCGGACCGGGCGCTGGTGTACGGTGATGCGACGTGGATGGAGCGGGAGCTGGGGCGCCATGGGTGCGGGTCGCTCCGGCGGATGAGCGCGAGCGAGGCGGAAAGCCTCAGCCCCGGCGAAATCGGCCTCGTCCACGTGGCCGATTGGCCGGTAGCCATGGTGCAGGCGAGAGCTCCGACGATTTCGGGTGGCGTTGTGCAGCGCGAAGCGCTCGACGCGGCCTGTGATGCAGCCATCGCAGGCACCGCGCGCGCCATCGTGACCGGCCCGGTGAGCAAAGAGGCCGTGAGCTCGTCCGGTGTCAGCTTTCGCGGGCAAACCGAACATCTCGCGCGGCGAGCCGGCGTTCACGACGAGCACGTCACGATGATGTTCCTCGGGCCGCGGCTCAAGGTCGCGCTGGTCGCGACGCACTGGCCGATCAAGCACGTTCCGTCGACGGTAACGGCGGAGCACGTCGAGCGAACCGTACGCCACCTGACCGATGCGCTCGGCAGATGGCTTCCCGGGACGAGGCCCCTGCGCATCGAGGTCACCGGGCTCAACCCGCATGCGGGGGAGGGCGGTCTTCTCGGCACCGAGGAGGAGGCCATCATCGGCCCCACCCTCGAATCGCTTCGCGAGCGGGCGCCATACTCGACTGGTGAGTTCGATCTGCTCGGCCCGACGCCGGCCGAAGCCGCGTTTCGGTACGCTGCCGACGGCCGCGCACACGGCGTGGTCGCGATGTTTCACGACCAGGCGACCATTGCCTCCAAGCTGCTCGATTGGGGCGAGGCCGTGAACTGTACCTGGGGCTTGCCTTTCGTCCGAACGAGCGTCGACCACGGGGTCGCGTACGATGCGGCTGCGGCCGGGATCGCCTCCGAGAGCGGGATGATCGCGGCAATTCGAGCTGCACAGCGCCTGACCGGCGGGATCGAGGAATGACGAGCGACATCGTCATCCGAGGAGCGCGCGAGCACAACCTGAAGAACCTGACCGTGAGCCTGCCCAGGGGGCGCTTCACGGTCGTCACGGGCCCGAGCGGCAGCGGCAAATCGAGCCTGGTGTTCGATACGTTGTACGCCGAGGGGCAGCGCCGCTACGTGGAGTCTTTGAGCGGACACGCGCGGCGTATCCTCACCAGGCTTCCCCGTCCGGACGTCGACGTCATCGAAGGGTTGTGTCCGGCCATCGCCGTTCGCGAGAGAGAGCCTTCCCGCAACCCCCGTTCCACCGTGGGCACCCTCACCGAGGTGGGCGACTATCTTCGCGTGCTCTTTTCGACGGTTGGCGAGGTGCATTGCCCGGTCTGCGGCGAGAGACTGGCCGCACATTCGGTTGCGCAGGTGGTCCAGGAGGCGATGCGGCTTCCGGCGGGCACACGTTTTTCCGTCTTGGCTCCGCTCGTTCGACACGGCGCAACCGCCCCCAAGCGCTTGATCGAAAGCCTTCGCGAAAAGGGTTTCGTTCGCTTGTTGGTCGATGACGTCGCGGTGGACATCGAGAACATCACCTCCATCCCCCCGGGCGCGTCCGTCGACGTCGTGATCGACCGACTATCGGTTCGCGACGGCATCGGGCCGCGGCTCGCTGAAGCAGTCGAGCTCGCCTACCAGCTCGGCGAGGGAATCGTCCATTTGAAAGAGGAAAAAGGGACCAGGCACCGCTTTTCGGAGCAACATACCTGTTTCGAGGGCCACGCCTCGATTCCCAAAGTCAGCCCACGGTTGTTTTCGTTCAACACGCCCCTCGGTGCATGCGAACGATGCGACGGGTTGGGTCAGACCCGCGAGTTCCCGCCAGAGCTCGCCGTCGCAGAACCGAGCCTTTCGCTGCGGCGCGGCGCGGTGACCGCTTGGGGAAAGCCGAAGCTCGCGTACTACCGCTCCATGTTGGAAAAGGTCGGTGCGGCCGGCGTCGATTTGGATGTGCCGTTCGAAGAGCTTTCGAGCAAGGAGCGTCGCATCGTGCTTCACGGCGGTGCGGGGTTCGAAGGGGTTCTGCCTGGTCTCGAACGGCGGGCTCACGAGTATGCGCGGCGGAAGCTGGCAGAGCAGGGCGATGAAGAGCGTGTGCTCGAGTTGCTCGAGGAGGAGATCGGACGTTTCGCGAAAATGGAGACATGCCCGGCCTGCGGCGGGTCGCGTCTCAACGATGCCGCCCGCGCCGTACGCGTCGATGGCTTTGCCATCAGCGATGCAAATGGATTCGAGGTCCGAAGCTTGCGACGATGGGTGGAAGGGCTTCGGTTCACCGAGCCGCTCGGCGCCGCGGTTCGTCCCGTGACGCAGTCCATCGTGGACCGTCTCGAATTCCTGGAGCAGGTCGGCCTCGGGTATCTCAGTCTCGATCGATCGACCGGCTCCTTGTCCGCCGGGGAGGCGCAGCGCGTCCATCTCGCTACCCAGCTCGGAGCTCGTCTCTCCGGAGTCCTCTACGTCCTCGACGAGCCTACGGCGGGTCTACATCCCGCAGACACGTCGCGGCTGTTGGTCACGCTCGCACAGCTTCGCGATCTCGGAAACACCGTGATCGTGGTCGAGCACGACGAGCAAACGATGCGAGCCGCAGACCATCTCGTGGAGCTCGGACCTGGCGCAGGCGAACGCGGAGGGCATCTCGTCGCCGAAGGCGATCTCGACGCTCTGATGGCGACGGACGGCTCGCCGACGGGCGCGTATCTTTCGGGACGCCGCCGGATACCGGTTCCAGAGCAGCGCCGGAATGCGCGAGGAGTCTCGCTCACGATTCACGTTCGGCAGCTTCACAACGTGCAAGAGCTGCGGGTCGAGTTTCCTCTGCGAAGTCTCTGTTGCGTGACGGGGGTGAGCGGCAGCGGCAAGAGCACGCTCGTGGTCGATGCGCTCCTGCCCGCGACTCGGCGCCACCTCGGGCTATCCGCCGAAGTGCCCGAAGGGGTTTCGGTCGAAGGGGGTCGGGGGCTCGCGCGAGTGTCGTTCGTAGATTCCACCCCGATCGGCCGAAGCGCCCGATCCAATCCGGCGACCTATCTCGGCGTGCTGGGGCCGCTTCGCGAGCTCTTTGCGGGGCTTCCCGAAGCGCGGGCCCGCGGCTATCGGCCGGCCCGGTTCAGCTTCAACGTCAAGGGAGGCCGGTGCGAGGCGTGCAAGGGGGAGGGCGTGCAGCGCATTGCAATGCAGCTCCTTCCAGACGCCGAGGTGGAGTGTGAAGTCTGCAGCGGGCGACGCTACAACGACGAGACCCTGCAGATACGGTACCGGGGCATGAGCATCGCAGAGGCGCTGTCGCTTTCGGTCGACGAGGCGCGTACATTGTTCGAGGCCGTCCCCGCGATCCGAACCCGGCTCGAAGCGCTACAGCGTGTGGGTCTCGGCTATCTCGAGCTCGGTCGGCGCTCGACCACTCTGAGCGGCGGCGAGGCCCAACGGATCAAGCTGGCGCGCGACCTCGCGCAACCCGCACGAAAGCCGACTCTGTACGTCTTCGACGAGCCGACGCGGGGCCTTCACTTCGTCGACGTCGAGCTGCTCGTCGCGATTCTTCATCAGCTAGTCGAGGACGGCCACACCGTCATCGCCGTCGAGCATCATCTCGACGTCATTCGCAACGCGGACTTCATCGTCGACCTGGGCCCAGGCTCCGGTCCGGAGGGAGGACGCATCGTGGCAACGGGCACTCCAGAGGACATCAGAGAAAGCAAGTCGGCCACCGCGCGCTACCTCTAGGCTCTCCGGAGCGATAGGTCAGTGTCAGTGTCAGCGCCAGCGACAGCGACGGCGTCAGGCCCACGCGGGTCTCGGGCCGCGATCCCCGGGTCCTCGGCACGCGGTCCTCAAACCTCAGTCCTCGAACCTCGACCCCCAGCGACCGTCTGCTGTGTGAGCTTTGTCCTCGTGATCTCCTTTGTGCGGGTGCGTGGGGCGGGCTGGCGCCCTTTCGGGGGAACCCACGCACCCGCGCAAAGGAGAACACTCATGGGACTCATCGTTCAGCAACGGGCACTCGAGGCGGCAGGAGGGCTGCGGCAGGTGCTGCACGTCGTACGCAAGCGCGACAAAGCGCTCTTCGAGCAGATGCACCGGGCAATGAACAGCGTCGTGCTGAACATCGCCGAAGCCGACGGTAATGACGCAGGAACCGCTAAGGCGCGCTTTGCGACAGCCTGCGGCTCCGCGAAGGAAGTCCGGGCGGGGCTTCGGCTCGCCGTCGCATACGGGTACGTCACGAGTACTAACATTCGAGCCGTCGACAACGCGCTCGACGAGGTCTGCGCAATGTCCTGGCGACTGTCGGGCCGTTAGCAGGTCAGCGGCAGTGTCAGTGACAGCGTCAGTAACAGTGCCAGCGACAGCGGCAGTGTCAGTGGCAGTGTCAGTGACGGCGCCCCGCGGGCCACGGGTCTCGGACCACGCCTCCCGGCTCGCGCACCCCGAGCCTCGAACCTTGATCCTCAGCGAGCGCCTACCTCATGTCGCGTTTTTCCGAGCCCTCCGTACGGTGACTCGTACTGCTGACCCTGACCTGCGGGGATCGAGTTTCGAGGCTCGGGGTATGGGGGTCGTGGATCGGGGGCCGTGGTCCGCGGCCCGTGTGCGCTGACTTCTACGGAGGAGGACGGGTCGGGATGGGCAGCACAGCGAGGGGGCGGGAGCCTAGTGGTGTGGTGCCTTAAGGAGTCGGGCGAGCGGGTCCCGCTCGCGAGCACGCCCGTCGCGACCCGTCCTCCGGGGACCTAGTCGGGGTCGACTTACCCGCTCGCGTTCAGCGAGCGGCTGAACGTGTCGCCCACCGTGACGCAGGCTTCGCGGAGCTCGAGCTGGCCGCCGACCAAAATGGCCAAAGGATTGACCTCGACGGCCTCGATTTCCTTGCGCCACTGGTGCACGAAGGCGGCGAGCCGCATCAAGACGTCGCCGATCGCGCTCACCGCGTCCGTGCGCTCCTGCGGCGTCCCCGTCAGCAGTAGAGAGCTTCCGCGGAGGCGGAGCAGGACGCGTTCGAGCGCCTTGGGAGTTGCGGGGAGCACCGTTTGAGTCGAGTCGGCCGACGCTCGGCCGTGGGGATCGGCGAAGCCGATGTCGGTCAGCACGGCGCCGGAAGCGAGAGGCTCCATACGAACGCGCAAGAGGGTGCGAGCCATCGTGGCCGCGCTGACCGTCACGCCGAGAAGGCGTGCCTCGGCTGCTCGGTTCTTGGCAACCGCCATGATCTGCCGAAATGCATCGCGAGCCTGCGCCGCCGAAAAGACCTCCACGGCGAGGTCCGGATGATCCCACAAGCGCAGATCGGGTGACGCCAGCGCGACACGCACCGGGAATCCGATGCGCGCCGCTTCGGACGCGGCCCGAGAGGGGGTCGCGCACAGCTCCTCGACGGGCAGCGGAACGTCATAGGGGCCGAGCGCCGCCTTGCTGGCTGGATCCGAGAGCGCACGTCTCGGTCCCAAGATCACGTCGAGCACGGTGTCCTCTTCTACGCCTTGGACTACCGGCACTTTGGGCCGCGATGCGTCTTGGGAGGCCCGCATCGCCCGCAGCGCGGTGGCGACGTCCCGGGGAGTCCCGATAGGCGTGCTTTGCGAGCTCGCGCTCTCGTGTGCGATCAGGCCGTCGCCCACGCGCACGAACCGGCCGTCGCTCCGGTGACTCACGCTTTCTCCCAGGCGAACACGATCGACCACGGGCAGATCTTTGGTTGCCGCCGCCCACGGTCGCTCCGTGTCGAGGTCGAGCAGGGCCGCCACCGCGACCAGCGGGCCGGTTTCGTGAACCGCTGGCAAGCCCAGATCGTGGAGCAGGTCGAGCGGCTGCGGGCCGATCACGGCCACGGCAATCCTCCGCTTGGCAGCGCGCATGGCGTCCGAGAGCCGGACGGCGACATCGGGATCGAGCCCCTCTTCGAGCACGATGCCGGCCCGTACGCCCCGCTGCGACGCCTCGATCGCGGCCTCCCACGGACGGTCGCACACCTCCGGCTCCACGGGCAGCCCGATCCGAGCGGCATCTCGCGCCACATCGACCGCCAGCTCCGGTCCGTCACAAAACATGCTCCACACATTCGGCATCGCGCGAGGAGAAGGATACCCCCCGAGGCCCCGAGGGCCCACTTCCTCGAATGGGGATCTCGGTCAGAATTGTCGTGTGTGGCCGGAAACGTCGATCCCAAACATCGGATCAGTTCGAAGTTCGGCATGGCACGAGCTTGACGCCCCGAACGGCACGGTGATAATCCGGGCTCGGTGGTTGTAAGCCCCTGAACGAAGGGGGAAATCCGTCGGGGGACGAGCGGAGGAAAAGTGGGGACATGCGCCTGAAGCTGATCGCAGGCAACCTCGTCATCGTGCTGCTGGTGGGGTTGGCGTCGTACCTGGTGGTGCGTACCCAGCTGCGTAGCGAGCTGTCGAGACAGCTCGAGGACCGTATCGGCGACGATGCGGAGCTCTTCGCGAGATCCTGGAGGGCCGATGGAGCCCGCCTCGCCGAGGGGGTGGCCAACCGCGCGTCGAGCAATTCCGTCCGCAACGTCTTCACGGCCTCGGGCGAAGCCAACCGCCGCCGGCGGGCGTTCGAGGCGGCGCAGGACGTGTCCCGATGGTTTCACGATCCGGCGCGGGGACGATCCGAGCCGCCCCACATCGTGGCGATCGTCGACGAGACGGGTAGGGTCCTCGCACGGGACACCGATCCGAACCGGATGTTCGGAGAGCCGCTCATCGGGCAAGCGCCGGTGCTGCGCCAAGTCTTGCAGCGCGGCGGCTCGCGTTACGGTGTTTGGAAGCACGACGAGACGCTCCTGCAAGTCGGCATCGCCGCCGTGAGAAACGATCAAGGAGGCATCGTCGGCGCGCTCGTGGTCGGCTACGACCTATCCAATGGGCTCGCGCAGCGTGAAGCGGCGGTCATCGGCCGCGAGCTTCTATTCATCACCAAGGAAGACATCTACAGCACCTCGACACCAGTCGACGTGCGTGATGCCCTGCAGCAAACGCTCTATTCTGCGCCGCTCGACTCCGGAACCACCGCGGCGCTCCAAGGGAAGCCCACCTTGCCGTGGAGCACCACGCTCGGCTCCGAGCAGTACGTCGGGGTCACGGCGGCTTTGCCCATGGCACGCGGCGTCGATGCCGGATACGTGGTGCTCGCAAATCGCGACGAGCACATGGCGCTCGCGGCCGTTGCCAACGTGATCCTCTGGCTCACCCTCTTGGGCATCATCGGCGTTGCGATCTATGGATTCATCGTCGCCAACAACATCATGGATCCGATCGAGCGCATGGAGGACGACATCCTAGCCGTCATCAACGGACGCGGTGACGTCCGTTTGGAGGTAGAGACCGCCGAGCTCGGAGGGCTTTCGTATCGGGTGAACCAGCTGATCAATCTCTTCACAGGGGTCGCAGAAGAGGACGACGAGGGAAGGGCCGTCACCAGCAGCGGCGGGTGGGAAGCAGTCAGCGCGAGCGGCCCCGATCTCGGAGCACGCGCGAGCTCCGCCAGTCCCACTCCAGGTGACGACGCCGAGGCCTCGGCGCTTGCGGCGATTCCCGAAGGAGAATACTACGCGCGGCTCTTCCGGGATTACGTGGCAGCCAAAGACTCGATTGGCGAGGACGTGTCCAACATTCCCGAGGCGCGGTTCGTCGAACGCATCAAGGCCAATGCGGAGCACCTCACCAAAAAGCATGGGGCGCGATTGGTCCGCTTCAAAGTGGAAACGATCGGCGGTCAGGTGAACCTGAAGCCGGTGGTGATCCACTGAACCGCGCGTGCCTCTCGTTGCACGGCGCGGCGGATCGGCCTACGTGAAGACGTCATGGGGCTTTTCGACGTGTTCAAAGGCGGCGGAGGCGGGCTGAGCAAGCACATCACCCGCGTCGCCAACAAGCGTGCACAGAAACACGAGCGGTGGGAGTCGATCCAAACGCTTGCAGCAGATGGATCGGAAGAGGCGATCCGGGCGCTGCTGACGCGGTTCACGATTCGTGTCGATCCGAGCATCACCGACGGTGAGGAGAAAAACGAGGCGTTTCGCGGCATCGTGAAACAAGGGGACGCGGCGCTCGGCCCAGTGCGCGATTTTCTAGAATCGTCCGACACCTTGGGGTGGCCGCTGAAGATCCTGAGAGAGATTCAGAGCGAGGAAGAGGTCAACACGACTCTGCTCGAGCTGCTCGCCAACATGGATACCGAGTACGAGCGCGACCCTCAAAAGAAGATCGACCTGATTGCCAGCTTCGAAGAGAGCAAGGATCCACGCATCGTCGATGCGGTGACCCGGTTCTTGGAAGACATGAACGAGACGGTGCGTTTTCACACGGTGGGCGCGATTCTTCATCAAGACGAAGCCGAAGCTGCGCGAGAGGCTCTGACGAACGCATTCCTCGTCGAGGAAAGCGTCCGAGTGCGGATGCGAATCCTCGACGGATTCATCGAGCGGGGATGGACGCTCGAAGACGTCAAAGACGAAGCATCAAAACGGCTGCCGATGGGCTACACCCTCGGCAAAAAGGGCGAAGTCCGAAAGAAATAGGCGCAAGCGCACGGGCGGCGCAAGGACCGGGCCCGGAAAAAACGCGACACGAGGTTCCACGGAACGGGGCGGCTTGCAAAGGTGACCCGGTGCACTTGTGGGCTTGGGTCACGCAAGCCGCCCCTCGGGCGGCGCGCCAATCGGAGGGGCTTGCATGCATGCCGATTGGCACTTCGCACGTCCGTTCCACCCCAATGTCGCGTTTTTCCGAGCCCTCCGTACGTCGA
>DATIUW010000085.1:0-2282 GCA_035466435.1 Polyangiales bacterium | reverse complement strand
AAGAAAACATTGATTGCGATTTTATTTGCCACGCTCGCATTCAGCGGGTGCGGTGACGATGACGATGGCGGCACCGGCGGCACGGGTGGCACGGCAGGCACGGGTGGCACGGCAGGTACGGGCGGCACGGCAGGTACGGGTGGCACGGCAGGCACGGGCGGCACGGCAGGCACGGGCGGCACCGCAGGTACGGGTGGCACCGCGGGCACCGGCGGGATCGCCGGAGACGTAGTGTACGAACAGGATTTCGAGGCACTCGATGCGAATGCGGAGACTGCTCTCGGTGACGACGAATGGCTTTTCTTTGCCAACG
This sequence comes from Polyangiales bacterium, assembly GCA_035466435.1. GTDB lineage: Bacteria > Myxococcota_A > Polyangia > Polyangiales > Houyiibacteriaceae > SG8-38. Next base: position 1,969 of record DATIUW010000085.1, on the reverse strand, counting down.
TGTTTGACGAGACTGACACCTTCAAGTTCTCCTACGGTCCGTTTCCCGCGCCCAATGCCACCGTCAGCCCAACTGACACGTTCATCTCGGCGGTCGTTTCCGGTGAAGGGGACTCGTCACAGGGCCTCCAACAGCTGAGCGTTTTCAATGACTACAACTGCTGTCAGCCGAACGATGGTCACTTCAACGGCACCGATAAAGTCGAGATCAACGTCTTCCAAGAAGGCACGATCGTTCAGGACGAAATCGGGAAGACACTGACGTTCAGCTTCGATGCCAAGCGCGGCAATATCGAGGGCGCCACGACGGCGGTCGCGTTCATCAAGACGCTCGATCCGAATAGCGGGTTTGCGCAGACCAACTTCGTCACAGAGGACATGACCAGCATTCCGGTGACCTGGGGCCGCTTCACGATCTCGCTGGACCTCACGGACGCCCTCCTCGAAGGTCAGATTCTTCAGGTCGGCTTCGCAAATACGGCGTCGGACTTCGAAGGCTCCGGAATCTTCTACGACAACGTCCTGGTGGTTCTGGAGTAGGCTTCCCGAGCCCCGAACATCGAGGGTCGGTCGGCCGGCGGCCATTTGAGCCGTCGGCCGTCGTGCCCCTTCTCGAACTCTGAAGACGAACGCAAATGAACCGACCTTCCCCTACCAGCGACAGAATGTCCGGCGAGTTTCTGACTCTGGCCGGGGAGCGGTATTACGCCATACGGAACGTCGACCAGATGCCGCCGTTCTTCGTCAGCGTGGTTTCCGCGTCCGACCATTGGCTGTTCATTTCTTCGACTGGGGGGCTGACCGCCGGTCGGGGGTCGCCGGAGACAGCGCTTTTCCCCTACGTCACCGTCGACAAGATTCACGAAAGCAGCCCGCATACCGGAAGCAAGACCCTCATTCGTGCCATCTCTGGCGGGGAGCGCCACGACTGGGAGCCCTTCCATCGTGCGCACGACTGGCGTTACTCCGTCACCCGCAATCTCTACAAGAACGTCTTGGGAAACAAGCTCTGTTTCGAGGAGATCAACCACGACCTCGATCTCGCCTTTCGCTATTGGTGGTTGACCAGCGATGCCTATGGTTTCGTGAGACGCTGCGAGCTCGAGAATCGAGGCAGCCGAGAATGCGAAGTCGAGCTGGTCGATGGCTTGCAGAACATTTTGCCAGCCGGAACGCCACGATATGCGCAAACCAACACCAGTAACTTGGTCGATGCGTACAAGTGGAGCGAGCGCATCGAGGACAGCTCGCTCGCCGTGTATACCCTCTACTCGGGCATCACGGACCGGGCCGAGCCGTGTGAGTCGCTGAAGGCGACCCGCGTGTTTTGCTTGGGCCTCCCCGTGGACACCGTGCTGCTTTCCGCGAGGCAACTCGAGAGCTTCCGCCGCGGAATGCCCCTGCACGGCGAGATCGTCGAACGCGGCGTTCGCGGAGCCTATTTGGTTCACGCGTCGCTGCGGCTCGAGCCGCAAACGTCCCAGCGCTGGGAGCTCGTGGCCGACGTCGAGCAAACGCAGGCGCAGGTGGTGCGCTTGTTGCGACACCTCGACGACCCAGCGACCGTAGAGATCGAGATCGCGAAGTCCATCGACGAGGGGTCGAACGAGCTCGCTCGCATCATGGGAGGTGCAGACGCGTTTCAACGGACTGCCGAAGAGGCTGTGACCACGCATCACTATGCCAACGTTCTGTTCAACGTGCTGCGAGGCGGCACCTTCGACGATCAGTATCAAGTATCGGCCCGGCACTTCCGTCGGACCGTCGATCTTTTCAACCGCGACCTGTTCGCCCGACACCGGGCAGCGCTCGAGGCATTGCCTGACGAGATCAATTACTCGGAGCTTCTCGAGATCGTCGAAGGCATGGATGATCTGCGGCTCGAGCGACTGACTCGCGAGTACCTGCCCATCACGTTCGGTCGACGCCATGGGGACCCCAGCCGGCCATGGAATGAATTCAGCATCAAG
>DATIUW010000084.1:0-8432 GCA_035466435.1 Polyangiales bacterium | reverse complement strand
GTCTTCATGCATGTGAGGGGGCCACGGATGCTCCCTCGCAACAGCCGCCCGAAGTCACCACGACGACGCCCATGGTCGAGACGATTACCGAATGGGACGAGTACAGTGGTCGGGTGGCGGCGGTAGATTCGGTCGAGCTGCGCGCCCGCGTTCCCGGCTACGTGCGATCGATCCGCTTCCAGGATGGAGCCCTGGTCGAGGAAGGGCAGGTCCTTTTCGAAATCGACTCGCGGCCTTACCGCGCCAACCTACGGTCTGCCGAAGCCCAACTCGCTCGGGCCAAAGCCCAGGTGGAGACCACTCGACTCCTTCTCGAACGCGCGCGGGCCATCAGCGAGTCGGGAGCGGTCTCTCAGGACACCCTCGACGAGCGGCTGAACAACCATCTCGTCGCGAAAGCGGAGCTCGCCGCAGCCCAAGCGGAGGTGGAGTCAGCACGACTGGACCTCGTCTATTCGCAGGTTCGCGCTCCCATTGCCGGCCGAGTCGGCAGGAGGATGGTGGTGCCCGGTGATTTGGTCGAGGCAGGCGGCGCCGCCTCGACCCTCTTGACTACGATCGTCTCTCAAGACCCGGTGTACTTCTATTTCACCGTGAACGAGCGCGACGCGCTCCACTATGGGCGAGCTTGGCGCGATGCGATGCAGACCGGGAAGCAGACCATACCTGCGCACCTAGTCGATGAAACGGACGTCGAACACAGCGGGCGCATCGACTTCATGGACAATCAGATCGACCCGGCTTCGGGTACGCGCGAGCTCCGCGCGATCATCGACAACCCCGATGGCCTGCTCATTCCTGGCATGTTCGGCACGATTCGGATTGCGCGCGGCGCGCCTCACGAGGCTCTTCTCATTCCGGAAGAAGCGATCATGTCCGATCAAGCGATCCAGTTCGTGTACGTCGTGGGTCCGAATGACGTCGTCGAGCGCCAACGGGTGACGCTCGGGCCGCTGGTTGCCGGACGAAGGGTCGTTCGCGATGGATTGAGCCCAAAGTCGCGGGTGATCGTCAAAGGAATGCAGCGCGCGCGGCCGGGCTCCCCCGTGCGTCCAGTGACGGAAGGCGGCTCCACGCCCTCGAGTGAGGACACGGGGACCGCCCCATGAGGTTCGCGCATTTCTTCGTCGACAGGCCTCGCTTTGCGGCCGTCGTCTCCATCGTCATCATCGCAGTCGGAATCTTGGCGTACGTGGGGCTGCCGGTCGCGCAGTATCCGGAGATTGCTCCGCCGACGATCGTCGTCACTGCGACCTATCCCGGCGCGACCCCCGAGGTGCTCGCGAAGACCGTTGCGACGCCGATGGAGGAGCAGGTCAACGGTGTCGAGAACATGATCTACATGAGCTCGCAGTCGACTGCCGACGGCACGGTGCAGCTCACGGTCACGTTCGAGCCCGGCACCGATCTCGACATTGCTCAGGTCCAAGTCCAGAACCGCGTCGCGTTGGCGGCTCCACGGTTGCCGGAGGAAGTTCGGCGTAGGGGCCTCATCGTGGAGAAGCGATCGCCAAACTTGATGATGGTAATCCATCTTCGATCGCCGAGCGGCCGCTACGACTCGCTCTACATCAGCAACTATGCAGTTTTGCGCGTGCGGGATGTTCTCACGCGTATCGAGGGCGTGGGAACCATTCGTGTCTTCGGATCACGCGAGTACAGCATGCGTGTGTGGCTCGATCCCGATCGACTCGCCGCGCACGACCTCGTTGCGACGGACGTTTTCGCCGCGCTTCAACGGCAGAACGTGCAGATTGTGGGCGGCACCCTCGGGCAACCTCCCATGCCCGGTGACAATGCATTCCAGATGTCGGTGGACGCGGGTGGGCGCTTCGAGAACGCCGACCAGTTTGCCAATGCGATCATCAAGACCGATGGAGCCGGCCGGCTCACGCGGCTCGGGGACATTGCGCGCATCGAGCTCGGCGCGGAGGACTACCAGACCAACAGCTATCTCGATCGCCAGTCTGCAGTAGGCATCGGAGTCTTTCAGCGCCCAGGCAGCAACTTGCTCGAGACGGCCGAAGAGCTCCGCCGCACGGTGCAGCGCTTGTCCGAGGACTTCCCCGCAGGCCTCGAATATGAAATCGCCTACGACCCCACCGTATTCGTCCAGGAGTCGGTCGACGCGGTGTACCGCACGATCTTCGAAGCGGTGGCCTTAGTCATTTTGGTCATCGTTCTCTTCCTGCAGTCATGGCGCGCGGCGGTCATTCCGATCGCGGCGATTCCCGTATCGCTGATAGGAACCTTTGCGGTCATGGCTCCTCTCGGTTTCTCGCTCAACAACCTCACGCTCTTTGGGTTGGTGCTCGCCATCGGCATCGTGGTCGACGACGCGATCGTGGTCGTCGAAAACATCGAGCGAAATCTGGAGCTCGGCAAAAGCCCCCGAGAAGCCGCACACATCACCATGGACGAGGTAGGCAGCGCGCTCGTGTCGATGGCGCTGGTACTCGCTGCGGTGTTCGTGCCGACGGCGTTTCTCGGCGGCATCCCCGGTCAGTTCTTCAGCCAGTTCGCGGTCACGATCTCGACGGCGGTGATCATCTCCGGCTTCAACTCACTGACCTTGAGCCCCGCCTTGGGCGCCTTGGTGATGAAACCGAAGGGGGAGCCCAAAGGAAGAGTGGGGCGCGCGCTCGATCGGCTCGTGCAACCCATCTACCGCTCGTTCAATCGCATCTACGAGGGCGGAGAGCGGCGGTATCGACGGATCGTAGGCAGCGTCATCCACCGGCCGCGCTCCACCTTGGCAGTCTTCGCCGTACTGCTCGTCGTGACCGGATTCGCGCTTTACCGTATTCCTCGGGGGTTCATCCCGCAGCAGGACCAGGGCTACTTGATCGTGGCTCTTCAGTTGCCCGACGGCGCCTCTTTGAGCCGGACCGACGCTGCCACCAAAGAAGCAGGCGAGCGAATTCGCGGCGTATCGGGAGTCAATCACACCGTGGAAATCGTGGGGTTCTCCGGCGCGACCTTCAGTAGCGCTTCGAACGCTGCGGCCATTTTCGTCCCCCTGAAACCTTTTTCAGAGCGTGGACCGAGCCAATCGGCAAGCGCCATCGCAGAGGAAATATCCAAAGCACTGTCCGACGTCCAAGAGGGCATGACTTTCGTGATCGAGCCGCCGCCCGTGCGCGGTCTCGGACGCGGCGGTGGATTCAAATTGATGGTCGAGGACCGCGCCGACCTAGGGTTGGCGCAGCTCGGCCGGAGCGCTTGGGAGCTGGTGGGAGCCGCAAACCAGCAGCCGGAGCTTCAGCGCGTGTTCACCACGTTCAGCGTATCGACACCCCGATTCGATTTGAGCATCGACCGCACGAAGGCGGAGATGCTCGGCGTCCCCGTCGAGTCGATCTTCGACACGTTGGCCATCAATCTCGGCTCTGCGTACGTCAACGACTTCAACCGATTCGGGCGCGTCTATCGCGTGATCGCACAGGCGGATGCGCCGTTTCGCAGCGACCCAGAGGACATCGAGGCACTGCGTGTGCGAACGGCAGATGGGGCGATGGTACCTTTGGGATCCGTCGTGAAGGTGGGGCGCACCACCGGACCCGACCGCATCGTTCGTTACAATCTGTACCCTTCGGTCGAGGTACAAGGGAACGCCGCGCCTGGGACGAGCACCGGTGTCGCCCTCAACCAGATGGAGCAGCTCGCGCGCTCGATTCTGCCGCCTGGAATGAGCTTCGAATGGACCGAGATTGCCTACCAACAGAAGTCGGTCGGCAACCTCAGCTTGCTCGTCTTTCCCTTGAGTGTCTTCTTCGTGTTCTTGTTCCTCACGGCGCAATACGAAAGCTGGTCGTTGCCGCTCGCGATCATCCTCATCGTACCGTTGTGTATCTTGTTCGCGTTGGCGGGCGTTTGGTTGCGCGGCATGGACAACAACATCCTCACGCAGATCGGATTCATCGTGTTGATCGGCTTGGCCAGCAAGAACGCGATCCTCATCGTGGAGTTCGCCAAACAGCAGGAGGAGGAAGGCAAAGATCGATTCACCGCGGCGAGGGAAGCGGCGAAGCTGCGTCTGCGGCCGATTCTCATGACCGCGTTCGCCTTCATTCTCGGCGTCGTGCCGCTCGTGATCTCCACCGGTGCGGGCGCCGAGATGCGGCAGGCTCTCGGGACCGCGGTTTTCGCCGGGATGCTCGGCGTCACTTTCGTCGGCTTGATACTCACGCCGGTGTTTTACGTGATCATCAGGGGGCTCGTGACGAAGACGGAGCCAGGTGGCAATGCGGAAGATCCTTCTGTCGTGGAGTAGCGGCAAAGACAGCGCTTGGGCGCTTCGAGCGCTCCAGTCAGATCCATCGGTGGAGGTCGCGGGCCTGCTCACCACGGTCAATCGGCGGTCGAACCGAGTGGCGATGCACGCCGTGCGCGAAACGCTGCTCGAGATGCAAGCACGCGCCCTGAGGCTGCCCCTCACCAAGGTTTACATTCCCGACCCTTGCACCAACGCTGAATACGAACGTGCGATGGCTGGCGCGATGGAGAACGCCAAGTCGGACGGGATCGAGGCGATTGCCTTCGGCGACTTGTTTCTCGAAGATGTTCGTCGCTACCGTGAGGAGAAGCTGGCGGCCACCGGAATCGAGCCCATCTTTCCTCTATGGGGGGCCGACACCCGGCAGCTCGCACGAGAGATGGTGGCGGAAGGGCTTCGCGCCATCGTGACGTGCGTCGACCCGAAGCAGCTCGATCGGGCGTTTCTGGGACGCGTCTTCGATGCCGCCTTTCTCGACGCGCTCCCCGAGGGGGTCGATCCCTGCGGTGAGAAGGGCGAGTTCCACAGCTTCGTCTACGCCGGCCCGATGTTTGCGCAGGCGTTGCCCGTCGCTCGGGGAAAGACGATGGAGCGCGATCACGTCGCTTTCATCGACGTCGTTCCAGTCGTCTAGTGCTCGACATGGCGTCGATGGTTAGCGCAGAATCGCGGCATGAGCTCCTTTCAGAGTCCTCCCGACGAAGGCCTAGGGCATTGCCTGGTAACCGGAGCCGCCGGCTTTTTGGGGAGGCACCTGGTACGCGCGCTACTCCGACGCGGATATCGAGTCAGAGCGCTCATTCACCACGCGAAGCTCACGTTCGAAGACCCTGGCCTCGAGATCGTGCATGGCGCGATTGAGGATGGCCCGCGCATGCTCGAGGTATGCGCGGACATCGATTCCGTATTCCATACCGCCGCGAGTATGACCCTCTTCGGTGGTAGGGCCGTGTCGGAGCCCTATCGACATGCCTCGTACGCAACGAACGTCGAAGGCACGAAGAACGTCATTGCGGCGTGCCAACAACGTGGCGTGAGCAGGCTGGTTCACACGAGCTCAATCGATGTCTGTTTCAACGCGGCGGAAGACATGCACGTCGATTCGCGTTCGCGATACGCGACGAAGCTAGACGACCTCTACACCGAGACCAAGATTCTCGCAGAACGAGCAGTTTTGGAAGCGAACGACAATGCGCGTTTGCTCACGACCGCGCTGAGGCCAGACGGGATCTATGGAGCCGAAAGCAACATCATGCTCGATAGGCTCTTCGAGCAGCTTGTGACCGGCAGGTTCGTCGCTACGATTGGTCGCCCTGGCGGAACCCACGATCACGTCTACATAGACAACCTCGTGCATGCCGAGTTGCTCGCGGCCGAGCATCTAATGCCTGGAAGTCCAGTATGCGGTAAGGCGTACTTCGTTGGCGACGGTAGGCCGATGCCCATGTTCGAGTTTTTTCGGCCGATGACAGAGGCCCTCGGCTACCAGATGCCCAAGATCGACATTCCGGCCAAACCCGTCATGATCGCGATGCGCCTATGGCAATACCTGCACTTCAAGTTGGGTGTGCCAAGGCCCATCTTCACGCCCCACGAGCTAGCGAAGCTCACGATTTCGCAGTGCGGAACGAACGAAGAGGCGAACCGGGACTTCGGCTACGAGCCGATCGTCAGCGCAGAGGACGCGATGAGCGAATGCATCGCCTACTACGAGCGCAAGCTTCTCGCGGAGACCGCTTGAGATGCGCGGGTTGCGGGCTCAAGTCGCGGGCTGCGCGTCCGGTCGAGGGACGTTGTCCATGGTGCCCCGCTTCTGCCCGCTCGTCGCAGCGAGCCGATCGCGTGCGATTAGCATGTAGATCGACGGCACGAAGAACAGAGTGAAGAGCGTGCCGATTGCCATACCACCCACGAGCACGAGCCCGATGCTATTGCGGGCCTCCGCGCCCGGCCCGGTGACCAGAGTCAGGGGGAAATGTCCGAACACGGTCGCCATGGTGGTCATCAGGACCGGTCGGAGGCGTACCGCCGCCGCGTTTCGGACAGCGTCGAGCTTGGCTTGCCCTTCGCGTTGTAACTCGTTGGCAAACTCCACGATCAGAATGCCGTTTTTCGCTACGAGGCCGATGAGCGTGACGAGACCGACCTGAGAGTAGACGTTGAGCGTGGTCGTCCACCCGTCGGTCCAGAATTGCGTGTTTGGGTCCGGAATCTTCAAGAACGTGAAGATCGACGCCCCGAACATCGCTAGTGGAACCGAGCCGCCCAAAATCACCAGCGGATCGCGGAAGCTGTTGAACTGCGCCGCAAGCACCAGGAAGATCAACACCACCGCCAGGGCGAAGGCAGGTACGAACTTGTTGCCCTCTTTGCGGAGCTGGCGGGACTCGCCCGTGTAGTCGATCGTGTATCCGCGAGGCAGGATCTCCTCTGCCTGCGTTTCCAAAAAGGACAGCGCTTCGTCGAGAGGGCGAATCGCCACTCCGCTCAGCTTGACCGAGTTGAGTTGCTGGAAGCGATTGAGCGAGCGCGGGACCACGCGGTCGCGCACGGTGGCAATGGTGCTGAGCGCCACGAGCTCGCCGTCCGGCTTGGTGATGTAGATGCTCTGGAGCTGATCGGCGTTGAGCCGTGCCGAGCGCTCGAGCTGGGGGATCACTTTGTAGCTTCGGCCCGCGATGCTGAAACGGTTGACGTAGTCGCCACCGACGGCGGAGCCGAGCTCCTGGCCGACCGCCTGCAAGCTCAATCCGAGCTCGGCCACCCTGTCGCGGTTGAACACGATCTCGGATTCCGGTTGGTCGATCTTCACGTCGATGAGCGGCGGAAACGCAAACATGCCGCTCTCGGTGGCCTTCTGCTGGAGCTCCTCGACGAGCGCCAAGATCTCGCTCGGCTCGGCCGTCGAAGCCACGACCAGCTCCACCGGAAACTCGCCGCCGCCCGGAAGGGCAGGGGGTAAGACGGGGAACGTCTGAATGCCGGGAATCCGATTGACCTTCTCCGTGACTTCCGGCATCAGGTCGAAGACCGTGCGCTCGCGCTGGTCCCAGGGCTTGAGGCCCATGCCCCAAAACCCTCCGGCGGGAGAGGTGAGCTGAAAAGTAAATTCGGTTTCGGGGAAGCTCATGGCCATCTCGTGCACGGCGTCGACGGAGAGAGCCAACTGGTTGATCGTCGAGTTGGCGGGCGTATCGACGATGCCGAAGATGATCCCTTGGTCCTCGTTGGGCGCCAGCTCTCGCGGTGACATGACGAACATGACGACCGCCAGCACGCTGAGCGCAACCCATGCGACGTACACGGCAGGACGTGCATCGAGAGTTACGTCGAGAAGGCGCAAGTAGAGATCCTTCAAACGGCGAAAGTCCCGATCGATGCGGGCAGGAAGCCCCTTTTCGCTCCGCTCCTCGGGCAAGAAGGTCGCCGACATCACGGGCGACAGCGTCAACGCGACCACGCCGGAAATCAGCACGGCGCCGGCCAACGTGAGGGCGAATTCGCGAAAGAGCGCCCCGGTCAGGCCGCCTTGAAATGCGATCGGCGTGTACACGGCGGCCAGCGTGATCGTCATGGCGATGATGGGCCCGACCAGCTCGCGGGCGCCTTTGAGGGCCGCCTGCGTGCGCGTCATGCCTTCACGCAAATGCCGTTCGACGTTTTCCACCATGACGATGGCGTCGTCGACGACCAGACCGACCGACAAGACGATGGCCAGCAGCGTCAGCAGATTGATCGTGAATCCGAAGAGCTGCATCAGAAACACGGCGCCGATCAACGAAACGGGGATTGCGACGACCGGCACGATGACCGAGCGGATAGAGCCCAAGAACAAGAAGATCACCACGACGACGATCGCGAGCGTCTCGCTCAAAGTCGTGATGACCTCGCGGATCGCACTCCTGATGTAGGTGGTCGCATCGAAGGCGACCTCGGCTCGCAACTGCTCCGGGAGCTCGTCCTTGATCGCGTCCAGCTCCGTGCGAACCCGCTCGATGACATCCAGGGAGTTGCTGTTGGGTAGAACCCAGACGCCGATGAACACGGCCGTCTGGCCGGTGAAGTTGACGCGCTCGTCGTAATTCACGGCGCCGAGCGCGACCTCCGCGATGTCCTCGAGCCGGACGATGGTCCCGCCTTGCTCTCGGACGACCAA
>DATIUW010000083.1:0-2842 GCA_035466435.1 Polyangiales bacterium | reverse complement strand
GAGGATCTCTTCCATCTTGCCGAGGTCCTGCTCGCTGGCCTTTTCCGAGATCGCACGATCGAGACCCATCGCTTCGATGCGCAGCATGGAATGCGGGATCATCGGCACGATGTTGGCGCCGAGGGGACTGCGCGCGAAGTGATCGAGATAGGCCTTCGGGTTGTCCCAGGTGATTCGATCGGCGACGCGGCGGAGCACGCTCTTCGGAATGTTCTCGACGCGGGCGAAGCACGAGACGACGGGATCGTGGCCGCCTTCGTTTTGGCGGCCGAAAGGGACGCCGATCGAGCAGTTGGCCACCACGGCAGTCGTCGTGCCGTGGCGCACCACCTCGGTGAGACCCGGATCGAGCTCGACCTCGAGGTCGAGGTGCGGATGGATGTCCCAAAGGCCCGGCATCAACCAGCGACCCCGCGCCTCGATCACCTCGCCCGCCTGCTCGCGCGGTAGGTCCTCGCCGAGCTCGGCAATGGTCCCATCGGAAACGGCCACGTCGCGCACCACCGGAGCGCCGCCGCGGCCGTCGAAGACGAGCGCGTCCTTAATTAGTGTGTTCCAACGCATGTCGGTTTCTCCTTATACCGGAGACAGACACGGGGCCAGAGTCGCGGGTGACGGGGGCGGTGTCAGGGGCGGTGTCAGGGGCAGTGTCAGTTGCAGAAGCAGGGTCAGAAGCGGTGGCAGGGGCAGTCTCAGTTGTAGCGTCAGCGGCAGCGTCAGTTGCAGCGTCGGGGGTAGTGTCGGGGTGGATGACTGTGTCGGGGGCGAGGGCTGCGAGGATGGGGGAGCCTGTGTAGGGAAGGCCGTCCAGGTGGTCGTGGTGTTGGGCCGGGATGCGCGTCCACGAGGGCCAGAGCGAAAGGCCGAGCCAGCTCAGCGTGGCCGAGGCCACCAGGCCGAGCTTTTCGAACCAGGGAACCACCACGCGGCCCACCAAGGGGTTGCCTCGAAAGCGACGGCGCAGACGGCGTCCGATGCCGCGGTAGAGCCTGCTCGCGATCAGCACGGCCCACCGTGGGCGCGGCGGCAAAAAGCGCATGCCGGCATCGCCGCTTTGGTAGTAGCGCTCGGCGATGCTGAGCACGTCGCCCGCCACCAAGCCGACGGCTTCGGCATCGGCGTCGCCACGGACCAAGTCGTCGGGCGCGACGCCGTAGACGTGCAGGCGTTCGGCGGGCAAGTACACGCGCCCGGCTTGCGCGTCTTCGAGCACGTCGCGCGAGATGTTGGTGAGCTGCATGGCGATGCCGAGGTCGATGGCGTGCCGCCACGCGCGCGGATCACGAACGTCGAGCACGGCACACATCATCAGGCCGACCGTGCCCGCGGCCCGATAGCAATAACGAATGAGCTCGCGGTCGGACTCGAGCCGGACCTCGCGGAGGTCGGACGACATGCCCGAGAGCAGCTCGCGGACCACGCGAAAATCGATGCCTTCCTCGATGCACAACGCACGAAACCATCGGTACTGCTCGGGCCAAAGGGCCTCGCCGTCGGGCTCGGCCTCTAGCGCGGCCTCGAGCGCGGCGAGATCCCGGCGCGCCTCCGCGGTGACCGAGCCCCCGTCGACCAGGTCGTCCACGGTGCGACAAAAGGCATAGAGCGCCGCCACTTTGCGGCGTTGCGCGCTGCTCAAAAAGGCCGACGCCCAGCGGAACGAGCGCGCATGGAAGGCAAGCATCTGCCACTGCGCGGTCTCGCGGGCGCGTGCCTCGGCCTCGGTGGTCATGCCGTCACCGTCTCCGGAAGTGAAAGGACGCGGCCTTGCGTCTCGGCTTGTGGAACGACGCGCTCGAGCACTTTCGCGGACGAAAGCACGCCTGGAAGCCCGGCGCCAGGGTGAACGCCCGCGCCGACGAAATAAAGGCCGCCGACGTCTTCGGAGGCGTTGTGGAAGCGGAAGTAGGCCGACTGCCGAAGCGTCGGCTCGAGGCCGAAGGCCGCCCCGCGGTACGAGCGAAGGTCGGTTTCGAAATACCGTGGGTCGACGTAGAACTGCGTGGCGAGATTTTCGCGGAGACCCGGAAGGTGATGCGCCTCGAGGGCGTCGAGGATGCGATCCATGTAGCGCGGGCCCTCCTCCGACCAGTCGATGCCGCTTTGCTGGTTGGGAACCGGCGACAAGACGTAAAAGCTCTCGGACCCCTCGGGCGCGAGGCTCGGGTCGGTGCGGGTCGGCGCATGCAGGTAAAGCGAAAAGTCGTCGGCCAGCTTCTTGCGGTCGAAGATGTCGGTGAGCAGCTCGCGGTACCGCGGCCCGAGGAGGATCGAGTGATGCGCGAGGTCCGGATAGGTCTTGTGCGTGCCGAAGTAGCCGACGAACAAGCTCATCGAGTAGCGCTTGCGGGCAATCGCAGCGTCGGAGTGCTTTCGGCGGGCCCCGGGTTCGATGAGCTTCGTGTAGACCATGGCCGGGTCGGCGTTCGAGACGACCACGTCGGCCTGCAAAAACGTGCCGTCGCCGAGCAGCACGCCCCTGGCGTGGCCGTTGACCACCTCGATGCGCTCGACGGGGGCATTGAGCCGGACATCGACGCCCACCTCGCCGAGCAATCGCGTGAGGCCGCGGACGATGGCGGCGGTGCCGCCCATCGCGAAGTGGAGGCCCCACTTTCGCTCGAGCCAGTGAATCAAGAGATAGATCGCGGGCGCGCGGAACGGGTTTCCTCCGATGAGTAGAGGCTGGAACGTGAACACCTGCCGGAGCGCATCGTCCTTGATGTAGTGCCCCACCAAGCCGTAGAGGCTCTTGTACGCACGGAGGCGCACCAAGTCGGGCACGATCCGTATCATGTCCCCGAAGCGCGAGAAGTCCGCGTCGACCAGCTCGGTGTAGCCGATG
>DATIUW010000082.1:0-4630 GCA_035466435.1 Polyangiales bacterium | reverse complement strand
CAGGGCGCGTTCACCATCGACGGAATCCCCGTCGGCTCCGAAGCCACCTTCGTGCTCGAGCACCCGGATTATCCGCTCACCTACACGAAGACCCACACCATCCCCGAGGACGGCATCGCGGACCTGACCTTCCAGGTTCCGAACGACGGCTTGTACGCGGGGATCGAGATTTTGCTCGGCATCACGAGTGACCCCGCCAAGTGCCAGATGGTGAGCACGTTCACCCGGGTTGGACGGACGATCGGCGATCCCGGCCATCACGGACAAGCTGGCGCCGTGCTTCAGATCGAGCCCGAAGCATTGTCCTACCAAGAAGGCCCCATCTACTTCGGTGACGACGTCATTCCCGATCGCGCCCGGATCTATTCCTCGCTCGACGGCGGGGTGCTGATCCTCAACGCCGAGCCCGGGGACTACACTCTTCGGGCGTCCTGCGTCGACGATCCGGACGACCGGGCCGCGTTCCTCGCCGAATACCCCCCCGAGACGTACCCCGACGAAGACCTCCGCTGCCAGACCGAGGACGTTCAATTCGAAGAAGTGCGCATGAAGTGTCGGGCGGGCGTTTTCCTGAACGCCTCGCCATCCTACGGGCTCCAGGCGCTGCCGTGAACGTAGCGCGGGTCTTCGACAGTTTGCGCTATAGTGGAGCGGTATGACCGAAAAGACCCCAGATCCTCACACCGACATCTCCGAGCAGCTTCTCGAGCGGAACAAGACCTGGGTTGCCGAGCAGCTCTCTGTCGATCCTGACTACTTCAAGAAGCTCGCCGAAGGACAGCACCCGCATTCGCTTTGGATCGGTTGCGCCGACAGCCGCGTTCCCGCCAACGTGATCACGGGCACCCGGTCGGGCGACATCTTCGTGCACCGAAACATCGCAAACGTGGTCGTGCACGACGACCTCAACATGCTGTCGGTGCTGCAGTTCGCGGTCGAAGTCTTGAAGGTGGAGCACATCATCGTGTGCGGGCACTACGGCTGCGGCGGCGTCAAAGCAGCGCTCACCCATCAGGATCTCGGCCTCATCAACAAGTGGCTCCGTTACATCAAAGACGTCTACCGCCTGCACCAGCGGGAGCTCGCGTCGTACACCGACGGCGACTCGCTCGAGCGGCGCATGGTCGAGCTCAACATCATCGAAAGCGTGCGCGGTCTCGCCAAGACCTCGATCGTCCAAGAGGCGTGGGTGCAGCGGGGGTCTCCGGTGCTGCACGGCTGGGTCTATGATCTATCCGACGGCATCCTACGCGACCTCGGCGTGACCATGTCGGACACGAGCCGCATCGAAGACATCTACAAGTACAACTTCGAGTAGGCGAGCCGGCGCGCACGAGGCCGTCGACCGAGCCATCGGGCGATCACTTCGAGCCGGCCGCCGCCTGGACCTCTTCGAGCAGGCTCTTGCTGTAGATGCGCCCGACGAGCCGCTCGCGCGTTTCCTTCCCTGCGGCCTCCCATTCGGACTGGAACGGCGTGGTGTCGACGACCTCGATGCCTCGCTCGATCATCACGTCGTACGCCCGGGCGTCGTCGCGCCGCACGACCTGGTCGAGCGCAAGCCCGGCGCGCTTGGCCGTGTCGAGCAGGACCTTCTGATCCCCGGGCGACAGCTCTTCGAGCTTTTCCTTCTTGATGAGGGTCGCGCCGAGCACGATGCCGAAGCTGTCCTTCGACATGTACTTGAGCTTCGTAAACCACTGCAGGGCCACCGCCCCGATGGCCGAGGCCGGGACGACGTCGACCATCCCGGTTTGTAACGCGGGATAGACCTCCGGGACGCCGAGACGCACGGGATTGGCCCCCACCACCTTCAAGAACTCCGCGAAGATCGGATCGTCCTTCCACGCCCAGGGCCGCGCGGCGCGCAGATCGGCCGGCTTGGCGATGGGCAAGGTCGACATGAGCCGCCCTTTGCCCGCGTCCGACCACGCCATCAAAACGAAGCCCGCCTCTTCGAACATCGCGTCGAAACGCGCGTCGAGCTTCTCCCGTACCCGCGCGAGCTGCTCGTAGGTCTCGATGACGCCGGGCGCCGACAGAACCAGCACCGGCCGCACCACGAGACTCAAGCCGACCGTGGTCACGCCGGCCGCGTCCATCTGCCCGGCGCGTATCTTCCGAAGCACGTCCCGCTCGTCGCCCTGGGTGCCGCCGGAGTACACCCGAAGCTCGACTCGACCCTCGGTCTCCTTGCTGAGGCTTCGGCTCCACGCCTTGAGCACCTTCCCGAACGCGGACCCGGCGGGCGCCAGGGTGCCGTACCGGATCACGGTCTTGCCCTCGGCTTCGGCGTGCGGCGCGCCCGAGCCGCCGACGAGCAAGCAGGCCGCCGCCAGCGCAAACACGAGCCGAGATTGTTTCACCGCTCGTCCCATCCGTTACTCCAACAAGTCCTCGCGCAGTTGCAGCAAATCCTTTTCGGACGCGCCAAGACCCTCGATCAAATACGCCTCGATGCTCCCGTGGCGTTCGAGGATCTCGTCGTGGGCCGCCTGAAGGCTTTGCTCTTTGACGTACAACAGGCCTTCGACGCGCTCGAACGCGATTTCTTCAGCGCCCGCCTTTCCCTGGCTCGCCGCAAAGGCGCGAACCATCTCGAGCAGCTTGTCGTTTTCGGCCTTCC
The DNA here is from genome assembly GCA_035466435.1 of Polyangiales bacterium. Lineage (GTDB taxonomy): Bacteria > Myxococcota_A > Polyangia > Polyangiales > Houyiibacteriaceae > SG8-38. The sequence continues at coordinate 2,004 of DATIUW010000082.1, read as the reverse complement.
GGTACTCGTTCGACAAGAGGTAATCCTCGAGCACGGTCTCCCAGGGGACCCCGAGCGCGCTCAGCACCATCGCGGCGCCGAACCCCGCGCGGTCCTTGCCTTGGGTGCAGTGAAAGACGAGCGGTCGACGGGCCGGCTCGAAGAGCGTCCGCAGCAAGCCTCCAAACTGCTCGGTGAACTCGGTCACCAAGAGCCGATTCACGCGGTCGAGCAGGTTCGGCGGCACGAGCGAGAAGTCGCCCTTCAAGAACATGGGAATCAGCTTCGAGAACACGTCGCTCGACGCGATGGGCATCGGCCGGAGCTCGGCTCCGGGCGGCAAGCGCCCCTGCCCTCGCGCCGCGACCTCGGGCGGCGACCGAAAATCGACCACCGTCCGGATGCCGAGCGCCGCGAGCTTGTCGACGTCTTCCTTGCTGAGCTGGCTGAGCTCGCCCGAGCGGTAGACGGCGCCCCATCGGACACGCCGGCCGTCCGCTGCCTCGTAGCCGCCGAGGTCACGAAAGTTGGGCTGGCCCTCCAGAGGAACGTGCCGATTCATAGAAGCCCTCTATGGCCTCCCGGCTTGCCGAGCGCCACCCCTGAGCCACCCCTAACGCCCTCGATCGAGCGCCGCGAAGGTTTCGAGGTCTTCGACGGCGGTAACCAGCCGCGCGATGTTCGCCGCGGTGATCGCCTCGCCATAGTTCTCGGTCGGCGCGATGAGCCAGCCGATCACCAGCCCCCAAATCGCAGCCTGTCGATGTCGGAGCCACGCCTCGTCCGGGTCGGGTGCGCATTGAACGCCGTGCGCCCGAAGCGCGTCGAGGTAGCGCTCGAGCAAGGCCCGCTCGTGCTGGCGGCGCGCTTCGGTCGATAGGCCCGTCATGACGACGTAGGTGAAGTCGTGCGCCCACCGCCCCTTCACCATGAGCTGCCAATCGAGAAACCCGCCGCGCGCATCGGGCAAAAGATACGTGTTGCCGATGTGCGGGTCCCCGTGAAGCAGCGTCTGCGGGCCCTCGGCGATGATGTGCTGCCCTTTCCACAAGGCTTCCCAAAGCGCGTCGACCGTCCTGCCGAGCGGGGCGATCAGCGCAGCCTTGTACTCGTTCGTCTCGACTTGGTTGCGGACCAAATCGAGACCGAGCGCCTGGAACACCGGCGCCATGCCGCCCGAGAGCGGCGTCGGGAGCCATCGAAGCTCGGCGCCGAGCAAGGGGCTTTCCCAGTAGCGTGCATGAAGCGCGGCCAACGTGGTCACCAGCCCTTCCATCTCCTCGAGCGTCACGCTGGTGAGCGCGTTCGGAAATCGCGCCCCGCGAAGCGTGAGGTCCTCCATGAGCACGCCGAAGCTCCGATTCGTCTCGTCGAAGAGGCTGCCGAAGCACCGGGGCGCTTCGATCGAGAGCTCGGGCCGGATGCTCCGATAGAACCGCACCTCGTTCATGTACATGGCATCGGGCGCGTGCGGGTAGCGCCGCTGATAGGCGCCGATCGCCGAAAACACCCACGGCCGAAGACGAGAGCCGAAGGGCAGCGAGCCGAGCACGCGGAGCACCTTGCCGGTGAGCTGAATCGCCGATGGCCCGAAGCGAAGGCCCCGATGCAAGAGCACCGTCTTGAGCAACATCCGCGACGGAAGCCCGACGTCGCGTTCGTAGGCGAGCTCGAGCGCCACCCGGTCGGCCGTCGACGCCACGCCGTCGCCGCGGTGCGCGCTCTTCAACACTTCGACACCCGTGACGACCGCGTCCGGGTGTTGCTCGGCGAGCAGCGCCGTCATCACCTCGGGCGTCAGCTCCTCGAGGCTCGATGGAAACCGTGGCTTCACGCCGCCCGCTCACCGCGTTCGGCCCGCCGCTTGAGGTCTTCGTTGAAGCCCGTGTACGACGGCCCGAGCTGCGCTTCGAGAAGCGCCCAGACCAGCGGGGCGAGGATTCCCGAAAACGTCTCCCCATGAACGAAGCGCGTCCGCGTCCCACCGTCGCGCGGCTCCAAGACGAAGTAGTGGCTTCCACTGAT
>DATIUW010000081.1:0-2368 GCA_035466435.1 Polyangiales bacterium | reverse complement strand
GGTCGTGCAGCAGGGAGGCTTGGCCCGTAGCGATGCGGACCGTGCGGTGTCCACTTACCGAGGCGCCGAGGAGGCGCTCAGGTCCGCGGAGTTCGGAGCTCGCGTCGCGGAGCACGAGTTGAAGCTGGCCCGGACCACCCTGATGCAGCTCAGCGGTCGAGGTGAGGATCTCGAGCACCTCGAGATCGCGTCTCCGGTGGCTGGCCAGGTCCTCGAGATCTTCCAGGAAAGTGAGGGCGTGGTCCAGAGCGGCACACCGCTCCTCGAAGTGGGCAACCCCGCCGCCCTCGAGATCGTGGTGGACGTGTTGAGCCAAGACGCGACCCGTATTCCGAAGCGCGCGCCCGTCACGATCGAGCGCTGGGGTGGCAAAAACCCACTCCACGGACACGTTCGCGTCGTGGAGCCCTCCGCCTTCACCAAGCTTTCCGCGCTCGGGGTCGAGGAACAGCGCGTCAACGTCATCGTCGACTTGGACGACGATCGGGAGAAGTGGTCGACGCTCGGAGACGGTTATCGAGTCGAGGCTCGCATCGCCGTCTGGGAGGGAGAAGACGTGCTCAAGGTGCCTGCAAGCGCCGTGTTCCGCTCCGAAGAAGCTTGGGCTACGTTTGCAGTCGAGGATGAGACTGCCGTGCTCAGGACAGTCGAAATTGGCGAAAGCAACGGCCTCGAAACCCAAGTGCTTTCGGGCTTGGAGGAGGGCGACGAGGTGGTCGCCTATCCCAGTGACAGCGTGCGCGACGGTGTGTCCGTAAAGGCCAGGTAGATGTACGAGATGCCATCCCCGTTGCCGGAGTTGCTCCAGGATCACGTCCTGCTGAAGAACGCGATCGCGACCGTGATTCTTTTCCTCACGGTCGTCGCGCTCCGCTACGTGTCCCTAAGCTTCATTCGGCGGAGGCTTCCGAGCACCGACAAGCTCCAGCTCCGCTGGGCCGCTCAGGTTCGAGGCCTCTACTACGTGATTCTCGCCTTCGGCTTGTTCATCATCTGGGCGGCCGAGCTTCAAGCGCTCGCGGTTTCGTTCGTCGTTCTCGCCATGGCGATCGTCTGGGCTCTGAAAGAGACGATCGCTTGCATCCAAGGCGCCGTGTATCGGCTGAGCGCCAATGCGTTCGAAGTGGGGGATCGAATCAACGTCGGGGGCGTACGCGGAGACGTCATCGAGCCGGGCCTTCTGAGCACGACCGTGTTGGAAGTCGGAGAGGGTCATCAGCGGACGGGGCGCACCATCAGCATCCCGAACAGCCTGTTCATGACCGCGCCGGTGCTCAACGAAAGCCTTGCCGGCGAGTACATGTTGCATTTGATGACCATCCCCGTGGACCGCAATGCCGACCTCGCCCAGATCGAGCAAAAAGCATTGACGGCAGCCCAGGAAGCCTGCGCGAGCTTCTTGGAGGACGTCCGCCGGCCGATCGCGTCCCGATATCGTCGCCATGGTTTGAACCCTCCGATCGTCGACCCCCGGATCACCTATCAAGTGGTCGACAAGAACACCGTCAACATCCTGCTTCGGATTCCGACGCCTACGCGGCTCGAGCGCCAGGTCGAGCAGCACGTCCTTCGCGCCATCCTCGACGTTCCGGCAGGACGCGACACACTGGCCCCGCCGAAATAGGCGCCGGTTCGCAGTTACTGCGAAAATCCGAATGAAGACGATAGAATCCGTCTGCTCATGGGGGGCGCGGGGGACAAAATTGGGCTCGATGGCTTCGTCGCGGCCGCGCTCGGCTTTGGGTACTTCGGACTCTACTTACTGACTTTGTGTCGTACCGTCTTCTGGTACGACAGCGCCGAGTACGTGACGGCAGCGGTCACGCTGGGGATCCCACATCCACCCGGATATCCGCTGTACACGATCCTCGGCCACCTCTTCACGCGGCTTCCCATCGACCCAGCGCTGGCCGTCAATGCGATGAGCGCCACCTTTGCAGCCGTCGCAGTTGCGTTGACCTACCTCGTATGCCGCCGCCTGGGCATCGGCCGGGCAGCATCGGGTGTCGGAGCCGCCACCTTGGGCGGCGGGAAGCTGTTCTGGGCAAACGCCGTAGTTGCCGAAGTCTACTGCCCGGCTTTGGCGGTGGTTGCGTTGGTCCTTTATCTGCTACTTCGTTCACGCGACGAGCAAAATTTTCGCCTCACCGCGCTCGCTGCTTTGATCGCAGGTCTCGGCCTCGGCATTCATCTCTCCATCGCGACGCTGGGACTCGGGCTCGTCCTGCTGGTTTGGGCGTACGGCACCCCGGTGGAGAGACCGAAGGATCTCGAACGACTCTTTTCGCGTGAAGGTCTACGACCCCGAGCTCGGCGGTCGCTCGCTGCTGCGATGATGGCGTTTGTCGGAAGCCTCGTGTTCCTCTAC
>DATIUW010000080.1:0-6869 GCA_035466435.1 Polyangiales bacterium | reverse complement strand
CTAGCTTGCGATGGCCGAACTGGTCTGTCTCTTCTCCCTCGAAAGACATTTCCTCGTCGCCGGCTATCTGGGCACCTTCCGAGACGAGCACCACCGAATAGCGGCTCGGATTGCGGTTGCGGTCGTCTACCAACAGCTCGGTGAGGCGCTCCATGTCGAAGTGGTGCTCCGGAATCACGCAACGGTTGGCCGCTCCGCCCATGGTCGGTAAAAGCGCGCTGTACCCTGCGTACCGTCCGAACACCTCGATGACTAGAAACCGTTCGTGGGATCCTGCGGTCGTCCGCAGCTTGTGTGTGAGCTCGATGGTGCGGGTGACGCAGGTGCTGAACCCGATGCAGTAGTCGGTGCCCGGCACGTCGTTGTCCATCGTCTTCGGGATGGCGACGACGGGCACCCCGCGTCGATGAAGCTCTCCCGCATAGCTGAGCGTGTCGTCTCCACCAATCGGAATCAGGTTGTCGATGCCGAGAAAATCCAAATTCTTGATGACGTCGTCCGTGATGTCGTTCACGTCATCGGTGTACTTGTCTTGGAGGTGTGACGGCACGAGACCCTTGGGCAAGTGGCTAGGCCTGGTTCGTGAGGTGTGCAGGAACGTGCCACCGGTACGGCCTGCCCTGTTCACCACGTCTTCAGTCAGCACCTGTACGTGTTGGCTGTTGTCAGCGTCTTTGTCCGGAACGATATCGACCAGGCCACCCCATCCACGCCGAATGCCGATGACACGATGGCCCTCTCGCAATGCACGCACCGTCACCGCACGAATGGCCGGGTTGAGGCCCGGAACGTCACCGCCGCCCGTTAGAATCCCAATGGTCGATTTCATGCCGCAACTCTACCGCATGTCGACCCCTGGTCTAAAGCCTCTCGTTCAGGCGGCAGGCGGCGGTCCGCTGACGCCTGGTCGACCTCTTCCGTGTCCGCCGATTGCGTCAGTGGCGACGCGCAGACGATTGGGGTATGCGCATGCAAGCTCCGTCGTGAGAAATGGGTCGCCTCACACTTCCGAGCTACTGCGCGCGCAAAGCCTGCACGATTAAGGCACCGTCTGGGTCACGCCTCACGTGCAATGCCCAAGGCCTACAGCAAACGTCACAGTCACGAATCAGCTGCCCTTCATCATCCGGATCGATGTAAACCTCGACGTGCTCGAAGCAATAAGGACAAATGAGATCAGCGGTATCATGCATCCAACTTCATCATAGCGAACGCGGAACCCAGATGAAATCGCCTACCACGTAGTAAAGGGACGCTCGACGAGATTGGAGTTGAAGTAGCGCGGGTCTTCGGTGACTTCCGTCCCAACCCAGTCGGGTTTCTCGAAATGCTCATCTTCGGATTCGAGCTCCAGCTCGGCGATGACGAGTCCGCGGTTGTCGCCTTCGAAGACGTCGATCTCCCAGGTATGCGTGCCCGAGGTCACCGTGTGACGCACTTTCTCTATGAGGGGACGCTTGCACAGCGTGTCGAGCATCTGCTGCGCATCGGCCGTCGGGATCTCGTACTCGAACTCCGCGCGACGAGCGCCGTGCGTTCTTCCCTTGATCGTGAGCGAGCCTTTATCGCCTGCGATACGAACGCGCACCGTTCGCTCTGGATCGGTCGACAGGAAGCCTTGACGGTATCGCACGCCCGCGCCTTCTTCGCGCCAACCGTCTCCGGTGACCAGAAACTTTCGTTCGATTTCCTCGCCCATCGGTGATCTCCACCCGCATCCGACCGCGTTGCCACGTTTGTATCACATGCGCCGCCTTGAATGGGAACGGACCACGGGCTACCTCGGGCAATCTTGCGACTGAACGCACAGCAACGGGCGGCGGTAGAGCACGGAGAGGGGCCGTTGTTGGTTCTGGCGGGCGCGGGCTCCGGAAAGACGCGCGTGATCACCGCCCGGATCGCACGTCTGCTCGAAAGCGGCGTCGACCCGCGCGCGCTTTTGGCGGTGACATTCACCAACAAGGCCGCAAGCGAGATGCGAGACCGCATCGGAGCCATGGTCGGCCCTGATACCGCCAAGGCGATCTGGTTGTCGACGTTTCATAGCTTCGGCGTCCGCTTCGTGCGCGAAGAAGCCAAAGCATTGGGCCTCGGCTCACGGTTCACGATCTTCGACCAAGGAGACAGCCTCGGTGTGGTCCGCGAGCTGCTTCGCACCGAAGGCAAAGCAGAGCGAAAGTTGGACGCGCAGGCCGTCTTGTCTCGCATTTCCCTTTGGAAGAACGCGTTGTTGCGGCCCGGCCAGGTGCGTCCGAAGGACGAAGAATATGACCAGGAGGCTGCCAGCCTCTACCCGAGCTACGAAGCCACGCTGGCCGACATGCATGCCGTCGACTTCGATGATCTCGTCGTCAAGCCGGTCGTGCTCCTACGCGATCAACCGCGCATCCGGGGTAAGTGGCGCGCCCGCTTCGCTCACATCTTGGTGGACGAATTTCAGGACACCAACGTGGCGCAGCTCGATCTCGTGCGCTTGCTTGCCAACGAGAAAGCGAACGTGTGCGTCGTCGGAGACGACGACCAATCGATCTACGGATGGCGTGGCGCCTGCGTCGACAACATCCTCGATTTCGAAGCGCATTTTCCGGGCGCAGTCGTGACGAAGCTCGAACGGAACTATCGATCTCGACCTTCGATTCTGAACGTGGCGAACGCCGCCATCGCCCGGTCGAGCAGGCGCCCGTATGCCAAGGTGCTCGAGCCGGTACGGCACAGCGGACCCCCGGTGCGCCTTTGTGCCCTGATGGAGCCTCAAGACGAAGCAAAGTTCGTGGCCTCGGAGATCCGGTCGCTGCAAAAGCAAGGAACCGACCCGACCGAGATCGCCGTTCTCTACCGATCGAATGCTCAGGCCAAGTTGCTCGAGGAGGAGCTGCGCGTCGCCGGAGTCGCTTACCGCGTGTTCGGGGGAACCAAGTTCTTCGACCGAAAAGAGATCAAGGACGGAATCGCCTACCTTCGTGTAGCGCTCAACCCTCGCGACGAGCTTTCGTTGCGGCGAATCATCAACGTCCCGTCGAGGGGTCTCGGCGCCCAGTCACTCGCCCACGTCGTCGAACACGCGAACGTCCATCGCATGAGCCTTCTTCGCGCCCTTCGCGACGCGGATGGCATCGACGCCTTGTCGGCGCGGGCCAAAGGCGCAGCCGTTCGATTGGCCGACGCGATCCAAACGGCGGGCAAGGGCTTTGGGGCCGGCGGCATGACCAGCACGGCCGAGTCGCTCTTGCGCACCGTGGGCATGTTGGAGCCGGCGACCGACCAGAGCCCTGAGGCACAAAGACGCACCGCCAACATTCGCTTCTTGCTTCGGAGCATCGAGAGGCTGGAGGCGCGAGCGGGCGGTGACCGAGAGGCCCTCCAGCAGCTCCTGCACCACTTGGCGCTGGATCCCAGCGATGCGGACGATACGGAGCCCGGCCGGCACGTGACTCTGTCCTCGTTGCACTCCGCGAAGGGGCTCGAGTTTTCGGTCGTGTTCCTCATGGGGTGCGTAGAGGGAGCGCTACCCCACACGAGAACGACCGACCCGAGGATTACCGATGCCTCGGTAGCCGATCTCGAGGAAGAACGCCGGTTGTTCTACGTCGGCGTCACCAGGGCGCGCGATCTGCTCTATCTGACGAGGCACCAGGAGCGCGTTCACCGGGGCCGCATCGCCAAGGTCGCGCCAAGCCGCTTCCTCGAAGGGCTTCCCGAATCGGACGTCGAAAGCTACCAAGCCGCGGAGAGCCGGGAGCTCGAACGCCACGAGGTTGCGGACATGGCCAAGGCGCTTCTCGAACGCCTCAACGCGACGAGCACCTGAGCTAGCGCTCGTTCGGCCCGAAAAGCGCCTTGGTATGGACCGAGGCGCCGACCGTCACGAACCACGTATCTCCGACGTTGAACGTGTCGAGCCCGGGCGGGCCGTTGGCCGTCATGAGGGGCTCCCAGCCGAACTGCGCAAAGACGTCGGTCAGCACTTTTCCTCGATGCGTGTAGCCGCCCCCGAGGAAGAACGGAAGCTCGACGACGTTCTTGGCGCCATCGCCGCCGCCCACGTTCACCAAGCCGACGCCGCCGCCGATCTCGAAAAACCCGCCGTCGGTGATGTTGATGACGCTAGCGCCAGAAAAGGTGAAGTCGGCGGTATTGTTCGAAGGGTTGGCAATGAAGGCAGCGTACTTGTCGCCGTTTCGGTAGCGAACGTTGATGGTCATGTCCATCGTGAAGAGATCGAAAAGCTCCACGATGCGCAAGGGAATGCCTGCGGTCAGCGAGAAATCGGTATTCGCCGGCAAGACGAGAACGAGATCGACCGCGGCGAGGGCCACCTCGCTCTCCGCGTACTGGTAGCGCGCATAGATCGGAATGTCTCCGTAGCTGGCGTCAGGCGAAAAGATGACGCTGATCAGGCTCAGCCCTCCAGGAGCTGGAACGGCTCCGGTGAGCTCGGTGCTCAAGCCGATCTCGAGCTTGTCGATCGGGCTGACGGCGCCGCCGATGTCCATCGACGAGAAAGTGCCCGGGCCGAAAGCTCCTCCGACCCGCAGCCGGCCGTCCGCGCGGACCATGCCTTCGTCCAACACCAGCGGCCTGCGCGCAAAGCGCATCGGATACCCATGGGCGAACACCGTCGTCGCTGCTTCTTCCTCGACGGCCTCGGCGGCGGCTCCCGCGTCTTGTGCGAGCACCTGGCCAGGCAGTGCGCTCAGTCCCCAAACGAGTAGTGCAGCGATTGGCGCTCGGCGCAGACCTCGGTACGTCGGCATGGCGCGGACTCTATTCGCTCCTCATCGCGCCGGTCGAGGCTTTTCGACGAGAAGAGCAGTTCCACAGAGCCGGAGCTTCGAATCGAACACGGCTTCCATAGCAAATTTCGGTAGCGCAAACCCTGCGGAGACTTCGAGTCGAAACGAAAAACTTGCGCGCGACGGCTCAGCGAAATCTCATCAGTCGTCACGAAATACTTATAGATCGTCGCTTCCCGTCTGTGATGTAATCGCCGCCTTCTCCGCAACACCCCCCACCGCGCGGAGATCCCCAATTTCCCAACGAGAGAGAGTGAGAGGAGGTAGTGATGTCAGATTCGCGAGACTTTCTTCGGTTCGTAAGACGATCAGGCGCGAGCGCGGGGCTCGCACTGTCCCTGGCTTTGATCGTTGGCTTGCTGCACGCAAGCTCGGCCGTTGCACAGCACGGCGGCAATCCGCAGCCGATGCCTGCATCGTCGCTCGACCCGATGAGCATCGACAAGTACGTCGATCCGTTGGTCATTCCACCGGCCATTCCGCGTACATCCAAGATCACGGTCAAGGGCGCCAAGAACATCGATTACTACGAGATCGCGGTCCGTCAGTTCCAGCAGCAGATCTTGCCGATCGGAATGCCGTCGACGACGGTCTGGAGCTACGGCGCGGTGGGCGCGCCGGCGACCTTCAACTATCCGGCCTTCACCATCGAGGCCAAATGGCAGACGCCGGTTCGTGTGAAGTGGATCAACGAGCTCGTCAAAGATCCGACCGACTGCTTCTACACGCCGGGCGGTCCCGTCAATGCGGACTCCTGCAACTACCTGCCTCATCTCTTGCCGGTCGACCAGACTTTGCACTGGGCCAATCCTGCCATCGATACCCCATGCAAGAACGGCATGATTGGAACCGACTGCCGCACCAACGACCCCGGATTCTACCAGGGTCCGGTGCCCATGATCGTGCACGTGCACGGCGCCGAAACCTACGAGTGGTCGGACGGGTATCCCGAGGCCTGGTACCTGCCTGCTGCAAACAACCTCAATGGCGACTACGCGACCGGGGGCTCCTTCTTCGACATCTTCAATGCCGGAGCCGACAGCTTCTTTGCCAACGTCCGCTCGAACCGAGCGCCGAGCGCTGCCTGGGGCAACGGGAGCGCCACGTTCCAATACCCGAACGACCAGGAAGCGACCACGCTTTGGTACCACGACCACACGCTCGGCATGACTCGCCTCAACGTCTACGCGGGACCCGCAGGCTTCTACATCCTGCGAGGTGGTCCTGGTGACGCCGTCGTTGGAACGCTTCCAGGTCCGGCGCCTGCGCTCGGCGATCCGCCGGGGCTCGACTACTACGAGATCCCGATCGTCATTCAGGATCGATCCTTCAACCAAGACGGGTCGCTCTACTATCCCGACAACCGCGCGTTCTTCGAAGGCCTCGTGCCCAACCAGCTTCAGATTCCGTTCATTCCGGACAGCGACGTGTCGCCGATCTGGAATCCGGAGTTCTTCGGCAACACGCTCGTGACCAACGGCAAGACCTGGCCGTATCTCGATACCGAGCCGCGCCGCTATCGGTTCCGGTTCCTCAACGGGAGCCAGTCGAGGTTCCTGATCCTTCAGCTCGTCACGGCCACCGATCCGGATGATCCCAGCACCTGGGTCCAGGTGCCCGGCGCGTTCTGGCAGATCGGCGCCGAGCAGGGCTTTTTGCCAGCGCCGGTCCAACTGGACGAGCTCCTGATGGGTCCCGCAGAGCGCGCGGACACCGTCATCGACTTCAGCGCGGTGACCGTGCCTGCAGGCTCGGGTTTGTACTTGGTCAACATCGCGCCGGATGACCCGTTCGGTGGCGGCATTCCCGGGGTGGACTTCGACCCTGCCAATCCAATGACGACCGGGCAGGTGATGGAGTTCCGCCCTGTGCCTCTCAAGAGCGCCGACGCGAGCACCCCACCGGCGCAGCTCCTTTTGCCGGCGCCTCCCGTGCTGCCTGCGGCGACCCAGGCGACCCGCACGATCACGCTCAACGAGGAGGAGTCCGCTACGGTTTGTGTAGTGGAGGACATGGACGGCAATGTGGTCGAGGCGGATTGCACCAATCCGGCCGCGGCGCCGTTCGGTCCGACCG
>DATIUW010000079.1:0-16774 GCA_035466435.1 Polyangiales bacterium | reverse complement strand
GTCTCCCGACGTGGATGCCGAAGGGGAGCCACGCTTCTTGTACGTCACGAGCTCGAACTTCGCCCTGCAGTACAACTCGGGAAACGTCCAATCGTATGACCTGGACAGGCTAATCGAGGGCATCACCACCGGCTGCATCGGCGCGGGCGTAGCCAGCGCGTGCTTGGACACCGATTTCGAAGGAGACGTGAACGACCCGGAGTGCGTGTGCGATCCGGCCACGGAGCCCGACTGTTTTTCCGTCCCTCCGGATCGCTGCTCGGTGATCCCCGCCGGGTTGAGGTTTCGCGATCAGGGCACCGCCTTGCGGCTGGTCGAGGTCGAAGGCTTGATCCCGGGCGAGGTCGAAATCGGCTCCTTCTCGGACGGCCTCGCGATCGCGCCCGATGGCCGGCGCCTCTACTTGCCGGTTCGGAGCGATTCCAATCTCACGTTCATCGAGGTCAACGAAGAGGGCCAGCTAGCCTGCGGAGGCGCCTTCGGGGAGCGGCACAACTGCACCGCGCCCTATCGAAGCGGCACCGCCGAGCAGGTCAATCCGGAGGAGCCGCTCGTATTCCCCAAAGATCCCGTCGACCTGGACGTGGGGAGCCTGGCAGCAGAGTTCGCACCGCCCGGCGCCGAGGATGATCCCGCCTTCAGCGGCGAATACATCTTGATGGCGCACCGGGAAGGGCATGCCAGCCTGTTTTTCGACCAGGAGATCCCCGGCGGGCCCGCACCCGAGAAGCGGCCGCGGCTAGTCGCAACACTGAGCGGCCTCGCCCCGGAGCAAGTCATGATCACCTACGAGCCCGGCGCCAAGCGCGCCTGGATTCCCAGCGCGCTCAGCACGGAGATCGTCCGGGTCGGCATCGCCATCGACGGCGATCCCACACAGGCATTCTTGTTCGACTCGGGAACTCTCTTCGTCACCGGTCTCGACACCGGGGCTAGCAATCGCGACATTCGCTTCGACCCGCGTCCCGGAAGGGACTTGGCATACATCGTCTCCCGCGCGCCTGAAGCCGTCGTGGTGGCCCGTACCGAGGTTCCCGGCGTCGAGCTGAACATGGTCGGCCAGATCTCGACGTGTCGCGACCCGTCCCGGATCCAGCTCGCGGAGCTGCCCGCCCGCGACGAATCCGTCCTTCTTGCATTCGTGAGTTGTTTCTTGGCGCGCCGGGTGCAGATCATCGACACCGATCGACTCCAAGGAGTCACGGTGCTGACGAACATCAGCGGCGCTTTCGAATTCGTCATCGACGGTCCGCGGCGCCTGCTCTACACCGCCGATTTCAGCACGTCGGTCCTGCGCGTAGCCGATCTGCAACCGCTGATCGACTGTTTGGAGGGCGGAAGCAGCGCCCCTGAGGAGTGCTCGCCGCGCTTGCTCGGTCTAGTCGGGTTGCCTCAGCCCGTATCGGAGCTGCCTCGATGAGACATTGGGTCGCCTGGATACTACTCGCGTTGATCGTCGCATCCTGCCGGCGTGGAGGCACCAACGTGGTGCTCGCATCCCTCGATCGATCTTCCGAGATTCAACTTCTGTGTGCCGACATCGAGCTCGTCACGGGTAACTTCTTCGAGTTCGAGCAGGTGTTTCCTCTAGAGCTGTGCGACCCCGACACGAGCTTCGCGCCGGACATCGAGCCCCAGCTCGTCGGCGCCGTGACCCAGGGACGTACCGGCACGGTGGCGGCGATCAGCTTCACATCATCGGCGATTCTCGACACCAATCGCACCATCCCCGGCGTGACCGCATTCATCGTCGGCGAGCAACCGACCGGCATTCAGATCTCGCCCGCCGAGCCGAGCTACACGTACGTGAGCAGCTTCACGCCGAAGAGCGTACAAGCGGTCCCAACCGAGGCGATCATCGACGGCGAATCGGAGCTTCCCATTCAGCAAGTGAGGTTCGACGAAGGTCCGACCGATCTCGCATTGCACGAGCTGGCCTCGGCCACACGCACGACGGATGCCGAAGGCCGGGTCAATGGCGCAACGACCGAAGTTCTCTATCGGTTTCTGTACGCCGCCGTTCCGGAGCTCGGCCAGGTCTTCCAGATTCCGGTGGAGACGATCGCCACGCCCGACGGAGATCGACACGCGTCGTTGGGCGAGCCCCGAGCTTTGTCTCTCGGCACCTACGACTGCAGCTCGGTCACGCCGGTAGAGCCCCCCGCATCGACCTCGGACGACTACAATCGCATCTGCCCCCAGGACTTTCAGGACATCCAAGGCCGCATCGTCAAGACGGTTCGAACCACGGTCACGTGCACGGACGGACCCGATAGCGGCCCGAGCCCAGTGGCGCTGGCCGTCGACCTCGGACTCGACCCCACGAGCGACGAAGACGACGTGCTTTTGGTTGCCGACGCGAATCAGCCCGTGATCCATCGCTTCAGCCTCGACGCCAGCGGTGCCACCCCGCTCGATCCGATCGTGAGCGGCGCACCGACGATTGATCTCGCCGTGACTCCTTTGGTGCCAGCTTCCTCCGATTTGCAAGATCGTGCGGCCACCCAGCGCTACGTGTATGCCGTGAGCGCGACGGACAGCGGTGTGCTGGCCGTCGACTACATCGAGGGCTCCCCGACCTTCGGTGCGGTCCTTCCAGTGATTGCGGGCGTCTCTCCACGGGCAACCGACGAAAACGTCGAGTCACGCAATCGCGTCCGCGCCGGTTTCTCCAACGTTCGATCGATCGAGGTCATTTCGCCGTTCTACGATCTCGAGGTGGACTCGAGTGCCGGAACCGCAAGCGTGCCCGCCGGTGACATCTGCGATCCCAACGACGATGAAGCGTTCGCGCAAGCGCAGAACCTTCGGAACCTGCGAGGCGTGTTTCTGGCGGTGAGCCTGTCGAACGGCACCATGTACTTCCTCGACATCTACGACCTGAATGCGCCATGCAGGGGCGGGCAGGGCGTAATCGCCTGCACGCCAGCGGAGACGGGACCAGACCAGTTTGCGAGTATCCGTCGCCACCGTCGGCGTTTCGGCTTCACGCCGTCCACGTTGATTTCGATCGACGGCACGCCTTCGTTGCAGTTCAACACGGTCCCCGGGCAGCTCGACGAAACCACCGGCAACGCCGTCGGATCCGATGGGCCGGGCTTGGAGCTCATCAACTGTCCCGAGTCGATGGTCAACATATTCGGCATTCCTCCGAACGCCCAGACGGATGGATTGATCTGCAGCTCGTCGCAGGTATGGAGCACTTTCAATCAGCGCTGGGACGCGCGCTGGCAAGGCCTGATCCCCAACACGCAGGGCGGTCTCGGTCGTTTCTCGGACGAGTCGTTCCAGGGACAGCCCGGAAGCTGGTTCTTGGCGGGCGACGTCCCGTTTTGCCGCGTGGGTGTGCTCGGCCGCCAACCGGGCCCCGCCGAGGACACTGGGCTCAGCATCGACCGCCTGGCCGCCTACGTCGGGGACCGCCTCCTCATCACTGGAGACCTCCCTCTCGATCGTCGCACCGATCCGAGCTGTGAGCAGTTCATCGATTTACGCGACGAGATCGACAACTTCCCGGTTTGGTTTCCAATCGTCAATGCGTACGACGACCAGCTCGAGATCGGACCCTCGCCAAATCCGAATCGGTACACCCTCGACGAAGTCCGATTCTGCTTCGATCAGTTCACCGAGTACCAGATCCACACCCGCGGCGTGTACACGGTGACCGGTACCACCTCTGGTTTCATACATCGAATCGTGCCTGACCCAGCTCAGAACGACAAATGCGTCTTCGACGAGCCTGGCGTCGACGACGAGCCCCGGCCCATCGATCGGGACGACGTCGACACCTACCTCACGGCGCGCGCATTCGAGGACACGCAGTTCATCAATCCCCTGGTGAGCTTTCGGATCGGCCCGTTCGACCCGGGGGTCTCGCTCACCGACACCACGGTGGCGTTGCTGAACTTCAACATTCTCAACCAATTCCGCTTCGAGCTGCTCGACACCGGAGGCACCGGATTGTCTCTTCCCTCCTCGATGCTCTTTTCTCCAGCGCAGAACCAGCTCTTCTTCGTCGATCTCGAGGCGGGTGTGCGCCGCATCGTCTTTTCTCCGCTTTCCATCGTCCAGACTTTTGAGTAGACCCAGCCCATGGGCTCGAGGGGGACGGCTCCAAAACGGCGAGACCACACGCCGGTCATGCGCCAGTTCCTGCGCGCCAAGGAACAGTACCCCGACGCCATCGTATTCTTTCGCCTCGGTGACTTCTACGAGATGTTCTACGAGGATGCAGTACGCGCGACTGACATCCTAGACATCGCGCTCACGTCCCGTGGTACCGGCCCGGACGGCCAGAAGATCCCCATGGCCGGGGTTCCTCACCACGCGGCAGCCGGATATCTCGCGACCCTGCTTCGGCATGGCGAGAAGGTCGCGATCTGCGAGCAGATCGGGGACCCGGCCGACGCGCGCGGCGTGGTGCCACGCCAGGTCGTGCGCGTGGTGACTCCCGGCCTGTGCCTCGAGCCCGACGCGCTGGATGCGCGTTCCGAGAATTTCCTGGTCGGCTTGACCCGGGATGGCGGGATTGCCGCGCTCGAGCTTTCGACCGGCACCCTACGCGCCTGCCTGATCGACGTCGGGCCTGGGTGGGTGGGCGAGCTCGTCCGGTTGGACCCCGTGGAGGTCGTGCTCGAGCCGGGCGCTACGGAGCTCGAAATACTCTGCAGGCAGAGCCTGCCCAGTGCGGCCGTTCGCGTAGCACGGGCACCGGCGCACACCGACGTATTGAAAGAAGCGCTCGACGCAGATCAGGCAGAGGAGATGGGCGCGCAGGGTCCCGTGGCACGGGCAGCCGCGCTCGTGCTCGAGTATGCGCGGTCGCACCAGGCGCATCTCGATATACACCTGGCCACACGGTACGATGCAGGCGAGCGATTGGTGCTCGACGATGCTGCGGTGCGGAACCTCGAGCTGGTCCGTACGCTCGATGGGGAGCGCCGCGGCTCGCTTCTTCACCTTCTCGACCATACCAAGACGCCGATGGGCGCCCGGGCCCTACGCACCCGACTGCTCGAGCCTTTGACGGACATCGAGCGCATACGGCGCCGTCACGACGCAGTCGAGCTTTTCTTTTGCGATGCTCGGTCACGCGACGAGACACGCGGTCTTCTGGCCGAGATCGGGGACCTCGAGCGCCTGGCGGTGCGTGCTGCGGTCGGCCTGGCCGGCCCGCGCGACCTCGCCGTGATCCGTGACAGTCTGGCCGGGGCGAAGCGGCTCCACGAGCTGCTCTGCAGCCGGCCGGGCAGCGACCTCGACGACGCGCTGGCCCCGTTGCAAGCCGTCGACCTGTGCCCGGATGTGCGCGTGTTGCTTCAGGAAGCGCTGGTCCGCGAGCCCCCAGCCGTCGATCGCCAGTGCGGGATTTTTCGGGAAGGACATCTGGCTGAGCTCGACGAGCTGCGCACGCTCTCGACGACCGCCAAGGATGTAATCCTCGCGCTCGAACGTCGCGAGCGGGAGCGTACCGGCATCGGCTCGCTGAAGATCAAGTTCACCAAAGTGTTCGGGTACTACATCGAGATCACCAGATCGAATCTCGACGCGGTCCCCGACGAGTACGTGCGCAAGCAAACAATCGCCAATGGCGAACGCTTCATCACCGCCGAGCTCGCCGAGCTCCAAGACCGCATCTTGCATGCGGAGGAGCGCGCGCGAGCCCTCGAGTCTCGGGCGTTTGCCGAGCTGCGGAAGACCGTTGGAGACCAAGCCCCGCGGCTGCACCGGCTGGCCCGGGTGATCGCCGAGATCGACACCGCGGCCGCTCTCGCAGAAGTCGCCCACCATCACCGGTACGTTCGGCCGACCGTCGACGGCAGCATGCGACTCTACCTCGAAGACAGCCGACATCCCACGGTAGAACACTACGCGGCGAAGGACGGCTTCGTGCCCAACACCATCGAGCTCGACTCCGAAGGAGCTCGGTTCATGTTGTTGACCGGGCCGAACATGGCCGGCAAGTCCACCACGATGCGGCAGGCGGCCCTTGCCGTGATCATGGCTCAAGCCGGCAGCTTCGTCGCAGCAAAGGGCGCCCAAATCGGGATCGTCGATCGCGTGTATACCCGCGTCGGCGCGAGCGACCATCTGTCACGCGGACAGAGCACCTTCATGGTCGAAATGATGGAAGCGTCGAGCATCCTGCGTGGCGCCACCGAGCGATCGTTCGTGATCCTAGACGAAATCGGACGCGGCACGAGCACCTATGACGGCCTCGCGATCGCGTGGGCCGTGGCGGAGCACCTGCATGATGCAACGCGTTGCAGGGCGATCTTCTCTACGCACTATCACGAGCTTTGCGAGCTGGCCGAGCGTCTCCCGAACGCAGCCAACTACAACGTCGCCGCAAAAGAGCACGGTGATAGTATGGTCTTGCTGCACCAATTGGTTCCCGGGGGCTCCAACCGAAGCTATGGCCTGGCAGTGGCTAGACTGGCCGGCGTGCCACCCGTCGTCCTCGCCCGCGCAAAGACCAAGTTGCACGAGCTGGAAGCACGCGCGGAGCCCGCACAAACGCCGCAGATGCCTTTGTTCGAGCCATCGCCGCATGCGCCGTCTGCGCTAGAGGCAACGCTGAGAGCGCTCGACGTAGAACGCATGACGCCGGTCGACGCACTCGTGACGCTCGCCCGATTGCGCGACCTCGCGCTGCAGGACGAGGAATAACGAAAGCTGCTCAGCGGTATACGTCGGTAACGAGGGCTGTTACCATCATGATCATGAACGATCGTCTTCGCCGGATCACAGAAGAGCTCGAAGAAGCAGACCGGCAACTGATGGAAGCGCTCAACGCGCGCGCCAAGGCGATTCGAGAGTACAACGCGCTACGGCAAGAAACCGGTGACGAGCCGCTCCGGCTACCAAAGAAGGCAAACGTCATCGAAAGCGCTCGTGCGCTTGCCAAGGAGTTTCCGGCGTCGAGCATCGAGCCCGTGTTTCGGGAGGTGTTGTCCGCGTGCACGGCGCTGGTCGCACCCGACGTCGTGGCATACTTCGGCGCTCCGGGAGATCTCGCCCACGCCGCCGCGCGTGACTACTTCGGACACGCCCCGAGCTTCCGACCTACGGACTCGGTTTCGTCCGTTCTCGAGGCGGTGCTTCACGGCCACGCCACGTTCGGCGTCGTCCCGCTCGAAACTTCCACGGATGGAGCGGTTACCGCGACGCTGACAGGACTGATCGCGACCGATGCCAAGCTTTGCGCGGAGCGCGTGAGCGCACTTCGTTATCAGTTGCTGTCCCAGTCGGGCGACCCGGCTCAGGTTCTGAAGATCTATGGAGCCGCTCCCGCGATTGCTGCGTGCGAACGCCAGCTTCGCTCCCGCTATCCGGACGCGATCCTGGTCGACGTGCAGTCGGGAGAAGCCGCTGCCCACTTCGCGCTCGGCGATGATCAATCCGCAGCGGTCGGTTCCCCGTTGCTCCGTGAGCTTCACGGATTGAAGCTGATCGACGATCGCTTGGAGGACGATTCCGACGTAGTCACCAGGTTCGGCATCGTCGGCAATCGGCTTCCTTCGCGCACGGGACGTGACCGCACCGTCTTGGCCATGGCGCCTGGCGACGATCCTGGCGCGCTTCACCGGGCGCTGCGTCCGCTGGCCGACCGGGCGATCAACCTCACCCGCATCGAGTCCCGACCTTCGACCGGCACCGAGTGGCACTACGTGTTCTTTCTCGAGATGGATGGCCACATCACCGATCGGGCCGTCCTAACCGCAGTGGAGGAGCTGCGCCGCACCGCGCGTTATGCCAAGGTCCTCGGCAGCTATCCCCGGCCGAGCTGACCGGCGACCCCATGAGCGAACTCGCGGCATCCCACATCCTCGCCCTCACGGCGTATGAGCCCGGCAAGCCGGCGGACGAGCTCACGCGAGAGCTCGGCATCCAGGATGTCGTGAAGCTCGCATCGAACGAGAACCCCTATGGGGCTTCGCCACGAGCGATCGAAGCAGTATCCGGCGCATCACTCGAGCTGCACCGGTATCCAGATCCGAGGGGATACGAGCTCCGTCAGGCCCTGGCTGCGCATCACGGCGCACGCGCCGAGGAGATCGGTCTCGGCAACGGCTCGAACGAGCTCATCGACTTGATCTGCCGAGTGTGCGCGAGCCGCACGGAGCACGCCGTGTTCGGCCACCCCTCGTTCCCGTGTTACCGCATCGCTTCGATCGCGCAGGAGCTCGACCACACGGCCGTTCCACTTCGGGATCACTTGCACTGGAACGTCGACGACCTGCTCGAAGCCGTTACACCGGCTACCAAGCTGCTGTTCGTCGCGAACCCGAACAACCCGACCGGCAGCTACGTTTCTGGGGGCGAGCTCGAGCGCCTCCTGCGCTCGTTGCCCGAGCAGGTGCTCGCAATCGTCGACGAGGCATACGTCGAGTATGCAGATGCGGCAGACTTCAAGCCCGCCACCGAGCTGCGCGATACGCGAGAGAGGCTTGCCATCCTGCGGACTTTCTCGAAGGCTTATGGGCTCGCGGCACTACGGGTCGGCTACGTGATCGGTTCCGTGGAGCTGATCGCGCATCTGGAGAGGCTGCGCGCTCCCTTCAACGTGGGAACGGCAGGGCAGGTCGGAGCCCGCGCCGCGCTCGCGGACCAAGCCCATCTGCGGGCGAGCGTGGAAGCCACGGTCAGGGACCGCCACGAGCTCACCAGGGCGCTCGAAACCGAGGGGTTCAGGGTTGCCCCGAGTCAGGCCAATTTCGTGCTCGTCGACGTGGCCCGGCCGGGCAGGGCGGTCTACGACGCGCTGCTGCACGAGGGGGTCATCGTGAGGCCCATGCCGGCCCCCTTGGGGTCGTGGATACGCGTCACCGTCGGGCTGCCACACGAGAACGAGCGTTTCCTCGAATCGCTTCGCACCGTGCTAAGAAAGGCCCGTGTCTAGCCAACCCAAGCGATATCGGGTTCGCCGATCCGGCCCGCTTCGGGGCGTGGTCGAAGTGCCGGGCGACAAGAGCATCGGCCACCGAAGCTTGATCTTCGGCGCGCTCGGCCGAGGCGTCTCGCGCATCACGGGCCTTTCGGAAGGTCTGGACAATGCAGCCACTCGCGAGGCGTTCCGCGCCATGGGCGTGGCCGTCGAAAGCACCGATGACTCGACCCTCGTCCACGGTGTAGGGCTACGAGGCCTCCAAATGCCGCGGGACGTCGTCGACTGCGGCAACTCGGGCACTACGATGAGACTGCTCGCCGGGCTGTTGAGCGGTCAGCGCTTCGGCACCCGCTTGATCGGGGACGAGTCGCTCACGCGGCGCCCGATGGGGCGAGTCATCAAGCCCCTCCGAGCGCGGGGCGCGCACATCGCAGGCACCGCGGGCGCCAAACCGGACGAGCTGTACCCACCGATCTCGATCGCACCGCTCGT
Organism: Polyangiales bacterium; assembly: GCA_035466435.1. GTDB lineage: Bacteria > Myxococcota_A > Polyangia > Polyangiales > Houyiibacteriaceae > SG8-38. Next base: position 7,392 of record DATIUW010000079.1, on the reverse strand, counting down.
GGAAGGGGAGGCGCTCAAAGGCATCGAGTACGCAATGCCGATCGCAAGCGCTCAGGTGAAGAGCGCCCTGCTGTTGAGCGGGCTCTACGCCTCCGGCCCGACGGCGATCGAAGAGCCCATGCTCTCACGCGACCATACCGAACGCATGATGCTGGCGCTGGGCGTGCCGCTTCAAACCGCCGGCGCATCGGTCTTTTTGGACCCGAATCTCGACTGGGCGGGAGGTTGGGATCCGTTCGATTGGCAGGTTCCCGGAGATCCCTCGAGCGCGGCGTTCCCTTTGGTCGCAGCCGCGATGGTTCCGGGCAGCCAGGTCAGCGTGCGCGACGTGTGCATCAATCCAACCCGTACCGGGGTCTTCGACTGGCTTCGGCTCTTGGGCGTGAACGTGTCGCACCGGTCGACCGGCCATGGAGCCGGCGACGAGCCGATGGCCGAGCTCACCGTCGGGCATGGCGCGGTGCGGGGGTCAGTGGCGGGCGGCGAGCTCATCGTGCGCATGATCGACGAGGTTCCGGTCGCTTGCGCGCTAGCTGCGGTCTCCAAAGGCTCCACCGAGATTCGAGATGCAGCCGAGCTGCGCGTGAAGGAAAGCGACCGTATCGCCACGATGGCCGAGGTGCTCCGCGCCTTCGGAGTGCCATGCGAGGAGCTGCCCGACGGCCTGAGCATCACCGGCGGCGCCTCGTTGCGGGCCGCTCGGGTGGACAGCCGTGGAGACCATCGCATTGCCATGTCGGCAGCGCTGCTCGGTTTGCTCGCCGACGGGGAGAGTATCGTCGACGGTGCGGAGTCGGTCGACACGAGCTTCCCGGGCTTCGTCGCGCTCATGCGATCGCTCGGGGCCGACATCACGGAGGAAGCATGAGTCGTCCCCGGCCGGTGATCGCGATCGACGGCCCCGCCGGCGTCGGCAAGAGCACGACGGCCCGCGTCTTGGCGGGCCGTCTCGGGTACACCCTGGTCGACACCGGCGCACTGTACCGCGGCGTGGCCCTCGCAGCGCGAGATCGCGGCATCTCCTGGGACGACGAAGCGGCCGTGTCGGCGCTCTGCCACGAAATCGACCTCGATTTTGCCTCGCAAGACGACGGAACCCCTCGGCTTTTGATCGATGGTCGGGATCGCGCCGACGAGATCCGGACATCCGAAATATCGGCGGGTGCAAGTAAGGTGAGCGCCTATCCGGGCGTTCGGCGCGCGCTTCTCGGCATCCAGCGAGAGCTCGGAAAAGAGGGCGGCGTGGTGCTGGAGGGCAGGGACATCGGCACGGTGGTCTTCCCGGATGCCGAAGTGAAGCTCTTCCTCACCGCCTCGGCCGAGGAGCGGGCCCGCCGGCGCGTAAAGGACCTCCAGGAGCGCGGAATGTCAGCAGATCACGACGAGATCCTGAGACAGATCCGGGCGCGAGACGAGGCGGACTCCACGCGGGCGATCGCGCCGTTGCGGCCGGCCGAGGATGCGGTCATCCTGGACAGCACGCGGTTGGACCTCGAGGCGGTGGTAAAACACGTGCTCGAGCTGGTTCAGTCCTGCAATTGACACCTACTAGGTCCCCTGCTACCCACGTCGTCCCCTGCGGTTCCGGCGGCCTTTGGGAGGATGGGCTCTCGTGCAGAGCGCTCTCGATCGCGACGGACGCAGTGATTCATACATGACCGAAACCACAGAAATTCAAAATCCTCAGTCAGAGAGCTTTGCAGCTCTTTTCGAAGCCTCGGTAGCTCAAACGGACGAGCTCCGCGAAGGCGACATCGTCGAAGGCACCATCCTCAAGGTCGGCAAGGACTCCGTCGTCGTCGACATCGGCTACAAGTCCGAGGGTGTGATTTCGCTCCACGAGTTCCTCGATTCCGAAGGGAACATCTCGGCGACTCCGGGAGATCACGTGGACGTGTTGATCGAGACCAAGGAGAACGAGGACGGCCTGGTGTCCCTCTCCAAGGAAAAGGCCGACAAGCTCAAGGTGTGGGATGAGATCAGCGCCGCGTGCGAACGCGACGAGCTCATCGAAGGCACGATCACGCAGCGCGTGAAGGGCGGCCTCGCGGTGACCATCCGCGGCGGCGTCAAAGCATTCCTTCCTGGTTCGCAGGTCGATCTGCGCCCGGTGCGCAACCTGGATCGGCTTCTCGGGCAGACCTTCCAGTTCAAGGTCATCAAGTTCAACAAGAAGCGCGGCAACATCGTCTTGTCGCGTCGCGTGCTCCTCGAAAAGGAGCGCGATCGCCTCAAGGAGGCCACGCTCGAGAACTTGGAAGAAGGCCAAGTCGTCACGGGCACGATCAAGAACATCACCGAGTACGGTGCGTTCGTCGATCTCGGCGGCATCGACGGTCTCCTTCACATCACCGACATGAGCTGGGGACGCGTCAATCATCCTTCCGAGGTCTTCGAGGTGGGTGACGAGGTCACCGTCAAGGTCCTCAAGTACAACGCCGACACCGAGCGTGTGTCCCTCGGTCTCAAGCAGACCACGGAGGACCCGTGGAACGTCGCGCACGACATTTACGTCCCCGGCAAGAAGGTCAAGGGCAAGGTCGTATCCCTCACCGACTACGGCGCATTCGTCGAGCTGGAGCAGGGCGTCGAGGGCCTGATTCACGTGAGCGAAATGACCTGGGCCAAGCCCAAGCACCCCTCGAAGGTGCTGGAAGTGGGCCAAGAGGTAGAGTGCGTGGTGCTCGACTTGGATGCGCAGAACAAGCGCATCAGCTTGGGCCTCAAGCAGCTCGAGCCCGATCCCTGGACGGTCTTCACGCAGAAGTATAATCCGGGCGACATCATCCAGGGCCGGGTGCGCTCCATCACCGACTACGGCGTGTTCGTAGGCATCGAAGAGGGCGTGGACGGCATGGTCCACAAGTCGGACCTGAGCTGGACCCAGCGCATCAACAACCCGGCCGACCTCTACCGCAAGGGCGACGAGGTCGAGGCAATCATCCTCTCGATCAATCACGACGATCGCAAGGTGAGCCTAGGCATCAAGCAGCTCTACGAAGATCCCTGGAGCTTCATTCCGGATCGGTATCCTGAAGGCACCGTGGTGGAAGTCCGCGCGATCGGGGCCGACGAGTACGGCATTCACGTCGAGATCGAACGGGGCGTCGAGGGCGTGATTCCACGAGGCGAGATCAGCGCCGACCTGAGCCAAGAGCCGACCGAGATCGTGAAGACCGGCGACATCGTGAAGGCGCAGGTGATTCGCATCGACGACGAGGACCGCACCATCACGTTGTCGCTTCGCGCGGCCGAAGGCCAAGAGGTCGCGAAGATCGATCGCTCCGAGGGTGGCGCGAAGCGCATAGCCCCGCGAAAGGTCGGCCCGAGCCTCGGTGGCGCCCAAGCCACGCTCGGCGACGCCCTGAAAGACAAGCTGGGCTCCTTCTCCATAGCCAAGCCCGAAGAAGAAGCGGGCTCGGACGAAGAGACGGACTAACCGGTCTCGAGGCCGCAACCCTGACGGTTGCTAGGTCCGCTACTACAGCACGTTGACGACGATGGCGGTGATGTTGTCGCGGCCGCCGCGCGCGTTGGCGAGGTGGATGAACCGGTTCGCAGCGCCCTTCGGTCCCATCTCGACCACCTCGGGGATCTCGTCGATCTGCAGATAGCCGTGCAGCCCGTCCGAGCAGAGCAGGAACGCGTCCGACGGCTGCACCTCGAAAAAGCCGGTGTCGACTTGCACGTACTCGCGGCTGCCGACGGCGCGCGTGATCACGTTGCGGTGCGGTGAGCGTGCAGCTTCCGCCTCCGTGATGATCCCTTGCTTGAGCTGCCAAGCCACCAGGGTGTGATCTTCGGTCAGCGATTCGGCCTTGTGTCCCCGGATCAGATAGATGCGGCTGTCGCCCACCTGTGCGGTGATGCCGTAGTTCCCGCACATCGCGAGCACCGAAACCGTGGTGCCCATGCCTTGTTGCTCGGGCGCGTGCTGCGCGAGGCCGAAGACCATGTAGGTCGCCGCTTGCACGGCGCTTTCGACGACCCGGATCGCCTGGCGCAGCGAGTCCTCGGAGGTGTCTCCCGCGGCGACGCGTTTCAACGCCACGTGGCCCCGGGTGACCATGCCGTGCACGGTATCGACCGCCTCTTGGCTCGCTATCTCGCCCGCGGCATGCCCGCCCATACCGTCCGCGACGACGTACAGACCTAGATCATCATCGATTAGGAAAGCGTCTTCGTTGAGCTTTCGGCGTTGGCCGACATCGGTCAGTCCGGCACTGTGATATTGCAACTCACCCTCGTTCCGCGGCGGCGGCCGCCGACCGGCCCTCGTCCCGTCAGATTAGCGAAAAAGACCCCGGGCTACCAAGAACAGGCACGAATGAGCCCGTTCGGCCGTTCTCGCCGCTGACAACGAAGGCCGGACTGCTAAGCTCGGGCGCCATGAGCGTCGAGGAAACCAAGGAGGATCTCCGGAGCACCTGGGTTGCGGTCCTAGAGCGGCGGGATCAGTTGCGCACGGATCGAAAGCTCGCCGAGCTCGCGCTCAGCTTGATCGCCGAAATGGGCAACGAGCCAGAGCACCGGGAAGTGCTCCGCGAGCTCAACGACGCCTGGCGCGGCGATTGGAGTCTCACGCTGGGCGTCGCCAGCCTTTTGATCGAGCAGGCCGGGAGGCGGGGAATGGATGAGCCGACGCTCACCGAAGACGGCCCCGCATGGTGGGCTGCCGAGGCGTTGCAGCAAAGCCTGGATGCGCTGCCCGAACGCGATCGGGAAGACCCCGACGTCGCAGGCAACCTTCTCGCGATGCTGGGCAATGCGCTGCGCTTGTGCGGCGCGGGGCGAGACGCGGAGGCACAAGAGGCGTTCACGCGAGCGATCGAGCTCGACGCGGAGCGCGGAGAGTGGTGGTACGACGCAGGCTTGCTCGACAAGTGGCGGGGGCGCTTCGACGAGGGCTTCGACGCCAACCAGCAAGCCCGATGGCGCCTCGGATCCGAAAGGCCGATTCTATGGAATCTCGCCATCTGCGCGACTGCGCTCGGCAAGGGGGAGGAGGCCGTCGAAGCGTGGGAGGCTCTCGGTGTTCCCGCAAGGCTCGACCAGGCCCGTCAGATGCCTTACGTGGCCGGCCTTCCACCGATGCTGATTCGGGTGCTTTCGCGCACGCCTCAGACCGATGCCACATCTCATCTCCCGAAGGACGCGGTGGCCTTCGAGCTGGTCTGGGTCGCGCCGCTCAGCCCATGCCACGGTGTCGTGCAGTCGCCCACGTTTCGCGATGCGCCGATCGATTATGGGGATCTGGTGCTTTGGGACGGAGCGCCCGTCGCGGCTCACAAAGTCTCCGAGGATGAGACGCTGCCGGTGTTTCCATTGCTCGAGATTCTTCGCAGAGGCGACGAGCGGCGCTGGCCCTTCGTCGCCTTGGAGCGCGAGCCGGGAGCTTTCGACGGGCTCGAGAGCGAGCTGCCCGAGGGCACGAGGCTGTTCATCCAACACGAACGAGTCGCCCATCACTGCGCGGCGTGCGAGGCAGGCGAGCCACACGAGCACGGGACCGAGCAGGCTTCGGGCCCGAAGGGAACGGTTGGAACGCTGGTGCGGGGCAAGGTCGTCGTCCAGCCGATGCAGGACCTGTCCGCGCTGCGCGAGGCGTGGGAAAGAGCAACAGGCGCGCGAGCACTCTCCATCTCGCTCCCCTCGCTCTACGAGCAGCTCTCGGACACCAAACGGGCCGGACAGGAGCATCAGGCATGGCGCGGCATCGAGGGTAAGGCATTGCGCCAAAAGGCGCGTTCGTGATCGGGCGGCCCACCGAGCTCTTGCCCTCGGAACAGTACGGGTTCGACGGGCTGCCCAAGCTCGATGAAGCGACGCTGCAGGAGCGGCGGCAGCTCGTGTTCCTGGTCCTTTCCGGACTCTTCCTCGGGACGCTGGCGATGCTCAACATCCTCGGCGTCACTCGATTCATCGACCTCAGCTTTCGCCTCCCGGGCACTGAGATCACCATCCCCATGCCGCTCGCGGTCGGCGTCTTGCCTTACCCGGTCACGTTCTTGTGCACCGACTTCATCTCGGAGCTCTTTGGTCGCCACCGCGCAAACCAGGTCGTGTGGATGGGTCTCGCACTCAATCTCTGGGTGATGTTCATCCTGTGGATCGGCGGGGCGCTTCCCGGTTTCGAGCCCCCCGATCAACCTCGAGCCGGCGTGTTTTTCGAGCTACGGCGTTTGGCTTTCAGTGCGGTGACCGCCTCCATGATCGCGTACCTGGCAGCACAATTCATCGACGTGCAGCTCTTTCATTTCTGGAAGCGCTTGACCAACGGACGTCACCTATGGCTCCGGAACAATGGCTCCACACTGGTGAGCCAACTAGTCGACACCGTGGCAGTGATCCTGATCACGCACTTCCTCGCCAAAGGCCTTCCGCTCGACGAATCCCGTCCGCTTTGGCCGCAGCTTCTGACCTTCATCGGAGCGGGCTACAGCTTCAAGCTCACCGTTGCAGTGGTCGATACCGGGCCGTTCTACGTGGGCGCCAAGCACCTCGGCCGATACTTGCGTATCCACCCGGTGCACGGCACCCGCGCGCCCTGACGCGAGCCGTTACTGTTCGCTGTTATCGAAGACGTACACGGCGCCGCTGTTCGGAATCGGCGTGCCCGTCGGCACGCCATTCACACCGGCGGCAGGGCTGTCCTCGAAAGGGGCGCCTACGATCAACGTATCGCCGAACAAACTGAGGCTCGAGCCCTTGGTCGTGGCTTGAACCTCACAAGAGTTGAGCGTGCTCGCCTGCCCATAGGAGACGGCGCCCGGAGGGCCCGCGAACTGCGAGCCGGCATCTGCGTTGAACGCCTTGTAGAAATTGGTCTGGGTCCAGGCGCCTTCGACGAGCGTGAAGACGTAGGCCGCGCCGCTATTCGCGCCCCCGACCGAGCCTTCTCCCGGTGAGCCGACCACCAACGTGGAGTCGGACAATGCGAGATTGGCTCCAAACAAGAAGCCCTCTTCCGCGTTGGAGGCCTTCAGATACTGGGTCTGCTCCCATACACCACCCATGCGCTCGAACACGTAGACGGCGCCCGCGTCTTCCGCGGAGTCGTCGCCTTGATCGTCGGCGCTGGCGCTGTCCTCGCGCTCCGCGCCGATCGCGATCGTGTCTCCAGCAATCGCCACGGCAAAGCCGAAGCGGTCGCCGGCATCGGTGTTGGACGCCTTGAGATACGCCGTCTGTTGCCACACGTCGTCGATGCGCTCGAAGACGTACGCCGCACCGGCGCCCGGTGCGCTGTCGTCGTTTTCGTTGCCGTCGACACCGGTAGCCGCGCTGGCTTCTCCGGGGGCGCCCACGACGACGGTGTCACCTGAAATCGCAACCGAGACCCCGAATCCATCGCCCTCACCACTCGTGGGGCACGCGAGCAGCTCACACGGT
>DATIUW010000078.1:0-2182 GCA_035466435.1 Polyangiales bacterium | reverse complement strand
CGATTACGTCTTGTGCAGTGACGGTCTGTGGTTATGCGACTGAAGCGCAGCAGGAACGTCGGAACGCGAGCGTGCTTAGGCCGGCTTAGCGTCAGTGACACGCGGGCCCCGCACCGCGGCTCTCGGGTCTCGATCCGCGGACCTCGATCCTCGAGCCTCAGGGTCAGCGGCAGTGGCAGCTTCAGCGACAGCGCCAGGGTCAGCGGCCCGCCGACCCCGATCCTCACTCCAGCGGATATACGTCGATATACGCCTCGTCATCCTGTGCGGCGAGCACGGCGCCGGCGATGATCGAGCTCACGAAAACGCCGAGCCCCGTGTAGAACATGGCCGGGTAGCGCAGTTGGTCGCCCTGGAACGGGTCGTTGCGGTAGTCGACGGAGGCAAACATGAACGCCATGCCCGCCAACGAACCGGCCACGAACGTCGCCCAGCCGGCCTTGCGCAATCGGCGCTTGTCGACGTAGCGGCCTTCGACCACCGAGTCGACCGTGAGGTCGATGGGACGCCCCACGTCGACGGGCTGTCCGCCGCCGAGCGCGAGGGCCAGCCGGTGCCGGCCCGAGAGAAGGGTCGCGTTGCACGGGGCTTCACAGATCGGCTGGTAGGTCTTGGTGATCACCTCGCCGTAGTAGGGCGCAACACCGCCCCAACCCCAACCCGGGTATCCCCAGGCCGGATAGCCCCAGGAGCCCCAACCTGGATGTCCCCAGCCCCAGCCCCAGCCGACACCAAAGCTGACGCCGCTGATCGAGGAGTAGCTCCCACCCACGCGGAGCTGAAACGACACGCCGTCGGTCGGCGAGCGAAACTGAACGCGCACCGGCGTACCGGAGAGCAACACCTGTCCGGGTCGCTCGAGCACCAAGCGAGAGGGGGGCGCGGCCGGTGGGGTCGGCGCGGGAGGCGAGTCGATCACGACGATCGAGGACTCCCCGTCTTCGGAGGCTTCGTCCTCGCGCACGACCGATGGGTCCCATTGGCCCAGCGCCGTCGATGCCTGGACAATTGTGGCGAGCACGATGAGGACAGCCCGAATGCGCATCATTCGCTCCATCAATGAGCAGCTTGCCCCGCCATCGTCACTATAGGCGTAAAAAAAGGCCCCGCCACACGCCGGTTACCGCTACCGTTGCTCCCTTCCGGGCCTGGCGGATTTCACGGGCCGGCGTTGGCAGGACCATAAGGCGGAGAGGAAGGGATTCGAACCCCCGGTACCTTTCGGCACACACGATTTCCAGTCGTGCACCTTCGACCACTCGGTCACCTCTCCAGGCGGAGTCCGCCTTCCTTCATGCATCGACCCCCGCGCGTGGCAGGGACCTATGCTTTCCTCAACTTGTCGTCAAAGAACTTGGCGGAGAGCAAGGGATTCGAACCCTTGGTACCTGTCGGCACACTTGATTTCGAATCAAGCACCTTCGACCGCTCGGTCAGCTCTCCGCGGCGGAAGCTAGCAAACCACCTTGGGGTGTCAACGAGCGCCGCGCGGGCCATTCTTGGCGCGGATCGCCGCAAAAAATCCGGTCAGGAGCGCGCTACATTCCTCTGCGAGCACCCCTGGGACGCATTCGAAGCGATGGTTCAAACGGGGGTCGCTGCCGATGGTGTAGAGCGTCTGGGTCGCGCCCGCCTTCGGGTCGTCGCAACCCCACACGACACGCGGCACGCGTGCGTTCACCAGGGCTCCCGCGCACATCGGGCATGGCTCGAGCGTGACGTAGAGCACCGTGTCGATGAGCCGCCAGCTTCCGAGCGCTCGTGCGGCCTGTCGAATCGCGATCATCTCCGCATGCGCGGTCGGATCTTGCTGCGATTCGCGCTCATTGTGCCCACGACCGATGATCTGGTCTTCGTGCACGATGACCGCACCCACCGGCACCTCACCACGAGCCTCCGCCAATCGCGCCTCCGCGATGGCCTCCCGCATCCAATGCGGATCAGTGCTTAGCTCGGTCATCGATTCCCTCGGGCGCGCCGATACCATGCGGCGAGCTCGGTCATCCCCTGCTCGCGCGTCACGCGAGGCTCGTAGCCCAGGTCCTTCCTCGCGCGGCTCATGTCGAACGCACTGGTTTGCCCGCGCCGAATGACCTCGGCCGGACCAAGGGACGATAGCCCGGCTCTGGCCCATATGGAGGCCCATCGAGACGGACCCGTGTTCTTCGGCTTCGGCCAGCCG
>DATIUW010000077.1:0-2978 GCA_035466435.1 Polyangiales bacterium | reverse complement strand
GGATCATTACAGGGTCGAGATGACTCGGATTGAAATCGTTCAGGGAGATCTGACGCAGCAAGCGGTCGACGCCATCGTGAACGCTGCCAACCAGAAGATGCTCGGCGGAGGCGGTGTCGACGGCGCGATTCATCGTGCGGCCGGACCGGAGCTGCTCGAGGCCTGTCGTAAGCTTCCGGAGGTCCGGCCCGGAATCCGTTGTCCTACGGGCGAGGCTCGCATCACGCCTGGCTTCGGGCTGCGAGCCCGACACGTCATCCACACGGTGGGCCCGGTCTATCGCGGCCGTCCCGGCGACGCGGCACTTCTTGGTAGCGCATATCGCTCTGCCCTCGAGCTCGCCGTGGAGCACGGCCTTCGGTCGGTTGCCTTCCCAGCGATTTCGTGTGGGGTGTATGGCTACCCGCTCGACGAAGCCGCTGCGATCTCGATCTCGGTGGTCCGGAGCAGCGCTTGGGCTTTGGACGAGATCCGCTTCGTCTTGTTTACCGACGACGTGCTGGCTGCGTGGAAGCGCGCGCTCGCCTGAGTAGCCCACCCTCGCGCACGGTACCGACTACGGCGTGACGATTGGCGCGACGCGCAATACCTCACCGCTCCCGGAGCTCCCGTCGGTCGTGACGTAGAGCAGGCCGTCCGGCCCCATCCGCGGCGAGCGCAACCGGCCGCGATCTTCGATCCAGCGGCCGCCGTCGGTGGCGTTGCCTTCTTCGTCGATGAAGTAGAGATGAAGATGCTGCGCTTTCAACGTCGCCACCACGAGCGCGCCGTTCCAGTCGCCCCACGTCCCGCGCTGCACGAACTCGGCTCCCGAGTATGCGAGGGTCGGAGAGCCGGTCGAGACGATCGCCTCGATGGCGTCGGGGAACTTCTCGGTATCGGTCATCGGCACGGCTTCGTTGTATCCAGGAATGGGATCCCAGCCGAAGTTGCCCGGGACGAGCAAGTTGACCTCGTCGTCGGTCCCGGGGCCGTGCTCGGCAGAGACGCCGAGCTCGTCCGACGCCCGAAACGCCATACCTTGAATGTTGCGATGGCCCTTGGAGTACCAGCGGTATCCACCAGGGTTCCCAGGGGCTGCGTTGCCGTCCCGATCGATGCGAAGCACTTTGCCCCCGAGCGAGTCGTCGTCTTGTGGTGTGGTGCCAATCGCCGCATCGCCCGTGCCCACCCACAGGTAGCCGTCGGGACCAAACCGCGGGCGGCAGCCGCTGTGCCGCCCCGTGCTGTATGGCATGCCCGTCACGATGTCCGTCCGACCCTCTTCTGCTTCGCCATCCGGCGTGCTCAGCGTGTAGCGAACCACGCGAACGTCGGGCTCCCCTCCGGCCGTAGAGCAGAAGCACACGTACACGTAGCCGTTTTCACCGAAGTTAGGGTCCACCTCGAGACCCAGCATGCCGCCCTCCCCGCTCGCGATGAGGTCTTCGGGCTCGACGACCAGGGTCGGCGGCTGGTCGATACCAGCGCCATACACGTTGAGGCGGCCCGGACGCTCGGTGACCAGCACGGTGCCATTGGGCAGCCAAGCGATGTCCCAGGGATTGGCGAGCCCCTGGAGCACCGATGTGACCTCGAGGTCGGTAACGATGCCATCAACGCCCCCTACGCCGCCGGTGCCTGCCGTGCCGCCGGTACCTGCGCTGCCGCCGGTGCCCGCGGTGCCGCCGGTGCCCGCGGTGCCGCCAGACCCTCCAGTGCCACCGTCGTTGGAATCGCCGCAACCCGCAAAGGCAAACGCCGTCGTCGTGATCAAAGCCAAGATGAATGCACGCATGGTGATGTCCCCCGTTTTTTCCGAGCTGTAGTTAAACACCAAGCCGGGGTGAGCGCCAGCCGAGTGATTTCACTTGGTGATGAAGCTAACAGCGGGCTCGTTGGCATCTGCATACGCAGACGACAAGAAGCGATCGTATCCGCGTTGCTCGAGCAGATATCGCTTGAAGTGCGCGACCATGTAGAGGTTCTGCAGGCGGTGCGCTTCTGCAATGGGATAGACGTCGTCGGTACACGTGTCGTTGTAAGGTTGAATCAACGCTTCCGCGCCGAACCCAGGCCATTGGTCTTGACTCAATCCGAGCTCCAACAAGAAGTCGCCGATTGCGCAGACGTTCGCAAAATGGGTGTGGTTGGCGCCCGTAATCTCGACTTTGAAGAGCGCCTCGGCATTCGGCATGTGGGCGAACGCGAAGTCGTGGTTCTCGACGGCATTCGGATCCAACGTACCGACGAGCAAAATGGTGGGCGCAGTCACGGTCGCCAGCGCCTCTTCATCGAAGTTGCCGTCGCCCACGCCGCCGGCGATCACCCCGATGACTTTGACCCGTGGATCGGGCTCGGCGCCCCCAAAACCGGCCACCATGCCGAGGGCCGTGCTTCCACCAAACGAGTGGCCGAGCACCCCGACCTTGGCTTCGTCGATGCGCGACTCGAACGGATCACCATCGGTATTCGACCGCTCGAACATACGGTCGATGACGACCGATACGTCCGGAACCCGCTTCTCGGCAGGCATCTCGTCGCTCGAATCGAGCGCGGTGTTGCCCGTGTGCTCTGGAGACGCGATGACGAATCCGTGGCTGGCCAGGGCCTCCATGAGCTGTGTCGACTGGGTGTTGATGCCGCCAAAGCCGTGCGAAAAGACCAGCAGCGGATGCTGCGCTGCCGATGACACCCGGAGGTCGTCGACTGCGACCTCCGAGGCGAGCGTGAACGGGCCCTGAAGCGGATACTCGCTGAAAGGGCCGTCGGTTGCATCGGTCTCATCGACTGGGTACCAAACGTCGACTCGCAGCTCGCGGTCATCACGGTCGGCGTCGATGACCGTGAACATCGTATGTCCGACCGCGAAGGAACCGAGCTGGTCAGGGACATCGACGGCAACCGGGCCCGCATCGTCGCAGCAAGAACCCGTCGCCATCTCCGTTGCGAGCATCGCCAGCATGGCGAGCCGCGTGTGAGTCGTGAGGCAATTCATC
>DATIUW010000076.1:0-21040 GCA_035466435.1 Polyangiales bacterium | reverse complement strand
CTTCCGGTACACCTCGCAGAACCTTCTGCCCATGGCGCGGGCTTGGGACCGCTGGGTTCAGGGCGAGCCATGGCCCGTGGCGGCAGACGTCGAACGGCTCAGCCCTTGGCGCGATCCTCGCATCATTCGGGCCCACCGCTGGATGCTCGACCTGATGCTGCCAGACGGATCGCTCGCGCCACACGACGACGGAAACGTCGGTCGCCGGCACTACTACGGCCTTGCGCCGGCAACGGAGTTGGACGCGCCCGAGCTCCATTGGGCCTGGGCATTGAGCCGTGATTCTGAATACCTGGCTGCGCCTTATCCATATCCCACCGACGGAAACATCGAGCTCGCGCCGGACGCGATCTTCGATTTCGATGATTCGGTGACGCCACGTGCTCCCGAGGGCTCCCCGACGCGGATTTACGAGAAAGGCGGCGCCGCCGTCTTTCGGAGCGGATGGGGGCAGGACGACGTCGTGGCCGTGGTCTTGGGCGAGCATGACGTCGCTGCGTCGTTCGGCCGGGGCCCGGACGGCGACCCCGTTTTCCCCGACTCCCACGAGCACGCCGATCCCGCCTCATTCATGTTCTATGCGTACGGCGAGCGGTTGATGCTCGACCCAGGCTACTTGGAATTTCCGCGACGCTTCGACGTGAATCAGCCCGAGGATCACAACATGATTCTCGTCGACGGCCGCGGACCGGTGGATTATCTCGACGCCTCCCTCGCCTGGGGCACGTTGGGGCCGGACTCGCCGCCACCAGCCGATGGAATGGCGTATCTGAGCCACTCGTTCGATTCCGCGATGGCGGACGGCGTCACCGTCACGACGCAATACGGCGCAGGTCAGTACGGCTTGGCGGGTGGAGCCGACATCGAGCGACGGTTCGTGTTTGCATCGAACCGCTATCTCGTCATTGCCGATCGGGTCACGTCCAGCATTGCGGGTGCGAGCCAGACGTTCACCTGGCGTTTTCACGGCAACGGCGGCGGGGAAGCCGTCGAAGGCGACCTTCCGAACACCGGCACGTTCGTGCGTGCCGACCCGAGCGCCCGCTGGCATCGATCCCGCGCGAGCGTGCTTGCCGCTGCGGTTTCTTCGAGTGGACCGATGAGCTACGGCCAAGAGAGCAGCTTTCACGAGCCTGGAGGGCGCGACGACCAGGGCGACATCGGTCGCAGCTCCCACACCGTGTGGGATGCCAACATCACCGGTTCCGACGTGACGGTGCTCTCCTTCGTCTTTCCGTATCCCGCGGGGACCGATGGTCCCATCGTGACGACCGCGAACGCCGAGATTGCGCTCGCCGAAGGCTCGTGGCGGACCGAGGCCCGGATTCAGTCCGATGGGACGCTGTTGCTCGTCGAGACGGAGGAAGGTGAAGAAACGCTTCGTTACGCGGAGCGGGGAAGCGACCTTCAGCTCGTTGCGCTCAGCGGGGCGGGCCGTTTCGTCGAAGCCAGGCGCGAAGGCGAAGTCGAGTGGTATCTAGATCCCACTCCGGCGACCGTGTCGATCGCGGACTTGCCCTTCACGATCGCGACGCTCGACGGAGCGTGCGAGCTCCACGGCACCGGTCCTACCGCCACGATTCGTACTGGCGGCCGACGCTTTGGGGTGCGCGCCACGCTGGCCAATGGTCGGCCGGCGGCGGTGGCTCCACCCACCGTGCGTGTCGAGGTAGGCGAGCCCGCGATTCTCGACGGGAGCGAAAGTTGCGATCCGGAGGCTGGCGCGCTCACTCATTCGTGGTCGTTGATCTCGGCTCCTGCCGGCTCCCGCTGGCCGCTCGCGGATTCGAGCGCGCCACGTGCAATACTGACTCCGGATGTGCCGGGCACGTATCGGGCGGCGCTCCAGGTGACCGACTCGGAGGGCGCGAAGAGCGATCCCGCGTACGTCGTCGTCGAAGCCGCCCCGAGGTGAGCGTCCCGCCTAGAGCCCTTGAGGCATGCCCGCGAGCAGGTACGCCGCGGCCGGGAGCCGCTGGCCGTCTGCCTCGATGCCTTCGATGCACCAGCGAGCGGCGTCTCGCACGTTGGAAAAAGCTTTGTTGGGCGCAGGCTGCGGTGAAATCCAGCGCAAGGCCGTGAACGCGCCGCGAACGAGCGCATTGGAGAGCACGATGGCACTGCCGATGTTCTTTTCGCGGATGACGGGGCGCCGGCTGTCCTCGAACTCTTTCATCCGGCGACGCAACGTCGCATCGGGGATGGTCTCGATGGTCGTGGTGTCGACGATCAGCGCATGGCGGTTCGGCGCGCCGAAGACGTGCTCGTACGACTGCTGTAAGTACTCGATGTCAGCGAGCAGGATCTGTGCGGGCATCGAGACGAATACGAGCGGCCACATGGAGACGTCGAAATCGATCCCCACGTTCGCCGGCGGCGCGGCGATATCCGGGCAAGCCCCCACGACCGCAGGGTATCGAAAAAAGCTGGAGGCTTGCAATCAATTGGTCGGCGCCGTGGACGCCGCATCGTTGGACGGCGGACGGGGGACCCCTCGCTCGGGCACACTCGCCGGTTGCGCGGTGTAGGAGGAAACCACCCAAAGAGCACCAGCGAGGAGCAGAGCCAGGGGGATGACGACCGCTAGGAAACCGCTTCGCACCGGCGGCGGCCTCGAAGGCATTTCACTCAAACGGCAAAGCTCGCACTCTCCGTTGCGGTCCAGAGGGAGCTCGTGCTTTTCGCAAAACCCGATCGACTCCGGCATTGGTACCGAAGCTTACCACGACGGCAACGATGAGGGCGCGTCTTTGCGCTACTGAACGACCAAGCAGCGGGCGGTGCCGACGCTGGCGCGATTGTTGTCTTCACCACATTCGAGCGCCAGTGAGAGCCCCGCCGCCTCGTCGTCGACCGTCACGTAGAAGTCCCAAGGGCCTAGGTCCCCCGTGTCCGGGGTGAACGCGATGATCAGGGTCTCGCTTTGCCCGGGAAGCAGCGGCGTGCTCGTCAGCTCGAAGCCGAGCAGCTCTCCCGCGGGCGGGACGCCTCGATAGAACCCGACCGGTACGCCTGCTTCGACGCCGAGCGACCCGGTGTTGGCAATCTGTGCTTGGATGCCAATCGAGCTCGGGCACGACGCGGTATTGACGGACAGGCCCGCGACCGAAAGATCCGGTGCGTTGAAGATGCCTTCGCCTTGGACGTTCTGGCGGTAGCTATTGAGACCGTTGACCAGCCAGCTCTCGCTCTCCTGCGCCGGAATGACCCCAGACGCCTCGACGTTCGTGACGTGATAGGTGTGCTGGTTCCAGACGCGTCGCGTTCGGACCCACTTGTCGTTCGTGTCCCCGAACGCCAAGAGCCCGTGCGTGCCCACCTCGCATCCATCGCGACTGATCTGATCGTCGTTGGCCGGCACGATGATCTCGGAATTGCCGTCGGCGTCCACATCCACGATGAGTGGGTATTCCGCGGCGGTCCGTGAGGAGTTCTCCATCTTCAGAAGCTCTGCGCCCTCCGGGCCTGACAGAACGTAGAGATGGCACTCGTCGTTGTAGACGACCTCGGCTTTCCCGTCGCCTTCGAAGTCGAAGACGCTCGAGCCGGTCACGCTCGACGAGAGGTCCTGAACGGGGACCGACCAGAGGATGCCATCACTTCGTCCCGTGCCGCAGAGCGTGAGCGGAACGGGATCGCCCAGACAGTCGGGGTCGTAGACCGCGTAGTTTCCTCTTCCCGCTGCTGCGAACTCGGGGCGGCCGTCCCCGTCGAAATCCGCCACGGTAGGTGGGCCGCCTTGTCCGCCGCCCGGTATCGCGACGGGACCAAACACGATCGTCCCATCCACTCCATCGAGAATGCGCGCGTTGCCTGCGCTGATGGCGACGACGTCCGGTCGTCCATCGCCCGTCATGTCGGCCACGGCTACGAAGCCATCGGGTGCATTCGGGTTCTGCCACAGCACCGTTCCATCGGCTTTGAGGACCCGATTGCCGCCGACGATGTCCAGCCTGCCATCACCATCGAAGTCCGCCACGGCGCTGATGCACCATTCACCGTTGCAGCCGATCCAGCCCTCGTCTCGGATCAGCGTTCCATCGTTGTCGAACCATTTGCCGCCGATGATCACCTCGGCCTCTGGGTCTTCGTCCAGGTTTGCCAAGGCAGGATATCCTTGCCGTGCCCCGGAGCTCACGTCGGCGGTCCACTTTTCGGCGCCGTCGTGCTCGATGACGACCAAGGTTCGGCTTTGTGTCATGAAAACGATCTCGAGCTCGGCATCGCCATCCATGTTTCCGACCGCCGCGCCGGTGCCCCAGCGGACGTTGTACGTCGAGTCTGGAATCATCAGGTTCTCGCTTCCATCCTCCCCGTTGAGAACGACGAGCATGTTGTTGCTCGTGCTTCGGTAGGCGACGGTCACGACTTCGGGAAAACCGTCTGCGTCGATGTCGGCGATTGCGGGTGTCGATTGTACGTGACGGTAGCGGGTATCCTCGCTCCAACCTTCCCAGTGCCACTCGATGGTCGGCGCGAACGTGACCGAGTCTGGGCGGAGCTCACAAAGCGGACCGGTCGGTTGCGGCAGACACTGGTTGAGAGTCGGCTCGCAGAAGTGGCCTTCGGGGCAGTCGAAGCTGTCCGTGCACTCCGCGCCCGGCGTTGCACATTCACCTGCCAGGCAAACGTCACCGCCGTCGCAGCAGATCGCTCCATCGCTGCCGCATCGAGTTCCAGTCGGGCATGACGGCACGCAGGCGCCGTTCAGACACTCGAGGCCGACCTCGCAACACACGGCCGGCGTCCCGCAGAACAGATCCGACTCGCATGCTTCCATGCCACCGGCTCCGCCGCCTCCGCTCGAGCCGGCGTTTCCACCGCCACCGGCTCCGGCCGCGCCTCCCATGCCGCCAAGTCCCCCAGCGCCTCCATCGCGACCGCTTCCGGCGTCCGCCGGCTCTCCACAACCGGTCCCGAGCGCGACGGTCAAGGATAAGAGGACGCAGCACGACCCGAGCCTATTGATGTTCATGCTGCAATATTACATCACAGCAAGAAGCGCAGCACGCGATCGTGTGAGGAGCCTCACACGATCATCGCATCGATCAGTCCGCGCTCGAGGCTCTCGTGGCCGAAGTCATCGACGGGGCTACCGTCGGTTTTGCGAAGCCCCACCGCAGTCGCGACCGTGTTGAGGAGCTTGTTGTGCGGGACTCCGCCCGCATCGACGTAGACGCCGGTTCGCAGAAAGCCTTTGGCGCTTCCAGCCAGCACGTAGGGCAGGTTGTTGATCGCGTGCGGCGGGCCGTTCGACAAGTCGTTGATCCAGGCGCACACGCCTTCGTCGAGCAAGGTGCCCGTGTCCGTGGTGTACGCCGAGAGTCGATCGAGAAGGCGCTTGAACAGGCGAGCATGGATTCGATCGACCGCATTGTGCTTCGACTGCGCGTCGGGAATCGGATCGCCGTCCGCGCCATCGGAAAAGATGCGGTGCGAGATCCAGTGATAGGAGGGAAATTGCTCCCCGTTCCACCGATACCGCGTCCCGTCGTTTCCGTTGCCAATCTGAAGGGTGACCGCGTGGGTATATCCGCAGGAAAGCCCCAAGGCGATCACGTCGATGTGCAGCTCCGCCACCTCGACCACGCGATCGCCATTCTGATGATCTCCGTCGATCGCGTTGATCGCATCGACGGTGCCTCCGTCGAGCGGCGCGCACTCGGCAAGTCGAATCTCCAGATCTCGAATCGCCGAAAAGTGTAGATCCAAGCGGTTTCGATCGTCGGAGCTGAGATCGCTTCGGCCGAGAAGGGCCTGCATCTGATCGCGCACCAGGTCGTTCACGCTTTGGCGGCGAACGGCCAACGCATCGGCGGAGGACGAGTCGAGATCGACGAGCCCCATGATGTCGTCGAAGGCTACCTTCGGGTTGGTCTGGGCGCCCCGCCGATCGTTTGGCCCCCGGTACGAAAGAACACTGTCGAGGAAGTTGTAAGGTCGCATCGCAGCGAGCGTCAGCGGACCCCGCCCTACAGCATTGAGCTCGCGCGCGATGCGGTTGTCGAGCGATTCCCCGAGTGCGAGCGAATTGTTGTTGGCATCGGTATCGCCGGTCGGTTGCGCCGTCAGAGCCTGCAACGCGCCGCGCGCATGTCCGCATCCGCCGATCTGAAACGCTCCGTTGACTCCGCGAACGAGCAGCAGCTTGTCGGCGTGGGCGCTCAGCTCGCTGGTCGCACGATCGCCGTCTGCGGCCATGCCTGCCGCGGTGAGCGCTCCGAGATTGCGCGGCCAGAACATCTCCGGCTCGGGCGGGTTGCTGTACGTCATCGCCTGCGAGCAGCCGTTCCCCTGGCGCATGAATACCGCAAAGCCCGGATCATCAGGACCCGCGGCCCGCGCGATCTTCTTTGCGAACGTCTCCAAGAATGGCAGACCTACCGTGACTCCCGCAGTGCCGGTCAAAAAGAGCCTGCGGGTCAAAGGCCTGGTCAGAACGCTCATGAGCCCTCCCCGTTTCGTACCCGGAATTCCTCGCTCTTCACGAGCTCGATGATCAAATCTTCGATCGCCAGCCCGTCCAGAGACGCGTCACCCAGGTCTTGAATCAAATCCAAATCCGAGCCCGCCGTGCCTCGACCGAGCGCGTACTCGACCCAGTGCTTCGAATAGCAATCATGTGCTTGCACTCGATCGGCAACCGCTCCCGTGAACTCGTCCGCGCCTTCGAATGCGACCGGCCCATCCTCGAACTCGAAGACTGCGCTCGAGTCGACCGGCAGCCCGAGCTCCTCCGTCCGGTACTGACCGAAGCCGTCGAAGCTCTCGAAAGCGAAGCCGACGGGATTGATGTAGGCGCCGTGGCAGCTCGCCCCGCAAGTCCCCGGTCCGGTGTGCATCTCGATTCGCTCACGCGAGGTCATCGTCATGCCGTCGTCCGACGGAATGGGCGGCAGCGCGTCTGGAGGCGGGGGAAGCTCCGTGCACAAGATTCGGTGGTTGATGAAGACCCCGCGGTGGATCGAGCCGGTGAGCCCTCCATGCGATGCCAAGAAACCCAGCTGGGTCAGCAATCCCCCGCGCTCGGGATGATCTACCAAATCGAAATCCGCGCGTGAAAAGCCCTCGCCGAACGAGCCTTCGAGCCCGTAGATCCCGGCGAGCCCGTCGTTGACGAACGTGTAGGGCGCCGTGAGCAGCTCCGCCAGGCTGCCGTTTTCCTCGAGCACGATGGCTTCGACGAAGCGCCGGGCTTCCTCGTACATGTCCGTGCCGACGCCCTGGTAGTACAGCGGGAACTGGCTCGGGTCCTTGCTCACGCTTCGATACAGATCCCAGTTGAGGAGCTGCGCGTGGAACCGTTCCACCATGTCCCGGCCGCGCGGGTCCGCGAGCAAGCGTGCGGCTTGGGCTCCCACTTGGTCGGGCGTGTGTAGCGCGCCGCGCTCGGCTTCGTCGAGCAGCACGTCATCCGGCATCGTGTTCCAGAGCATGTACGAGAGCCGTGAAGCGATCTCGAAGTCACCCAGCTCGACCGCATCGCCGTTCTCTCTCACTCCGAGCTCGACGCGATACAGGAAGTGAGGCGACTGGAGCAGCGCCTCGAGCACCAGGCGCACTCCGCTCGCGAAGGAGTCCATGCCCGAAAAGTGCGCGGGACCCTGCCCGAACAAGATCTCGTGGGCTTCGAGCTCTTCGGCGGTCAGCGTTCGTCGGTAGGCGCGCCGACCCAGGTCGCGCACGACGGCGCGCATGCGTTCGGTCGCATCGCTCGGCAGGCCGTCAGGCAGCAGGCGAGCGAGCGCGGTCGGATCCGTCGTCACGGCTTCGGCCAACTGCTCCGCTGCAAGCTGGTAGTCGTTCCACAGATCGCTGCTGATGCGGAGCGCCCGCGCGTTGTTGTCGAAGAAGCTGATCCGTGTATCGGGCTCGAACGTTCCCGACAGGTTCGGCTGCTGGTCGAGCCGGAGCAGATCCCGAACCGTGTTCTCCCATTGCGCGTGGGTGAGGCGCGGGAACGCAGTCGCTGCGGCGAGCTCTCCCGTAGCCCCGCAGACCGACCGGCCGCACTCGGGCTCGGACGACCCATCGGTGCCGCCGCCGCCGCCACGCTGATCCCCCCCGCTATCGCCAATCACACCGCTGCATGCTCCAAGCACCAGGATGCCGCCGACCGCTAACCATCGAATCATGAAGTTAACCCCTAAGGATGTTGTTTATACCCAAAAGGATGTAGGTGTCCAGTATCCCATCGCCCCACACGGCCGGGACGCCTCGCTGAAAACCCATGCTAATTGCCGGGCGTGAATTGCGACGGCCTTCTCGAGCGGCTCGATCTGGAGCGCTTAGACAGCGATCTCTTTCGTGGCTTCAGCCCTCGAGATGGCCGGCCGCGTATTTTTGGAGGCCTCGTCGCGGCGCAGTCCCTCGTCGGGGCTTGTCGAACGGTGGAAGGCCGCGTCGCGCACTCGCTGCACGGTTACTTCCTTCGCGAGGGCGACACCTCCGTCCCCGTCCTTTATCACGTCGATCGAATTCGCGACGGTCGCTCGTTTGCGACTCGGCGCGTCGTGGCGAAGCAGCACGGCAAGGCGATCTTCAACATGTCGGTGTCGTTTCAAGCACCCGAGGAGGGACTCAGCCATCAAGCGGCCATGCCAGAGGCGCCTCCGCCAGAGACGGTGCCCACCAACGAGGAGCGGCTGCGCGCGTACAAGGCGCGATCGGATCATCCTGCATTCGACTTCTTGCTATCGCTCGACCGACCGATCGAGAGACGCGAAGTCGAGCACGTCGACTTGCTCGATCCGAAGCCACACACCGGCATCCACCGCACCTGGTTCCGGGCCCGCTGTGAGCTCGGAGACGAAGACGTTTTGCACCAGGCGATCCTGACCTACGCGAGTGACTACGGCCTCCTCGAAAGCTCGTTCAACCAGCACGGCCACAGCTTTCTGACCGAAACTCTGATCCTGGCGAGCCTCGATCACGCGGTTTGGTTCCATCAACCCTTTCGCGCCGACCAGTGGCTTCTCTACGTGACCCAGAGCCCGCGGACCTCCGGCGGCCGCGGCCTGAACTTCGGCCACATTTACGCTCAGGACGGAGCGCTCGTCGCGTCGGTTGCGCAAGAAGGGTTGATGCGAATCCGAAAGAACCAATGACGACTCGATCCCTCAATTCGCGGATGCTCCCGACGGCGGTGTGGTTCCTGGCACTGGCGGTCGTGATTCCGGCTGCGGCCCAGCCAGGTCGCCTGCCGATGCCTGCCGAGGAGCCTGCGGCCGCCGCAGCATCGCCCGAGCTCGTGCAGATCGAGGAAAAGGCGCAAGAGCTTCGCTCCCGACTCGAGGAATGGCAGGCCAAATCCGACGAGTACGTGCGAGCAGCAGACCAGGCGGAGACGCGCATCGAGCTGCTCGAAGAAGAGATCGCAGAGCTCGAGCAGCGAAAAGAGCCGACGGTCCCAGAGGACGCCACGGCCGCCGAGCTCCAGGTCGACCTCGTCGAAGCCGAGCAGGAGCTCGCTCTGGCGCGACGCGAGGCGATGGAGCTCGACGCCGAGGCGGAGATGCGCTCGGAGCGACGCAAGAAGATTCCAGAGTTGCTCTCTCTGGCGAGGCAACGCCTCAAGGAGCTGGAGACGACGCCACCGACGCCGAGCGACGATCCAGCCGTCGCTCAGGCCCTTTCCAACCTGCACACGCTGAGACAGGCCGTTCAGCGAGCGGAGATCGAGGCCTATCAGAACGAGCTCGCCAGCTACGACGTGCGTGGCGCGGTTCTCGGGAAGCGACGAGACAGGGCGACCTTGCAGATCGCTCGCTACGAAGCCTTGAGCCAACGGCTGCGAGAGGAAAAGCAGCGAGTCGAGCAGCTCGAGATCGAACGCGAAAGCGAGACTGCGAAAAGGCTCATGGAGGAGCTCACGGCGCTGCCCGAAGGATTCCGGCAGACCCTCCAGGAGCTCTATCAACGCAACGAAGCGCTGGCGTCCTTGTGGGCCGGTGAGGAGGGCCTCCACGCACAGATTCGCGACGTGAGCGAGAAGTTGTCTCGCGCCGAGGCCAAAGTCGCTTCAATCGAGTCGGAGCTCACGCGGCTCGCAGCGCGCGTGGACGCCGTCGGATTGGCCGATTCGGTGGGCGCGCTCTTGCGACAGCATCGCGCCGAGGCGCCGGACATCGGCATGTACCGACGCTTCATACGCATGCGCCAAGAGCAGATTGGCGATGTGCAGCTCCAGCAAATCCGCCTGCGCGAGCAGCGGCAAGCGCTGACCGACATCGATGCGCTCGTCGACGAGGTGATGGCCTCCATCGACGAGCCGATTTCCGAGCAGGAGCGTCAGGAGATCGAAGCTCTCCTACGCCAGCTCTTCGAGACCCAGCGCAAGTACATGGACGCGCTTCTCGAAGACTACGAGAGGTACTTCCAAAAGCTCGTGGACTTCGATGCCAGTCAACAGGAGCTCATCGACCGCACTCGAGATCTCCTCGACTTCATCGACGAGCGAATCCTTTGGATCCCCAGCGGAAGAGCGGTCGAACCAGAGCTCTTGTCGGACGGGCGCGATGCCATGGCTTGGCTCTTCGGGCCGACGTATTGGGGCCAGCTCGCGACTGGCGTGAGCGATGCGCTCACGCGTCTTTGGCCGGTGAACGTTCTAGCTCTACTGGCGGCATTGCTCTTTCTCGTTCTCGCACGGCCGATCCGACGCCGGATTCGAAGTCTGGGGGAAGAAGCCCGCGAGCCCGACGTCACCCGCTTCGCCCCCACGGCGCAAGCGCTCGGCCTCAGCTTGCTCTTGGCGGTATGGTTGCCTGCAATCCTGGCATATGTGGGGTGGCGGCTCGGCGTTTCGCCAGTGGCGACGCAGTTCGCGCGAAGCATCGCACATGGCTTGGTCATGACCGCCCTCTTCTGGGGAGGGCTACGCGTGACTCGGCAGCTCGTCCGCCCGAGCGGGATTGCAGAGGCCCACTGCGGCTGGCCTGCACCTGCCGCGCATGCGCTCTGGCGCGATGTTCGGTGGCTCGGGACGATCACGGCCCCGCTCGTGTTCCTGATCTTCGTGTTCGAGATGCGCGGGGAGGATTTGTGGCGAGAATCGGTCGGCCGGGTGGCCTTCCTGGTCTCCATGATCGCCATCGCCGCGTTCAACTACTCGTCGCTCCGGTCGGATCGCTCGCTCGGACGAGTTCTGCGAGGGGGCACGCCGCGTTTCCGCTGGGCCTGGCGCGCATTCCATCTGGCGGCCTTGCTCCTTCCGCTCCTTCTCGGCGCAGCGGCCCTCTACGGCTTTTATTGGACCGCGCTTCAGCTAGCGATTCGGCTGCATGTCTCCTTCCTGCTCTTTTTCGTGCTGGTAATCGGCGTGCAGCTCTACTCACGCTGGTCGCTGCTCGCGGCCCGGCGCGCCGCGCTCGAAAGTGAGGAAGAGAAGCAGACTCCTCCTGCGACCATGGAGGCCACTCGCCTGATGATCGGTGCGGGTGTGCTCATCGGTATGATCGGGCTTTTCGCCATTTGGGCCGATCTTCTACCTGCAACGCGCATTCTCGAGCAGGTCGAGCTCTGGACTACGACGGAAAAGATCACCGTCTCGGAGGTCGATCCGTCCGGGGCGACACGGATCTCCACGGAGGATCGCGTCGTTGCCATCACGCTCGCGGATTTGTTCCGGTCGCTCCTGCTCGCGCTGCTGACCCTAGCGTCCATGCGCGCGATTCCGGGGCTCCTCGAGGCGACGTTCTTTCGGCGGTTGGGTCCAGGAGAGCGCTACGCGTACTCGACCATCGTCAAATACGCGATTGCATTGGCAGGCTTGGCCCTTGCATTCGACGCGCTCGGCGTCGGCTGGTCGAGCATCCAGTGGCTGGTGGCCGCAATCGGGTTGGGTCTCGGATTCGGGCTCCAAGAGATCTTCGCCAACTTCGTTTCGGGCTTGATCATCTTGTTCGAGAGGCCGATTCGGGTCGGTGATACGGTGACTGTGGGCGAGGTCAGCGGCACGGTATCGAAAATCCAGATCCGGGCCACCTGGATCACGGCCTTCGATCGCAAGGAGCTGATCGTGCCCAACAAGGAGTTCGTGACGGGGCGTCTGATCAACTGGACCCTCTCCGATTCGGTGCTTCGCGTAGAGATCCCCGTGGGGATCGCTTACGGCTCCGATACCAACCGGGCCATCGAGGTGCTCGAGCAGGTTGCGCGCGACTCCTGGCGCGTCCTCCAGGACCCACCGCCGCAGGTTCTGTTCCTAGGCTTCGGGGACAGCAGCCTCTCGTTCGAGCTTCGGGTTTTCATACGTTCCGTCAACAACCTGCTTCCGGTCACACACGAGCTGCACATGAGCATCGACCAGACGTTTCGCGAGGCCGGTATCGAGATCGCCTTCCCGCAGCGGGATCTACACGTTCGCTCGCTACCTTCCGGTTGGCGTCAGCCGCCGCCTAGTGCGAGCGAGTGACGGCGTGCCGCCTTCTCGCCGCTTCGGTCACTGAAGGTTGTAGTTCATCATCATCGACTGTCCGTTACGGCGGATCGACAGGTTGAACTTGTCTGCAGTACGCAACGTCGTGTACGCGCCGAGGGCGGCGTCGGGGCTGCCGAGCGGCTGTCCGTTGACCGCCTCGAGGATGTCGCCGTTTTCGAGCCCGAGCTTGGTCAGCAAGGTGTCGGGCCGGATGCCGCGTATCTCCAGGCCGACCGATTGTCCGTTCTCGATCTTCGGCGACACGGCCGCGATCCCGATCAAGCGGCCGGCGTTGTCGAGTACCTTGTTGAGCATCGTCCGCGAGAGGTTGTAGTTCGTGTCGTTGACCTTCTCGATTCCCTCTGCAATTTCCTCGTCGCTCAGGCCGGCGTTTCGATCGACGCTGGGGCCTCTGCGCACGGGCTTGTCCCTCTTGGCAGCCACTGGCGGCGCAATCGGCTTTGCACCTCCTTCGACCTCGAACATCGCCAGGCGACAGAAACCGCTATTGGTTTGTAGGATCACGCTGTCGGACTGGATTGCGCGAATTCTCGAGCCTTCGACCTCGGCGCCCCCCTGATGAAGCGCCACCTTCTGGTCTTCTCCCACGATGGCGGCCAGCGAACGCTCGAAATCGCCGGGCAGCACCACGGTCCCGACGAGCCGCATCGTGCTCTTGCAGGGTGTTTCCACCTCTTCGAGCGGAATGTCCTCGTCAGGGAGCGCGGGATCCGGAAGTGGGACGTCGGTCAAATCTCCCTGCGCCGAGTCGAAGATGTTCCGCTGCAGGATGACGTTGGGGTCGTGCCTGCTCGTTGCCAACGTGGGCGCGACGGCTCTGCCAGACGGAATCGGCACATCCTCCGGCTCTTGGCTCAGCACTTGGGCGGAAAACAAGGCCGTCGCCCCTTGCGCGAGGAAAAACGCGCATGCGGCAAGCGTGCCCAACAGGAGCACGATTCTGAATCGGTCGTTTGCGGCCGTCGCCATGTTTACTAGAGCTTAGCCTACAATCGGCATGGTCAATCGGTTATAGTCGCGCGCCCTAATGCAGACTATCAAGCTGTTCTTGCGGCGCGCCTTGCTGGACTCTTGGCGAGATGCGGACGCGCAGGCTGACACAGCAGGTGCGGAGACGCTCGACTGGCGGCCGATCGTCGTGCTGGTCACCACGGCCGTGACGCTCACGTTGGCGGAGTATTTCGGCGGCAATGCGACCTTTTCGAAGCTGGTGCCCTTCGATTCGAAGGTGTACGCCCGTGACGAGTGGGACCTTCTCGCCAGAGCCTGGTGGTCCGGCACGCGCGTCATCACCTACGTGGTGATTCCCATGCTGACCATCGTCTTGATGCCTGGCGAGCGCATCCGTGACTACTACGTGTCATTCCGTGGCTTCCGCCGCCATCTATGGATCTACGTCGGCTTGTACCTGCTCGTGCTACCCGCGGTGCTCTTCGTCGCGACGAACGACCAATTTCTCAACACCTACCCGTTTTACAAGTACGCCAATCAATCCTGGGGCCACTTTCTTCGATGGCAGGTGCTCTACGCCGTGCAGTTCCTGGCGCTCGAGTTTTTCTTCCGCGGCTACATGCTGCAGGGGCTCCGACACAAGTTTGGTTACGGGGCCATCTTCGTGATGGTCGTGCCGTACTGCATGATTCATTACCCCAAGCCGCTTCCCGAGACGCTCGGCGCCATCTTGGCGGGCATCGCCCTCGGAACGCTGGCCATGCGTACGCGATCGATCTGGGGAGGCGTGCTCATCCACGTCGGGGTTGCCCTGACCATGGATTGGCTTGCGGTCGCGCAGTGTCCTCCGGCCTCCGAGGGTCCCTGTCGTTCGCGCTAGTCGCGGTCGCAGAACCGTCTCATCCGGCCAGCCCGACGGCATCGGCCATCCGCCGTACTTGCGGTCTCAACCCTCGAGACGAATCGCGCCCGTCGGGCAATATTGGACGGCGAGCTCCACCTGCTCCCGAAACCGCTCGGGCGGCTCTTCTTGAAGGACCGTCAAAAACCCTTGGTCATCAACCTGAAAGATTTCAGGGGCTTCCCCCATGCAATTGGCGTGTCCCTGGCACAGGTCGAAATCCACTTTGATTCGCATCGGCTCGTTCCTCTCTCAGAGCCCGAGGGGGCAAGGGATCATACATCTAGAATAGAGTTTCAAAAAAAAGAATTATGTTCTAGACTCGCTTCATTGACTGAAGCCGTTGCAAGAGCGCGAAGCGCAAAGGCGTCCATGTACCGGTCCTTGGTGGTCGAGGCGGCCGAGCGCCTGTTCGCGACGCGCGGCTACGAGCGCACGAAGATTCAGGAAATCGCCTCTGCCTCCGGGCTCTCGCTCGGCACGCTCTACTCCGTCTTCGACGGCAAGGCCGATGTCTACGCGGCCGTTCACGACGAGCGGCTGGGGGAGCTCTTCATGCTCACCGGTCGCGCCATGAAGAGCGAAATGCCTGCCGCCGATCGGCTGCTCGAAGGCAATCGGGTTTTCATTCGGTGGCTCGCCGAGCACCCGGACTACCTCCGGATCCACCTGGAAGGCGGCGGCGCTTGGTCGTCCAACCCCGAGCGGGCCGAGGCCGGGCTCGTCCGGGCCTGGCACCGCGGGATCGAGCTCATGGCACGCGTGATCGAGCGGGGCATGTGCGACGGCGATCTATGGGAAGGCGACCCCATCGTCGCGGCGCGACTCATGGCGGCCACTCAGCAAGTATATATCTCCGCTTGGTTCGAATCGGGTATGAAAGAGGGCGCATCGGTCCTCGCTTCACGCATCGAAGAGCAACTGCGGCGGAGCCTCTTCAGGAGCGACAAGTGACAGCACCCGCACGAAGCACCGCAACGCCTTTGACTGCAGGCAAGCTCAGAAAGCCGCCCAAGCTCAAGGGCGGTTTGCCGATCGTCGGTCATACCCTGATGTTCGTGAAGGACACGATCGGCTTGCTTCAGAAGACCTACGACGAATGCGGCCGCGTCGGGCGTTTCAAGCTCTTCGGCAAGGACATGATCTTGTTCACGGGGCCCGAAGCCCACGAGGCGCTGTTCCGGCAGCCCGATGAGGTGCTCAGCCCGAACGCGGCGTACAAGATGATGGTGCCGGTTTTCGGCGAGGGCGTGGCCTACGGGGCCGAGCCCGCCAAGATGGCCGAGCAGATGCACATGCTCTACCCCGCGCTTCGCAACAATCGGATGCGCACTTACACCGAGACGGTCGCACGGGAAACGCTCGACATCATCGCCGATTGGGGCGACGAAGGAGAAATCGAGGTCAGCTCTTTTTTTGGAATGCTCACGAACTTCACCTCGAGCAGCTGCCTTCTCGGGACCGAGTTTCGAAACGAGATGAGCGAGGAGTTCTCCAAGGTCTACTACGACCTCGAGCGGGGGATCGTGGCGTGGGGTTACATCCATCCCTATTTGCCGATTCCGGCATTCCGCCGCCGGGATCGCGCCCGCGCACGGCTCGGTGAAATGGTTTCGGAGATCGTCGAAAAGAGGAAGCGCTCCGGGTATCGAGGAGAGGATTTTCTCCAGACGCTGATCGACGCCGAGTATTCCGATGGCAGCAAGCTCAGCGATCACGAGATCACCGGGATGCTCGTTGCCGCGATGTTTGCAGGTCACCACACGAGCTCGGTCACCACCGCATGGACCTTGATAGAGCTACTGCGGCATCCCCGCTTCTTGACGGAAGTCCGAGCCGAGATTCGTGCCCGCTATTCGGATTCGGAGGATTACAGCTTCCATTCGTTGCGCGATCTCGAGAAAACCGAAGGCGCCGTCAAAGAAGCGCTCCGCATTCATCCGCCTCTGTTCATCCTGCTTCGCGCAGCCCTGAAGGACTGCGAGGTACTCGGCTACCAGGTGCGGAAGGGCAATTGGGTCGCAGTATCGCCGATGGTCGCGCATCGCGACGACGCGGTGTTCCGAGACGCTCTGTCCTACGACCCGCACCGCTACGGTCCGGGACGTGAAGAGGACAAACGCCCCTTCGCGTACATTTCGTTTGGAGGCGGGCGGCACAAGTGTATGGGCAACGCCTTTGCCATCTTGCAGATCAAGACCATCATCGCGGTGCTTCTGAATCGCTATGATTTCGAGCTCGGGGAAGACCCCGTGGAAACCGACTTTCAAGGCTTGGTGTTGGGACCCAAGCCGCCCATCACCGTTCGGTACAAACGTCGTAACGCATGAACGGAAGCGACACGCCGCGCTGGTTCTCCGAAAATCCGAGCAAGGCATGGGGGGAGAAATTCTTCCTGCTCTACTCCCCCGTTTGGATGTTCATGGTCGGCCTGGTGATGGCCTTCGGTGTCACGCAGCGCGTTGGACAATGGGGCTTCATCGCGATCGGTTTGGCCGTGGCTCTTCCATTGCTCGTGGTGCCGGCATTGGTTCGCGACGAGAATCCGATCGGGCGCCGCTGGTATCAGACGTACTGGCTCAAAGCGAATCTCTACGTCGCGATCTTCAACTTCGCGGCGAACTATTTCGGCTCGGAGTACTTCTTCGACGTGCTCGGGATGGTCTATGAATACCCGATGATCCGGCTCAACTTGGACGCAGCCTTGGTCGGATCGGGAGCGCAGCGAGTTCCAATCATCATGTATCTGCTGACGCAGGCGTACTTCATCACCTACCACACGACGGCCGTCATCGTCCTGCGAAGGATTCGTACGTCGCGGTTCCCGGCGGGTGGTCTGATGTGGCCCGTCTTGCTCGTGACCGTCGCCTACTTCTGGGCCTGGATGGAAACGAGAGCGATGGCCAATCCTTGGATCGCGACCCAGTTCTACTACAGAGACATGGCGCGAATGCTGTCGCATGGCTCGCTGTTTTACTCGCTCTATTTCATCGCGAGCTTCCCCATCTTCTATCATCTCGACGAAAGGCGTGATGCGAGCTGGAGCATCAAAACGACCGCAGCTGCCGCGCTGTCGGCGAGTATGATCATGATGTTTCTCTTGGATTTCGCTGCAGCAATCTTCGGGCCGATCTAGGCGCACGAGGGAAGGGCCTGGCTTGACCAACACGAACATCGAAATCCAAGGTCTCTACGAGGCGCGCTTCGAGCCGGTGGCGAGGCTCATCCGCAAGCAGATCCGCTACTACGGAGGCGGTGCTGCAGCGGCGGTCTTTCTCGACGGCAAGCCGGTGGTGGACGTCTGGGCTGGAGCCGCTCGTCACGACGGAACGGCGTGGAGCCGAGACACCATGTCCATCTGCTACTCGGGCACCAAAGGCATCACCTCGACCGCCATCCACATGCTGGTGACCGAGGGCCTCGTCGAGTACGACGCCCCAGTCGCCGCGTACTGGCCGGAGTTCGGTTGCAACGGCAAGGAGCACATCACGGTGCGGCAACTCCTGTCCCATCAAGCAGGGCTGCACAGGCTGGGGCACCTCGTCGATCGGCTCACGGACATCCTGGACTGGGATTTGATCGTGTCGCGACTCGCACGAACCAGACCCGATTTCACTCCGGGCACTGCGAACGCCTACCAGGCGGTCACCTTCGGCTGGCTGGTCGGGGAGCTCATTCGCCGCGTGTCGGGGCTGAGCGTTCCGCAGTTCGTACGAGACCGGATCGCCGGGCCGCTCGGGCTCGACGGACTGCACGTCGGAGCTGCCGCTTCGCAGATGGATAGGCTTCCCGACTTCGTGAAGCTTCCCGCGCTGCAACGACGGAATCCCGAACCGCTGACTGCCGACTATCACGTACCTTTCTGGGTGCGGTCACCTAGGGCTCGGGCCTTGTGTCGCCGTGGGCTCACGCCGCGCCATGCGCAGGAGCTCTTCACGCACCCCGCCTTTTGGGACGCTTGCCTTCCCGCCATGAACGGCGTGGCGACGGCCCGATCGCTCGCGAAGATGTACGCAGCCCTTTCCATGGGCGGCGAGATCGATGGCGTGAAGCTCGTCTCCGAGGAGATCGTTCGCGAGGCAGCCGAGGTGCAGACGAAGCGCGCCGACCGGGTCATCGTGTATCCACTTCACTGGAAGCTCGGTTATCATCGTGCCGACGCGTTCTTGATGGACGTACCCGAGGCCTTCGGGCACTTCGGTTTGGGAGGCGCTGGAGGATGGGCAAACCCGGAGCTGCGGCTTTCATTCGCGTTCGTGCACAACGGCTTTCCGCTTTCGATCAGCGGGCAAACACGCACGGTGATGATGACGGCGGCGGTGTACGAATCCCTTGGCATTTACAAGGGCGCCTGCCATACCCTGCGGCACGGGCCGCTCGTCGATTTGCGGCCGAGGCGTTCGTAGCGAGCGAGCTCAGGGAGAGCGATGAGCGAAACGATAGGAATCGTCGGAGGCGGCATCGCCGGGGTGGGGGCAGCTTGGTCCCTTCACCGGGCGGGCTATCGAGTGGAGCTGTTCGAAAAGGGACCGGCGCTCGGCGGAAACGCGAAGACTTTTCGGTGGCCCTTGGAGGGTGGGGGCCACGCCGAGTCGCCGCTTCTCGTCGTGGCATGGCCGCAGATGTACTATCACAACTACGAGCTGCTCTTGAAGGAGCTCGGCGTCGGGATCACGACCCTACCCATTTCTTACTTCGTGCAGACTCCCGAAGGTCATTTTTGCCAGGACGGCCGAACGGCGCTCCAAGCGCGCTTCGCCCCCGAGCTCCGGCGATGGAAGAAGCTGGTAGCTTTCGTTTCGAAGGTGAACGGCTTCTTTTTGCCGAAGAAAAGACACGACTCCCTCTACCATTTCTCGTATTTCAACCCGCTCAACTTCATCCCCCTCTATTGGTTGGCCCGCGCCTTCGGCATATCGAGCGAGTTTTGGGATACGATCTTCGTCCCGATTCACTGCGCCAGCTTCATCACCACGTCGATGCGTGGCGTTCCAGCGGTCATCCTGCCCCTTCTCGAGAGCATCGTGCCGCTCGAAGAGCCCGGCCGCATGGGAACCTGGGTCGGGGCGCCCCGTCAGGTCTTCGACCGCATGACCGCTCCGTTTTCCGAGCACGTGCACACCGGTCACGAGATCACGAGCGTCAAGAGACGGGACGAAGGCTTCGTCATCGAAGACAAAGAGGGGCGCTCGTACGTGGTCGACAAGGTCGTCTTCGCCTGTGACGCGGATTCCGTATTGCAGTCGATCGAATCTCCGAGCTGGTTGCACCGCGTGCTTCTCGGGAACGCGCAATACGTCGATGACGTGGACCCGACTTTTTCGAGCTTCGTCGTGCATTCCGACACGACCGTGCTTCCGGAGCCGCACCGCGAGAGAATTCTCTCCGACTTCAATACCTATTCGGAGATAGACGAATCCGGGTCGCTCGAGTGCACGTTCGTCATCTCCGCGCAGAATCCGAGCACGAAGGACCAGGGTGTGCCCATGCTCGTGACCTTCAACTCGAGCAAGCCACTCTCCGACGTGCAGAAACGAATCGAGCTTCCGCACCCGACGCACACGATGTCGCTTCGCAACTTGATCATCATGTCGATGATGCGCTTCCTTCAGGGGAAGGGCGGCATGTACTACTGCGGCACCTTCACCACGCCGGAGGGCGGCCACGATCTTTCCTTCATGTCCGGTCTCGTCGCGGCAAAGGCGCTCGGGGCTCCATACCCCCTGCCGCGGGACAACCCCGAGGCGATCGCAGACTTCAACCAGATGCAGCGTATGATGCTACGAACCGGAGACCGGGAGATGCTTCAGCCGTCGATCTCGGCCGATGTCGCCGCCACACACGGCACGAGCCGGCAGGCCGGCGTCTAGCGCAAGAGCCCGTACGACCCGTCTAGGATCAGATGAATGCTGGTGGCTAGGCCCCAGACGGGAAAGATCAACCAGGTCAGGTTCGTGACGCCGACGAAGAGTACCAAGTCTCTGACCGAGTGCCCTTTGTGCCGCCCATTGTGGAAAAACTGGAAGAAGTAGAGCGCGGTTCCGTAGAACATCTGCCAGAACATGATGATCCCCACGATACCGAGCACGCGCGCTGGCAGCAGCTCGAACGTCATTCCGAAGGCGAAGATCACCGCGGGCACGATCGTCGTGAAGCCGTTTCCGACGTCGATGGTGTAGCCAAACGATCGGCGATCCGAATAGCCCGGATCGAATAGCGAGTAGCTCGACCACACGGTGGTCCATTGTCGAAACGAAAAGACTCGAAGCACTGGAATTGGCTTCGCGAAGACGTTCATGACGCACTCGAGCTCTCGGCCGCGGTATGGCTCCTTGAACGATTGGTATTCGGCGCGAATCTGATCCTGACGAACCATCAAGGCGATCTCCCACCAGTTGACCAACACGTTGATCACCAGAAAAAACGCCAAGCTGATCTGGGTGACGTTGTATGCACCGTGCACGCCGTGATGAAGCAAGGCGTGAAACAGCGTGCCGGCGACAACCACGAAGCCGATGACCGCTCCCGCTGGGACGCTGAGACCGGTAGAGCTCGTATTGGATTCCATCAACTTTCTCCGTAGCCAGATGGTGGCTCCGTACTATGATGAGCCTGGAGAAGGCAAATGAGCAGAGTGAAGCAGCTCGGCTACTTGGTATTCGAGGTTGCCGACCTCGCAGCGTGGAAGGGTTTTGCGACGCGCATTCTCGGCCTTCGGTTGGTCGATCCGCGTGGTGCAGATGGCT
>DATIUW010000075.1:0-16137 GCA_035466435.1 Polyangiales bacterium | reverse complement strand
CCATCGGTCCCATCGGCGCGCCGCCGGAAGTGCCCGAGTCACCGCGAAAGGCCCAACCGGTCAGGACCGAAAAGCCGCGGATCGCCGCGCCTTCGATCGGAGATGGCATTAAGCTGGTGCCCATCTCGGAGGCACCCGATGACGTCCTGCTGGGGAGCCTCAGCAAAGTCATGCAGGGCTATTTCGAGATCGAGTGGGGCTCGTACTGCCAAGTCGCCCGTCCCGGAGGACCTCCGAGCGCCGGTATCGCCATCCGCGTTGCGGACAACTATCGGGACAACGTCACCGCCATCATCAAGGACTTGTGCGAAGCGGCCCGAAAGCACGATGTCGAGATCGACGTCCTGCTCGTCGACGGTCACGACATGCTCCGCAAGTCTCGAGAGCACGGTTTCGTGTTCTACCCTTGGAAGCCGAAGCCGTTTGGCGCTTGAGCGGGGTTCGACCCCGACCCCGTGCTAAGACATCGGCGTGAAGCTCGGAGATGCGCTTCCCGACGTTCGAAGCCCCATCCCTGCGGCAGCGGGCCGCGCGTGGGTGGAGCGGCTCGCAGCAAGCGAATGCCCGGCGCTGACCACCCGGCGCAAGCGGCGACAGGAGCAAACCGGGGCTAGTCACGACCCCATCGTCTGGGTCGAGGCGCGAGGCGCCAACGTGATCGACGCCGATGGCAACCGATACGTCGACCTCACTTCGGGTTTCGGTGTGGCTTTCGTCGGCCACGGGCATCCGGAGGTCGTAGCGGCCGTCAAGCAGCAAGCTGACCGCCTGCTCCACGCGCTCGGCGACCTGCACCCATCGGACGTGAAGATCGAGCTGCTCGAAAGGCTCTGCGGTATCGCGCCGTGGCCCAACGCGCGGGTGATGCTGTCGCTGAGCGGCGCCGATGCAGTGACCGCAGCGCTCAAAACCGCCGTGATGGCGACGGGCAGGGCGGGCGTCATCGCATTTCACGGCAGCTATCACGGGCTGTCTTACGGACCGCTCGGCGTGCTGGGCTACGACCCACGCTTTCGCGAGCCGTTCCGCGATCAGCTACCGCAGAACGTCCACTTCGCACGATGGCCCGAAGGCGACGCGGGCGTGGAGGCGGCGCTTCGGACGCTTCCCGACGATTGGAGCCGCATCGGCGCGGTCCTCGTCGAGCCCGTACAAGGGCGCGCGGGCGTGCGAATGGCCCCGCCGGGATTTCTCGAAGCGTTGGGATCGGCATGCCGAACAAACGGCGCGCTTCTCATCGTCGACGAGATCTTCACCGGGCTCGGTCGTTGCGGCGCATGGTGGCGTTCGGTCGAGGAAGGCGTCGTTCCAGACGTGATCTGCGCAGGGAAGGCGCTCGGCGGAGGGCTCCCCGTCAGCGCCTGCATCGGGCGTGAGGAGGTGATGGCCGCATGGGGCGCCCCCGATCGCGAAGCGATTCACACCGGCACCTTCTATGGCGACCCGCTCGGCTCCGCTGCGGCGCTCGCGACACTCGCGCTGATCGATCGCGAAGAGTGGGTCGCCAGTGCAACCGAGCGCGGCCTGTCCCTCGCGGCCATGCTTCGGTCTGCCGAGCTCCCCGGGGCTATCGAAGTGAGGCAGATTGGCTTGATGCTCGGCCTACAGCTCGACGGCGAGCGATCGGCGCTGAGCCTGACTCGCGCGCTGCTCGAACGGGGTTATCTCACGCTCCCCGCCGGCCGAGACGGTGACGTCCTGCAGCTCACGCCACCGGTCACCATCACTCAGGCGCAGCTCGAAGGATTCGTGGTAGCGCTCGAGGACGCCTTGGCAAGCCGATGAGTGAGCAATCCAGCCTCCGCCACCGAATCGAGGCCATGATCGCCGACTTCGAAGAAGGCCGCGCGGTCGACCCTGTTTCGCGTGATGCCCTGATCGAGGATCTCGCTCGATGGCAGGCTGCGCGAATTCCCGAGTACGGACGGATGCGGCGTCGCGGTGCCTGGCCACCAGCGTTACCGACCGACGTGTTTCGATTCCGACGAATCGCCGCCCATCCCGAGAATGAGGACATCCGGGTCTTTCGCAGCTCGGGCACCACATCCGCCGAGCGCAGCATCCACGTGTATCGCGACCTGTCGCTCTACGACGCGGCGGCCCGCGCAGCGGCGCGCCACATGCTGTTTCCCGACGTCGAACGAATGCGACTCGTCGTCCTTGCCCCTCGCGAGGTGGAAGCACCGGATTCCTCGTTGGACTACATGCTCGCGCGATTCGCCGAGTGGTTCGGAACGGAATGCACCTGGGTCTGGAACGACGGGAAGCTCGATCTCGAAGCGATGACCGCGGAGCTACGCCGAGCCGAAGAGTCGGGGGAGCCCGTCGCATTACTCGGTACGTCCTTTGCGTTCGTCCATGCCGAAGATGGCCTCGGCAACCGACGCTTCGCGCTCTCCCCGAAGAGCCGTGTCATGCAGACCGGCGGTTACAAAGGCCGCTCCCGCGAGGTGGAGGCGGCAGCGCTGCTGGATGCCATCGCCGAGCGATACCACGTCCCAAAAGCGTTCATCATCAACGAGTTTGGGGCCACCGAGCTCAGCTCTCAGCTCTACGAGACCACGTTGCGAGAAGAGATCGCAGGAAGGCGAGGCCCGCGGCGACTGTGGGCGCCGCCCTGGGTGCGTGTGACCCCGGTCGACCCCGATACCCTGGAGCCCGTACGAGGCGATGCGGTCGGCGTCCTCCGAATCGACGATTGCGCCAACTTGGATTCGGTGTGCTGCATCCAAACAGGGGATCTGGCTCGTCGTCTCGACGATGGCATCGTCGTGCTGGGCCGCGCAGCCGGAGCCACGCCCCGTGGGTGCTCGCTTGCCGTCGACGAGGCGCTGGGACCGACATGAGTGACGATCCGGCGGCGATTCGGGAGCGGGCAGCGGCCGTCCACGAGGCTGGCCCCACCTTGCGGAAGGCGACGATCGACGAGCGCACCGCCTGGCTGGCGGAAGCGGCTGATCGATTGTTGGGACGAGCATCGAGCGAAAGCGCAGCCCTAGCCGAGACCACGGGGTTGAGCGTTCGCATGGTGGACTGGGCGACCCGCACCACGCTCAAAACCGTCGACGAGCAGGCGCTGCGTTCGCTCGCCTCGCAGGCGAGAGGGTCGGGCCGGGAGCCGATTGCGATGCTCTCGATCATCCTCGCGGGGAACGTGTTCACGGCTTCGGTTCGGGGAATCGTCGTGCCGTTGTTGCTGGGCGTACCCGTGTTGGTGAAGTCGTCGTCACGTGAGACCTCGTTTCCGGCGATGCTCCGGGACGCGCTGCGTCGCACCGATCCCGGGCTCGGCGCAGCCATGGATCTAGTCGTTTTTCCTGGGGGCGACCCCGAGCGGGAGGCAGCCCTGGTGCAATCGGCCGAGGCAGTCGCAGTCTATGGGAGCGACCAGACGGTGGCATCGATCGAGGGACGATGCACCGACAGGATGCTCATCGCGCACGGCCACGGCGTGAGCGCGGCCTATTGCGGCAGCCGCGCGCTGTCGAAAGCACACATCGACCGCACCATCGCAGCCCTCTCACTCGACATCTGTGCGTACGACCAGCGCGGCTGCCTTTCGCCCCAGGTCGTCTTCGTCCAAGCCAGCAGGGACTATGCGGTCTCGGAATTTGCCGAGCGTCTTGCCATACGGGGTCTAGAGCCTCTCGCCAAAGCGCTACCGAGGGGTCCCCTGCCCTTGGCTGTCGGTGCTGCTCAGGCGCAATGGCGGGGAGTCGCCGAGGTGGAAGCCACCCTGATTCTAGGCGACACGTTTTCGATTTGTGTTCGTGACCGAGGACCGATCCGCTGGAGCCCGGGCTATCGAAACGTGTCCGTCTTGCCGGTGAGCGACGTGGGAGACGCGTTCGATGTGATGCAACCGTTTGCCACGAGCTTGAAGTGCCTAGGAACCGATGACGCTTCGCGCGCCGCCGTCGAACACGAGCTCGGGCGACGGGACGCGTTTTACGCCTACGCCTGCGAGCTCGGTCAGATGCAAGCGCCGCCGCTCGACGCGCCCGCCGACGGAATGCCCATCTGGCATGGGCTGCTTCGCACCTAGACTCCGATGAACAAACGCTGACCGAAATTGCGCTCGAGGCGGGCACCGAAGATCTTGGCCGCGGCGCTTTCGATGTCGTACTCGATGCGTTTGAAGTGGAACGATCGCGCGTCGGTATCGTAGACCGTGTAGCTGGCGCGATTGTCGTAGTCACGCGGTTGCCCGACCGACCCCACGCTGACGATGTACTTCGTCCCGTCCTCGAGCACGAAGTCCTGGGGAGGAAGCTCTTCCACCTCGCCCGGCCGAAGCGCAAACACTTTGCAAAGATGCGAGTGCCCGATGAACGTGATGTGCGCGAGGTCGCTCCAGATGGGAAGGCACTCCGCAGCTTGATCGGGAGCGAAAATGTACTCGAACTCTTCGAGCCGGACGGGCGAGCCGTGACACAGATCCACGCCGACCGTCCGTAGCTCGTGCTTGTAGGGCAGCCGTTTGAGCCAGGACATGTTCGCGGGCGTCAACTGCCGTGCGTGCATGTCGAGCGCCTCACGCGCCGCCTCGTAGTAGTACGAATAGTCCATCCGACCGGCGACGGCGGCGTCGTGGTTTCCGAGAATGGTCACCTCGGCGACCTCCCGAACGATGTCGGCGCACTCGTTTGGGCTTCCGCCGTAACCTACTACGTCGCCCAGACAGTAATACGCATCGATGTCCTCGTCGGCGTATGCCCCCATCACGGATGACATGGCCTCCAGGTTGGCGTGGACGTCGCTGAAAATGCCGAGCCGCATGGTGGGTCGAGGCTTACCCCGAATGCTCCATGTTACACCAAACCCCAGGACCGGTCGAAGTACCGTATCGCTCGCCCAACCGCGCGAGCGCCTGACGATTCGCTTCGATTCGATCGGCGTCTATCCCTTGTGCCGACGGCGAGGCCACGATTTCCTCGAACCTCCGCGTCAGGGCCAGGACCAGCGCCTCGAGATCCGGCGCCAAGCCGAAACGCACCGCCTGCTGAACCAATCGGTCGGACGGCGCGAGACCGAATCTGCACGCGTCGGCTACGACACGGCGCCTGGAAAGCTCGAACACCGGCCTCGGAACGCTCATGACCAACAGCGCCTCGTCCGTCTTGGCCGGGCTGCTCCAACTCTCGAGAAGCTCCAACCGCTGCAGCGCTTCGGCCGCAGTCCGGGCTTCGTCTTGCAGGATGAAGGGATGCTCGACCGGTCTGAGCGGAGGCGGCGCGAGTCGGCAATGATCGAGCGCATCCAACCATCGCTCCGCAGAACAATGGGGTGTCCGTTCCACCCTCTGAAGCATCATCTTGGCATTCGCAGCACGCGGCGCCTCGGCGCGAAACGATCGAACGAGACGATCAGCCCCGTCGAGAACGAGAATCGTCGCGCTAAACTCGCGACGCAATAGCTCGAGGACACGCCCGTCCGCAGACCGTACCGGGTTCAAGAATGCGCGCCGCACGGCGCCGCTGCGCGTATCCTGGAGCGTCAGGATACAGACCGGGAGCTGATCGACGACCTTGAGCTGAAGTAGAAGATCGCTGCTGCCCTCGGAGAATGCATCCTCTCGATCGTCGATCCGCGCGAACAGCCAGAGCGCGTCGTCCTCGAGAAGTAGAGCCAGCTCGGTGCCAGCCCGCGCCGCGAAGCCGGCAGGCGGCAGGATCGGTGCGAGCCGGGGGAACTGGGGGACGATGCCGTGGGTCGAGTCGACGGGCTCGAGCTCCGATACGTCGACTTCGATCGCATCGGAATCCTCGACATGGCGCTGGAGACCCTGGTGGCCGTAGACGATTGCGAAGTGACGCACGTAGTCGGGCACGTCGTCGTCGTGCTCCTTCATCAACGAATCGAGCAGCTTGGCGCGCTCGGACGGCTCGCGGCTTCGCACCGAGTCGGGGATGACCAGCACGAACTGCTGGGCTGCAGGATCGTGGAAGACGAAGGGGACGTCGACCGGCTCCCCGTCATCCATGCGGTGCAGGGGGCCACAGAGCGCAGCCTCGCGGAGCTCGGGGTGCTCTTCGACGTTGACGACCCGAAATACCTCGAGCTCTCGTGATTCGCGACCGGTGCGAAACACGCGAACCCGCTCGGTGCGGGTGCGGCCGGCGGGGCCCGTGTAGGGTGGGTGAGTCAACGCAAGCGCCTGGTTCGGAGGTATCGCATTCACCTGGCGATGGCCAGTTTGGCGAGGCGCGCTATCGTGAGCCCACGATGGAAAGCGACCCCCGCGTCATGGACCTCGCCGTGGCCTGCGTCACCTCGACCAAGAACGCCACCGGCCTCGAGCTCGACCTGACGCCCGACACCCTCCCCGTCCTCGATCACTATGCTGCCCTGGTGGATTCGCCGCGCGGCGAGGTCGTGTCTCTCTTGGCCCCGATGTGCGGCGCATACTTCGGCGAGCTCGTCCGGCGCCAGCTCGATGATGGCACGTGGCTCCTCGATCCGGACGACTACGTCCAATGGCGCTTGAGGTTCGAGGCCTGTTCCCTCAGCTTCAACCCGATTGGAATCGCGCTGGAAGTGCTATTGGGTCAGGACGTGCCGGATTGGGGGGCCCACCTCGAGACCGCTCCCGAGGACCGGCTGCGCGTGAAGCGGGCGTTGGACGTCTTCGGGGACGTGCGCGATCAGGACTACTACACCTTCAGTGTGCGCTATGAGGCCATCGAGCAGGCCTATCGAGGTTTGTTGAATAATCCCGGAGAGATGCAGCCGCTCCCTTGACACTGGGAGGCCGACCTCCATATTTCCCCAAGCTCCTGGAAACACAGGAGTTTTCGAGCTTCAGAAGTGACTGACTCTCAGACAACACGAGTCGACCCGACGGGGTGCGGCGATCTGCTCACGACCGGCGACATGGCGAGGCTGAGCCAGAGCACGCTCCGCACGGTGCGTTTCTACGAGCAAGAAGGCCTAATCGAGCCCGAGCGACGAAGCGCATGCGGGCACCGCCTGTTCACCGGACGTGAGTTGATGAAACTCCAACTGGCCCTAGACCTCCGCGAGGCGGGACTGTCGCTTCAGGACATCAAAGATCTCTTTTGTCTCAAAGCCGACTGCGCTTGCCCAGAAGAAGCCAGCAAGCGGATGTCCGAAGTGTTGAACGAGCAGATCGACACCATGCAGCAAAAGATTGCAAAGCTCCGTAAGCTGAGAGAGGAGCTGACTGCGATGGTGTCCGTGTTGACAGAGTGCCAGTCCTGCGAAGAGGGGAACTTCCCGCTCGCATGTGAACGGTGCGACGTGGTTGGAAGCCCTCATTTGCCGCGCGCTCTACGAGTGCTCTGGCACGAGTGCGAGTAGCGGCGATGAAATGGCAACCGAGCACGCCGCTGTCGACTGACGAGCTGGCGAAGCTGCCGATCTTCCCGCTCCCCCGTGTAGTGTTTTTCCCGGGCACTGCGCTGCCGCTTCACTTGTTCGAGCCTAGATACACCCGAATGATCGAGGATTGCCTCGACTCGGGGTGCACCGCGCTGGCCGTCGCGCTGCTAGCGCCCGGGTGGGAAGACAATTACGAAGGCAATCCGGCAATACACGAGGTGGCCGGCGCAGGCCGCATCGTCGCACACCAAGCGCGCCGCGACGGCACCCACGACGTCATTTTGCACGGCCTCAACCGGGTTCGTCTTCACGAGCATCCGAGCGATGGGCGTCCGTATCGTTGCGCGAGAGCCGTGCCGATCGAAGATGTCGGCGCTGCGACCTCCGGAGACGTTTTGGCCATGATGGCTTGCGCCACGCGCGTTGCGGCGAAAGTGCGCGAGCGACAACCCGATTTCGTGCTGCAGCTGTCGAACGACTTGCCGGCGGCGCGCGCCGCCGACGGCGTAGCCGACCAGCTCGTCGTGAGCCCGGAGGCACGTCAGCAAATTCTCGAAACTGCAGACGTCCAGCAGCGGGTCGCGCTGGTGACCGAGCACGTCGCCTCGCTGTTGGCCCAGCTATCGGAGGCTCATGCGCCATCCTGACGCCGAGAAGACGGGCGCGTGGAACGATGGCCCACCCTGTGGTACCGAGGGTTCGCACATGACGTCGAGCAGTGAGCACGAGCCTACGGTAGAGCGGTATGCGGAATCGCGATTGCCTTCGCGATTCGGTCCGTTTCGCGTCGTCGTGTATCGCGAGCTCGATGGAGACAAAGAGCATCTCGCGATGATCGTGGGCGAGGTCGAGGGGGCAGAAAACCTGCTCGTTCGCGTCCATAGCGAGTGCCTCACCGGAGAGGTGTTCCATTCCCTT
Organism: Polyangiales bacterium; assembly: GCA_035466435.1. Taxonomy (GTDB): domain Bacteria; phylum Myxococcota_A; class Polyangia; order Polyangiales; family Houyiibacteriaceae; genus SG8-38. The sequence continues at coordinate 7,878 of DATIUW010000075.1, read as the reverse complement.
CGATGCGATTGCCGGGACCAGCTCGATCTGGCCCTCGCACGCATTCAAGACGCGGGCGCTGGGGTTCTGCTCTATCTCCGGCAAGAGGGTCGCGGGATTGGTCTCGGTAACAAGATTCGGGCCTATGCCAAGCAGGATGAAGGCCTGGATACGGTGGACGCGAATCTCGCGCTCGGCTTCGAAGACGATCTACGCGGCTATCGAGTCGCCTCCGACATGTTGAAGGATCTGGGTGTCCGCTCCGTGGTCTTGATGACCAACAATCCCCGCAAGGTCGATGGCTTGAAACAGGACGGCATCGTGGTCACCCGCCGCGAGCCGCACGAGGTCGAGGCCCACGATGACAACCGCGAGTATCTGAAAACCAAGCAAGACCGGCTTGGTCACTTGGGAAACAACGGCAACGACTGACGAGGCCGCCACGACCGGCTGCCCGGAGGACGGGTCGCGACTGGTGTAAGGACGGGCTCGGAAAGACACGACACGGGGTATCGTCGACTCAGCCGCCGGAGGACGGGTCGCGACGGGCGTGCTCGCGCTCGGGCGCCCCGTCGCCCCCACCGCCTCAAGTCCACCTACGACGAGGCGCCGGCCCGTTCGCTGTGCTGCCCATCCCGCCCCGACCTCCTCCTTAGAAGTCGTCAGTATCAGCGACAGCGTCGGCCGCAGCGGCAGCGGCAGAGCCAGCGACAGTGTCAGCGCCAGCGGGCCGCGGGTCTCGATCAACGAACCTCGGCCCCCGGAGAAGTCGACGTATGGAGGGCTCGGAAAAACGCGACATGGGGTGGAACGGACGTGCGAAGTGCCAATCGGCAAGCAAGCAACCAGCTCCGATTGGCGCGCCGCCCGAGGGGCGGTTTGCGTGGCCCAAGCTCCCAAGTGCACCGGGCCACCTTTGCAAACCGCCCCGTTCCGTGGAACCCCGTGTCGCGTTTTTCTGAGCCCGGTCCTTGCGCCCGTCGCGACCCGTCCTTTGGGGATCGCGGTTCGGGTTCGAGGATTGGGGGAGCCGGGGCCCGCGGATGCTGAGGAGGCGTGACGCTAGCCTTGGTGTGTCGGGTGCTGTAGCTTCCGCTCCGTGACTAGGTCCATCTCATCGAAGCTCTCGATCGGGTTCATCGCGCTTTTGGCGATTGCCGCCTGCAACAAGAGCAAGACTTCCATTCCACTGACCTGGCGCAATCCAGGCTTCGAGGACGTGTCCTTCCACAAGCTCTTCGTCATCGGCGTGGCACACGACGAAGGCCGCCGGTTGTTCGAAGATACCTTCGTCCAAGCGCTCGAGGCCGAGGGCGCCGAGGCCGTGTCGAGCTGGACGCTCTTACCGCAAAGCGAGCAGCTCACGAAGGAGCAAATCCTGGCTGCGGTCGAGGGCGGCCGCTTCGATGGCGTCGTGACCACGCGTCTATTGAGCGTCGAAAAGGAGCAACAGTACGTCCCGTCGAAGTCCTACACCGTTCCCAAGGTCCACCATGGGTACGGGTACTACTACGACTACTACGTGACGAGTTATGCCACCGTGCACGAGCCGGGCTACTTCAAGACCGACACGACATTCCGGCTCGAAACCAATCTGTTTTCAATGGCCACCGGCGGTCTGGTCTGGTCCGGGCAATCAGAAACCGTCAACCCGGACTCCGTGGCCGAGATCATCGACTCGATGACTGCCGCCGTGGCGAGCGAGCTCGCAAAAGAAGGCCTGATCCCGTAGCGATCTAGCTATCGGCCTGCTGCTGCATGAGATCGGCCTGACGGTGACTGCGCAGGGCGGTGAAAAGATCCGACAGGTCGCCTTCCATGACCCGATCCAGGTTGTGCAGGGTGAGCTGGATTCGGTGATCGGTGATTCGGTTCTGTGGAAAGTTGTAGGTCCGAATCTTCTCCGAGCGCTCGCCGGTGCCCACCATGCTGCGGCGCTCGGAGCTGATTGCGCTGGCTTGAGCTTCACGCTCGATCTCGAGGAGCTTCGCCGACAGAATCTGCATGGCCTTGGCCCTGTTCTGGTGCTGGGATCGCTGCTGCTCGGAGCGGACCATGATGCCCGTGGGGATGTGCTTGATCTGCACCGCCGACATGGTTCGATTCACGTGTTGACCGCCCGGTCCACCTGCTGCCGTGGCGCTGATCTCCAAATCATTCGGGTCGATCTGGACTTCATCGACGTCGTCCACCTCGGGAAGGACTGCCACCGTCGCCGTGGAAGTATGAATGCGTCCCTGTGACTCCGTCGCCGGAATGCGTTGCACGCGATGCACTCCGCCCTCGAACCTGAGCCGCGAGTACACGTTGTCTCCCGAAACCGAAGCGATGACCTCCTTGATGCCACCGGCGGAGGCTTCGCTCAACGACATGATCTCGACCTTCCATCCCTGTGACTCCGCGTACCGTGAGTACATTCGAAAGAGATCTGCGGCGAAAAGCGCTGCCTCTTCTCCACCGGTGCCACTACGAATCTCCAAGATGGTGTCCCGTTCGTCGTTTGGATCCTTGGGAAGCAGCAAGAGATTGATCGATTCCTCGAGACGCTGACGCTCTGCCTCGAGCGCCGGAATCTCTTCGGACGCCAGCTCGCGAAGCTCCGGGTCCGAAAGGGCCTGCTTGTGTCCCGCGAGGTCTTCGACCACTTGCCCATATCGCGCGTACGCCTCGACCACGTCCTGCAGCTCGGCTCGCTCCCGGGTGAGTGCCGTGTACCGCTTCGTGTCGGACACGACGTTGGGCTGACAAAGCAGCTCTTCGATCTCGCGATATCGAGCCGACAAAGACTCGAGCTTGGCCTCAGGAAGCATGTTCAGACCGCACGAGGGGCACCCAAGGAGCCTTCGCTACTCAATACTTCCCTGAAGCGGGCGAAGCTCGCAAAGACAATTGGGTCCTCTCCGTGAGGGGCGCTGTCCTGAATCCGTTGCCTCCAAGCGGCGGCCTCCATCGCGGCGATGGCGATTTCGACCTGATCGTCGTCCGGCTCACGCGTGGTGATCTTCTGAAACAAAAATCCCGGATAGAGCAGCAGCCGCCTCCATCCAGTCGTGAAGAACCTGGCGCTCAGTCTCTGGAGCTCGTACGAAATCGCCGCGATGATGGGAAGCAGCCCGATTCGAATCAGCAGGAGCGAGCCCTGACCCAGCCATCCCTCGACGTTGGGCATCAAGACTGGGGCCGCAAGCGAACCCAAGACGATGGAAACCACGATCACGACCACCAGGAACGTGGTGCCGCAGCGTGGGTGCAGCGTGGTCTGCGCCTGCACGTTCTCGACGGTGAGCGGGAGGTCTTTCTCGTACGCGTTGATCGTCTTGTGCTCCGCGCCGTGATACTGAAAGAGCCGCCGTACGTCCGGGATGCGGCTGATGGCGAATAGATAGCCGACGAAGATCATCAGCTTGAAGCCACCGATCAAGACGTGAAACGCGGTGTCGGTCAGCCCGAGATCGAGCCCAGCTCCCTTCGCAGTCAAGCTCGCCAAGAGCTGAGGCAATGCAATGAACAAGCCGAGCGCGAGCAGCGTGGAGATGAACACCGCCAGCCGTCCCGAGCCCTGGTCTTTGGCCAACTCCTCCTCGGTCATCTGCTGCTCCGCGGAAAACTGAAGGGCCGCGAAGCCCATGGTCATGGATTCGACGAGCATGGCCACACCGCGAAAGCCCGGAAGCTTCCAGAGCTTCCTCGACCACCGCGACGAGTAGGGACCCTCGCGAAGCGCAATGGTGCCGTCGGGACGCCGCACGGCCACGGTCAGACACGCGGGAGCGCGCATCATCACACCCTCGATGACGGCCTGCCCACCTATGTACGGTTGGGCCGTCGTCGCCACTATGACGCCCTTCCGGGGCACGGCGCCTTAGTTTTCGGTAGACGCCTCTGGCGTCTCGGGCTTCTCGCCCTTCTTGCTCTTCGCGTACTTCCTACGGAAACGCTCGACGCGACCCGCGGTGTCCACCAGCTTCTGCCTCCCCGTGTAGAACGGGTGGCATTCCGAGCAGATGTCCACCTGATCGACGCTCTTGGTCGACCGCGTCTGAAAGGACGCGCCGCAAGCGCAGGTCACGGTGACCACTTGATATTCGGGATGGATGTCGGGCTTCATGGGTGTCGTGCTCCGTCGCTCAGCGAGGCCGCGGTATCTAGCTTAGGAAGGCCTCGCCGGCAAATCATCGTACCCGGAATCACCGAACGCAAGGGCGGAGGCTAGGTACGTGAGTAATATCGATACGTTAGCTATTCTTGGCGGTCTCCGGGTCGACCGTGCTCTCCTCGGCAGCTTCGGGCGAGCTCGCCTCCACCCGCACTCGCGGTGCACGGGCCCTGCTCAGCTCCTGAAAGACATAGCGCATCTCGCCCTCGTCGCTGACCTGTAGCGAGACACGAACCTCGTCGACCAACCCATCGAGAAGCGCCTCGGCGTCATCGCTTGCCATCTGCAGACCCCGAGCCGCATCCACCACGCGCAAGGTCCCGCCGTGCGCCTCCGCGAGTGTGTAGAGACGATGTTCCGACGCCGCTCGTTCGAGCTGGCTCGCCCGGCGATCGAATCTGCGGCTCTCCCACAGTCCCAAGCCGCCGGTGGCCGCGCCCCCGCCGATGATGATCGCCGCCGCGGTCCACCCGGCTACCGAGCCTGAGGCCGCGGCCACGATGCCACCCACGAGCACGCCAACCCCGAGCGCAGCGATGCCGGCGATGTACAAGCCGAGCGACCAACCGCGTGCCACGCGGGCCCTTGCTTCGATCCGTCGAGTCGATTGCTCGTCCATACCGTCCAAGGTTTCTTTGAGCCGCACCATCGCTAGCTTCAAGCGCACTCGTACCGGCCGCCTAGCGGAGCGCCCTTTGCCACGTTAACTTGCGTCCGTGATGAAGAGCTCGACGGGAGCCCCAGCACGGCGCCTCGTGGTGCTGCTGGCGGGAACGCTTCTGGGACTTGCCGCCTGTGCTACGACGACGCCTCCTCCGCCCCAGGCGGTGGTCGAAGATGACACGCCACCTCCGGAGCCGGCTTCCCAGTCCGATACGGCGCCGAAGCTGGTGGTCTTGATCGTGATGGATCAGCTCGGCGCCTGGGTGTTGGATGAGCACCTCGGGTTACTTCCAAAGAACGGCGCGCTTCGCCGGGCCCATCGCGAAGGCGCCGTCCACGTAGCCGAGTATCCCTTCGCATCCACACAAACCGCTCCTGGTCACGCCTCGCTGACGACCGGCGTCACCCCGGCGGTCCACGGCATCGTGAGCAACGCAGTGTACGACGCAGAGCTCGGCTCGCGGCGGACGGTCGACGACCGTAAACATGCCGTGATCGGGAATCCCGCCCGTTTCGTGAGCCCGATGCTCCTTCGCTCCGAAACGGTGGCCGACGCGCTCCACCATGCGACCGCTGGCGAGGCGCGCATCGTGGGCATCTCGATGAAGGCGCGCTCTGCCGTCCTGCCGGTGGGACGAGAGGCAGACATCGCCGTCTTCTACGACGCCGAAGCCAGGCGCATGACCACGTCGAGCTACTACGTGACTGCATCGAAGGTGCCGGACTGGCTAGTGGGCTTCAACGAAGCCAACCCGGTCGACCGCTTGCTGCAACCATGGGAGCCCGCCAATCCGGATCGTTTGGAGCGTCTGCTCGGACCTGACGCCAGACCCGGGGAGATATTCCCGCTGTTTCCCCATGATCCGCGCGAGACCCCAAACCCGTGGTACGCGTTCTCGGCGACTCCGGAGTCCAGCGAATACCTACTCGCGGCCGCCTATGCCGCCGTGAAGTCGGAACGCATGGGCTTAGACGAGGTGCCTGACTTCTTGGTGATGAGCATCTCGGGCACGGACATCGTGGGCCACTTGTGGGGCATCGGCTCCTGGGAGTATGCCGACAACCTCGCGCGTGTGGACCGCGCGCTCGGGCACTTCGTGAAGCTGGTCGAAGCGCGAGGTCCCGTCGCATTCGTGCTGACGGGAGATCACGGAGTGGCCGAGCTCCCCGAGCAAATCCGCGATGAGAAGCGCTCGGGCGGCCGTCTCGAGCCGGAAGCGCTGGTCGCCGCGGCAGAGCAAGCCGCGGACTCGGCGCTTGGCGCGGGCGACTGGATTGCGGGCTACGTACCGCCGCTGTTCACCTATACGCCTTCGGGAAAGGCGCGGCGCGCGGAGCTGACCAAGGCGTTGCGGGCAGCTCTACCGACCATGGAAGGCGTGCGTGCGGTGTACGATGCAAACGACGGAAAGAAGCTCCGGGACAGCCGCGACGAGATCGAACGGCTGGTAGGCGCGTCGCTTCCGGAGACTCCGCCGGGAGACCTGTACTTGGTTACCGACCCTGGATGGTTCGACGCGCTATCTGAAGATGGTGGGACGAACCATGGAAGCCCTTGGGAGTACGACCGACGGGTTCCCGTCTTGATGTGGGGCACGGCCGTCGAGCGACGCACCAGTAAGGAGCCGCAAAACGTGCTGAGGGTCGCCACCACCTTGGCGGCGCTTCTCGACGTTCCACCTCCCGAAGGAGCGCCGGCATGGCCGTTACCAGGTATCATGCGCCTGCCCGATTGACTATGCTTCCCGCATGAAGCTCGCAATCGCACTTGGCAAGGTCGTCGTGCTCGCGGCATGGGCTTGGGGTCTCCTGTCCTACTTGACCCCATCGATGATCCCGGAGCCGTCTATCGGCCGGATGGTGTTTCTAGGGCTGCTCGCCGTGCACGCTGCCGAGGCGCTGGCGTTTGCCAGAAAGCTCTCCACGGAGGAAGGCGGTACGGTGGGCAGTCATGTGAGCAAGCTGCTCGTGTTCGGATACTTTCACGTCCTCGAGCTGCGCTACGGCTGAGGGTTGGCGGTCCTCGATCGATGCGTAATAACTGAGCAATGGGTCAGAAGCGCATTCATCTCATCGTTCGCGGTCGCGTCCAGGGCGTCTACTTCAGGGCGACTGCACAGCGTGAGGCCCGCCAGCATGGGTTGAGCGGCTGGGTGAAAAATCGGCCCGACGGTTCGGTCGAGATCGTAGCCGAAGGAGAGGAAGACGACGTGAAAGACTTTCTGTCTTGGGCGTATTCCGGACCCTCGACGGCCCGTGTCGACGATGTCGAAGTGCGGTGGCGAAGCTATACCGGCGAGTACACCGACTTCCGGATCACCCGCTGAAGCTTCGATTTGCGCTGTGCGGGCTCGCGGTGAGTGCAGAAGGCGCCGTAGCCGTCGGCACGTACCCGCGGCGCGGCCGGTAGATGATTCCTTCGGGCACGTCGGCGTAGTCGATCTTCGGGCTGCGGTACGTGCCCACCAGGCGATCCCAGAACGTGAAGTACTGTCCGAGATTGAAGTCGCTGTACCAGTGATGGAGCGTGTGATGGTCGGTGTAGTTGAGCCACGGCCAGCGCACGAAGCTGACTCGATCGTGAATGCAGACGGCCCAAAGAGTCACGAACGTCACCGAGGCGAGGTATACGCCCGCGTGAAGTGGAAAAAAGAACGCTGCGATGTGGTGCGGGACCGCCTGAAGGAACGAATCCATCGGGTTGAACGAAAGCGCCGAGTACGGCGTCGGGACCCGGTACTTGTGATGGCGTTCATGGATGTATTTCCAGAGCCACGGCACCCTGTGGAAAGCGTAGTGTGTCCAGTAGATTAGGGTCTCGGTGAAGACGAGAAGGACGACGATCTGCGCTGCGAGCCAGCCCCAGCCGTGCTCGCTGACGTCGTAGTACATCTTGGAGTAGTCTTTCGCGATCAGCATGTGAATGGGCAGCATCAAGGCCGCGTTCCCGACGATGCCGATGATCGACCATTGCACCGCCGATTTCATCTCCTTGGCGTCGAGCCTGTAACCAGGATGGAAGCGCGACCTGAACCGGTGGAAGTACACGTAGTACGCAACCGAAGCGATCAGGAAAAAGT
>DATIUW010000074.1:0-20494 GCA_035466435.1 Polyangiales bacterium | reverse complement strand
GGCCTCGCAAACCGCCTCGCAGCCGTTCAGTTGCCGGCAGGTCCTGATGCAATCCGCTGACACGAGGGTGCCACAAACAAAACAGGGACCGCGTCGTGCGACGCGATCCCTTGTTTTTCCGGTGACCCCAGCGAGGTTCGAACTCGCGTTACCGGCGTGAGAGGCCGATGTCCTAGACCACTAGACGATGGGGCCTTTGAATCAGTTTTGCGATGGCGTGTTTAACACTGTCCTGCCTGCCCCGCATCCGTAATCCCCGAATCGAGGGCAGGTTGGCTCGGGGACTAGGATTCGAACCTAGATAGCGAGAACCAGAATCTCGAGTCCTACCATTAGACGATCCCCGAATGCTCCCAGACACCGTAACGCGGGGCGCCGGGCGGCGGCACTATAGCGGCAACCTCCGGCGCAGCAAGCACGGCCGCATCAACATAATCCCTACTATTTTAGTCGTATATTTTTGGCTGATTTAACTGCATAAATTGGCACAGGCATCACAATTTCTCGATTGTTGACTTGACCTGCCGGAAAACTACGGAATAGTCAGAGCTCGCAAGCAGCGGTTTGTGCAGCTCGCGCACAGGAGCACCATGATTTCGTGGAAAGAACAGCTCAGCGGTCGAATTCCCGAGCAACTCGGCACCGAGGTCGATCTCTTCGAGGGCCAGATCGAGCTCAAGAAACAAGGCAAGATCGACGACAAGATCTTCGCCGAGACGCGTCTTCGCCGCGGCGTGTACGGCCAGCGATACGACAACGGGCTGCGCGATGATGGCACCGGGCAGCGGCCCCTCGCCTTCCCTTGCGGCGATCTGACCAAGGGTCCCGACACCGTGTGGGATGCGCCGGGCATGATGCGCATCAAGATTCCGTTCGGCAAGCTCACCGCCGAGCAGCTCGACGTGCTGAGCGAGCTCGCCGAAGAGTATTCGGACTCGATTCTGCACGTGACGACGCGACAGGACATTCAGCTTCACTTCGTTCACATCGAGGACTCACCCGACATGATGCGCCGTTTGGCGGCAGTCGGGATCACCACTCGCGAGGCGTGCGGCAACAGCGTGCGTAACGTGACGGCCTGCGAGTATGCGGGCGTGTGCAACACGCAGTCGTTCGACGTCACGCCGTATGCCAACGCGATGGTGCAGTTCCTGTTGGGGCACCCGGACGTTCAAGATTTCGGCCGCAAGTTCAAGATCGCTTTTTCGGGCTGCGAAGACAATCCTTGTGGTCTCGTCACCTTCCACGACCTCGGCGCGGTCGCCAGAGTCAGAGATGGCAAGCGCGGCTTCCGCGTCGTGGTCGGCGGGGGGCTCGGCGCAGTGCCCGTGCAGGCCAAGGTGCTTGCGGAGTTCTGCCCCGAAGAAGAGCTGCTTCCGCTCGCCCAAGCGGTGTCGCGGGTGTTCGCTCGCCTCGGCGAAAAGCAGAGCCGCGCGCGCGCGCGCATCAAGTTCCTCGTGCAGAAGCTCGGCATGGACGAGTTCAAGCGGCTGGTCGCCGAGGAACGTGAAGGGCTTCGCCACGACGAACGCTGGACGGCGTTCCTCGATGATCTGCATGCGACCGATGAAAAGCCCGTGCGAGACGCGGGCGTCATTCCGTCCGACGCCCCGGCCGCTTTCCGGGCTTGGGCCGAGCACAACCTCAAGCCCCAAGCGCAAGACGGTTACTACACGGCCGTCGTGAAGCTTCCGCTCGGAGACTTCACTTCCGCACAGGGACGCGCGCTTTCCGACCTGGCGCGCGAGTACACCGGTGATTCGATTCGCTGTACCGTCGAGCAGAACCTCGCTTTCCGATGGTTGAGCGGCGCGGACGCCGTCGCGTTCTACGAGCGCCTCGATGCCCTCGACCTCGCTGACCCCGGTGCGGGCACCATCACGGACATGACCTCGTGCCCCGGCACCGACACCTGCAAGCTCGGTATCTCGTCTTCGCGCGGGCTCACCGGCGAGCTTCGCAAGCGACTTTCGGTCATTCAGGAAGATCTCGATCCGGCGGTCGAGGCGCTTCGGATGAAGGCCAGCGGCTGCTTCAACTCCTGCGGTCAGCACCACGTCGCCGACATTGGCTTCACCGGGGTCAGCCGCCAGGTGGGCGGCCGAAAGGTTCCGCATTTCAACATCGTGCTGGGCGGCCAGTGGACCGAGAATGCCAAGAGCTACGGCCTGGTCGTGGGCGCGGTGCCCTCAAAGAACGTCCCCAAGGCCGTCGAGCTGATCACCGAGCACTACCTGGCCAATCGCAACGGGGATGAGAGCTTTCAGGCGTTCATCGCTCGCGTGGGCAAAAAAGACTTCCGCAAGGTGCTCGCGCCCATTCAAAAGCCGCCCTCGTACGAGCAAGACCCGAGCTATTACAGCGATTGGGGCGACCCGCGGGAGTACACCATCGGCGACATCGGAGTCGGCGAGTGCGCAGGTGAGATCGTGCCCTTCGTGGAGTTCGGTCTGCAAGAGGCGGAACAACAGCTTCACGATGCGCAGGACGCCCTCGATGCCGGCCAAGCCGCAGCCGCGGCGACGGGCGCGTTCACCGCGATGGTGACCGCCGCCAAGGCGCTGGTGCGTCACCTCGACGTGCAGGTCAAGGACGATCCGGACGACGTGGTCGCCAACTTCAAGACGCATCTGCACGACACCGAGCTCTTCCACGACCCGTTCGCCAAGGGGAAGTTCGCCAGCTACCTCCTGCAGATGCACGAGGAGAAGCCGTACCAAGAGGCCGACCAGGAGATTGCGCACCGCACGCTCGACGAAGCGCAGCTAGTCCTCGAGGCCGCGCACGCGTGCTATGAGCGCTTGACCCAATCGCGCGCTGCCGTCGCCGCAGAGTGAGCAAACCGACATGCAAGCCACGAAATTCCAGGTGAAGCTCTACACCAAAGCGGGAGACATCGAGCTCGAGACGCTCATTCCCGTCTTTCACGAATGGATTCGGGAAAAGAAGATCCCCGACGAGCTCCTCATCGACGTCGCTGACTATGCGCACGTTCCGCAGGGGCCCGGTGTGGTGCTGATCGGCCACCAGTCGGACTATTACCTCGACGTGGCCGATGACCGTCCCGGCTTGCTGTACAGTCGCAAGCGCGGCTTCGACGGGGACTTCCAGGCCGGCATCGACGACGCCTTCCGTCGTGCGCTCCGGGCCTGCCAATTGCTCGAGGAAGAAAACGAACTCGGTTTCGAGTTTTCGACGAGCGAGGTCTTCTTCCGGGTTCAGGATCGTCTGCGCGCTCCGAACGAAGACGCCACGTACGAAGCATACAAGCCTGCGCTCGAACGAGCCGCCTCGTCGTTTTTCGGCGGCGCCCGCTCGATCGAGCGTATCGGCGGAGAGCGCGATCCTTTTTCGGTTCGCATCCACACCAAAAGCACGAGCCGCGTGTCCGACGCGCTCTCGCGTAACTGACGCCCGCTGCGTTGTTTTTGGGAGGCGCGGTGGTTTCGCGGTACAAACGCGGACCAGGAACGAACGTGCCCAAGCGCCCTCACCTCCCTCTTCTCTTGCTCCTGATCGGAAGCCTCTCCGTCTGGGCTGCCTGCTCGCGCGGCGGCACCGACGGGCGCACCGAGGACGAAGAGTCGGCTCGGCTCGCTCGGGGCAACGAGGTGTCCATCGAAAGAGTGCGTGCGGCTGCGCGCGCACTGGCGGAGCCCGGTGCCACGGTCGACTACGTGGCCGCCGAGATGGAGGGCGTCGTCAAGGCGCGGACCAAGAGTCAAGCGCTTCTCTATTACGACGGATACCGAGCTACCCTCATCACGCCGGCGAGCGATCAGGTGACGCAGATCAACTTCGACCTCAGCGAGGCGAAGCCCAACGTCGGGCAGCTCACCGCCGTGTTTGGAACGCCTGAAGCGACGCCGAAAGGCGTGCTCTACCGCTTCGAGACGCAAGCGACCGGCGCGACGATCCTGATCCTCGCGGAGCCGGTTTCCATGCCGGCCGACGAAGGAAGCCTCGTGCGTCGCATCGTGATCGAAGGCGCCCGCGTCCGTTAGGTGCCTGAGCCAAAGAGCGCCTGAATCCGCGCGACGACGCGCTGGTCCGCCGGTGGAAGCGCGTACGTGACGAGATCCGCGGGCGCGACCCACGCATGGTCGGCAACCTGAAGGTGACGCACCTCTCCGGCACGGAGCTCGCATCGGTAGAAGAGCAGCAGCACGTCCTTTTCGGGATAGCGATGGTGGGTCACGTCGAGCACCTCGGCGACGCCGACCTCGATGCCGCACTCTTCACGGCACTCGCGGACCAGCGCCTCTTCGGGTGACTCTCCATCCTCGAGCTTGCCGCCCGGGAACTCCCACATCCCTGCGAGGTGCTGTCCTTCGTTGCGCCGTGTGAGAAGCACCCGGCCGTCCTCGATGATCACGGCGGCGGCCACGATGATGGGCACTCAGGGCATCTCCCCGACGGCACGGAGGAGCTGCGCCTTGGCGATGCGAAGACCGATGGCCGATTCCACCACGTCGACTTGCGCACGGATGAGCTCGGTCTGCGCTTGAAGCAGCGTGGTCGTGTTGACGATGCCGGCTTGGAGTTGCTCGCGTGTCACGCGGTAGCCCTCGCGCGCCGCAGAGAGGCCGAGCCTCGCCGATTCCATCGCCTTCTGCGCGGCTTCGATTCCATGATAGCCCTCGGCCACTTCGACCCGAATCGCGTCCTCGAGCAGGGTCGTGTCGGCATAGGCGCGCTCGAGCTCGGCTTGAAGCTGCCGCGAGCGCCCCTGCGCGTTGATGGTCTCGTTCGGGATCCATCGAACGGCGGCCCCCACCTCCCAAGTCCCGATGAACCGGTCCTGCTGCGGGACGACGCGCAAGTTGGGATTCGAGTACTGCGCGCCGGCGTTCAAGAGGAGATCGGGCGCGCGGCCGCCGTTGGCCGACTTGAGCTGGTGCTGCGTCACTTCGATGTACTTCCGCAGCGCCAAGAGGTCGGGACGATGCTGGTATGCCCGCTCTTGAAGCTCCTTTTCGGTGCCGGTGGGAACGCCGGTCACCGGCTCGGACAAGTCCTCACCGAGCGAGGGAAGCTCGTCGGTGTGCATCAGCGCCTGAAGCGAACGGGCCGCCACTTGCAAGCCGAGGTTGGCCTGCTCTACGGCCACGCGCGCAGCTTCTTCCTGCGCTTGCACCCGAAGCAAGTCGACACGCGCGGCGGAGCCGGCGTTCACCAGAGCCTCGGTTTCCTCGCGCTGCGAGACGGCAGCCTCGAGGGCGAACTTGGCGACCGCAAGCCCGGCCTCCGCGCGCGCATATTCGTAGTACGCTTGCCGGCCGTTGAAAGCGACGTTGTTGTTCTCGGCTTCGATCTGATACTGCGCCGCGACCCTGCTCTTTTTCGCTGCGCGGTAGGCGGGCAACGCCTGCGCAAGCGAGCCGGTCAACGAATAGGTGAGGTTTGCAAGAAAGTCGATCTGTTGGGTGAGCACCGGGAATTCGAAATTGGCGAGACCGGTCCAGAGCTGCTGCGCGGCCGGATCCTGAAGCTGGCTTATCAAGCCCTCGAAGTCGAAATCAGAACCCGTCGTGAGACCCGCCTGATCGACCGGGTTCAGCCTGGCATAGCGGGCCACGAGCTCGAGCCTGGGCACGAGCCCGGACATGGCTTGCAGGGCGCCCCCCTTGGCCTCGTTCAAGAGCGCGGTGGTTCGCCGCACGTCGGGCGAGGTCGCGATGACTTGCTGCACCGCCGCGTCCGAGGTCAGCCCGTTCGGCACGTAGAGCGAGCGGAGCGCCTTGGCGGCGGCATCGTCGCCCTCGACGACCGGTTGCATGTCCGAATCGACCGCGAATCCGGGCGGCGCTTGGGCGCGACTGCGGCTCAGACTCAGCGACGAAACGACGGCAGCAAGGACGATCAGGACCGTAAAACGATGAATGCTCATGAATGCTCCTTACGAGAGGCATGATACGCAAGCCAATGATGGGCCAGCTTGCCGCCCTGGCGGGGCTAACCTATAGCCATTGACCATGGCCGAGGGACTCAAAGTTGCGGTGGTCGGCGCCACCGGGATGGTGGGTGCGGAGATGCTTCGCGTGCTCGAGCAGCGCGCATTTCCGGTGCGCGAGCTGGTGCCGGTGGCATCGGCAAGGAGCGCGGGCAAAACCGTGACCTTCCAGGGAACCGAGCACACGGTGGTCGAGATTTCACCCGAAGCGTTCGAGGGGGTGGACCTCGCGCTCTTTTCCGCAGGCGGCGGCACCTCGCGAGAATGGTCGCCGATCGCCGTCAGCAGGGGTGCGATCGTCGTCGACAACTCGTCTGCGTTCCGGGCCGACCCGGAGTGCCCGCTCGTCGTCCCCGAGGTCAACGCCAGGGCGGCTGCCAACCGGCCGAAGGGGATCATCGCCAACCCCAACTGCTCGACCATTCAAATGGTGGTGGCGCTCAAACCGCTCCACGACGAAGCCCGCCTCAAGCGCGTCGTCGTCTCGACCTACCAAGCGATCAGCGGCGCCGGCGCCCAAGCGGTCGCCGCGTTCGAAGCCCAAGAAGAAGCCACCACGCGAGGCGTCGAGGTCGACAAGCAAAAGCTTTCCGGCCAGTTGAGCCGCAATCTTCTCATGCACTGGAAGCCGGACCCCGACTCCGGTTACCAAGAGGAAGAGCTCAAGATGGTGTCGGAGACTCGCAAAATTTTCGGAGACCCCTCCATCGCTGTCTCACCGACCGCGGTGCGCGTGCCCGTCGTGACCGCACACAGCGAGTCGATCACGGTCGAAACGCACAAGCCACTGACCGCGGCCCGCGCACGGGAGCTCCTCAGCCAGGCCGAGGGCGTCGAGGTGGTGGACGACTTCGTGCATGGGGTGTACCCGCAGCCCATCGCCGCGGCGGGTCGCGATCCCGTGTACGTCGGCCGAATCCGCGACGACATCGGAAACCCCGGCGGAATTCAGATGTGGGTCGTGTCGGACAACCTCCGAAAAGGCGCGGCCCTGAACGCGATCCAAATCGCCGAGTGCGTTCTATTAAAGTGACGAAATGTCAGGGCTTGGCGTAGAAGAGGGTCGGATGATGCCACTTTGTCCGCCGCCTTCCCGAAAACACTCGGCTTTTCCGGCTGCGAGATTGGCCCAGGGATTGCACTCGAACCGGGCCATGCGTGGAGCTTCGTTCTTCGCGGCCATCCTGATCGCATCCTTGTCCACCACGGCACGTGCGCAGCAGGCTGACCGCATCAACCGGATCGATGGATTCGTGCTCGAGGCGACTGAGGACGCCTGGTTCAACGCGGAGCAGTGCGCGGACCCGTCGAGCACGACATACGAGCTTCGGATTACGACCGGCGCGGGCGTTGCCGTGACCCAAGTCTACCTCTGGGCGGGTCGAGAGCAGGGCAACTGCCAGGAGTTCGAGAATCGCATGACCACCAGCGAGAGCTGCAGGGAGATGGCCGGCAACCCTCGCACCGTCGAGCCAGACAACCTGATCAGCGGTCTGACGTTACAAGAGCTCCTCGATACTGGTGTCGTGACCTGTGACACCTCGGGCCTTCAGGGGACCCCCTACGAGATTTTCGCCTTCCGCAATTCCGACCCCGGCAGCACCGACGTGCCGGGGACCGATTACGGCATTGCGCCGATCATCGTCGATGTCGCGCCCCCGGCGGAGCTCTCCATCACGAACAACCTCACACAGGTCGGGCAGAGCTTTGGGATCTCGTGGACCCGACCGACGGACAACATTTGGATCTACCGCTTCTACGAAAGCGATGTCGATGATCCCGAAACCGCCAGGCTCATCCAGAACATCACAGCCGGCCAAAACGAAACGAGCCAGACGATTCGTGCCTCCGATCTCGGCATGGAAGTGGGAGATACCAAGTACATCTTCGTAGCCGCGCAGGATCGGGCGTTCATCGAGTCCTCGGGCGCCAACGGCGGCAATCTGGGACCCCTTTCCGTGGGCACCCAGGTGAACGCCATCACCACGACCGGCTTTTGCGAAGCGACTGGGGATTGCACCGGTTGCTCCGTCTCCCCGCTGAGCCTCCGCGATCCGGCAACAGCCTCGACGATCCTGTGGATGGGGCTCGCGCTTGCCGTCATTCTGGCTCGGAGGCGGCGTCGGTGAAGTATCTACCATCGGCGTTGATGCTCGTCGTTGCGGCGGGGCTTGCGCCCGACCATGCGCAGGCGCAACCAGTAGCTGATCCCGCAAGACCGGGCTGGAGCCCCGAAGGCTATTTGCTCTCAGTCGGAATCGGCGCCTACCGCCCCGATCCCGGCGACCCCATCTTCGATGACGTGTACCCCGGCGACAACGGTCCGCTCGTGCTCGCTGAGTTCGATTTCTTCCTCTATCGGATTCCCTACGTCGGCCCCATCGGCATCGGAGTTGCGGGCGGTTGGGCGGGCTACCAAGGCAACGCCTGCATCGGCGACGGCGACACCTGCGTGCCCTCGAGCGACCGCGCCAAGTTCAGCATTTTCCCCGTGAACGCTCTGTTCGTCCTCCGGGTGGACGCGCTTGCCCGCGAGACGCCGGTGCCCTTCGTGTTCACCGGCAAGGTTGGCTACAATAGCGTCTTTTTCAACGAGGAAGTGAGCGGCCAGAAGTCCTCGGGGCGAAGCCACGGGTTCGGTTGGGCCGCACAGTTCGCGGTAGAGCTCAACTTCATCAATCGGCGCCGCGCCAACGCCCTCGACGAAGACTGGGGCATCAACAGCTCGTTTTTCTTCTTCGAGCTCGCTGGCTCCGATGCGAACAATCGCGCCCCTGTGGGCGACAAGCTCTACTTCACCGGCGGCGTCGGCCTCACGTTCTAGCTCCTGCAGGGCGGCTCGGCCTCGGTAGGCCGATCGAACGCGTCGCCCGGCCCGTCGAAGCGCCCGAGCGCGATCTCGACCAGCGTGAGTCCGTGGGCCGGAGCGGTCTGGC
Organism: Polyangiales bacterium; assembly: GCA_035466435.1. Classification (GTDB taxonomy): domain Bacteria; phylum Myxococcota_A; class Polyangia; order Polyangiales; family Houyiibacteriaceae; genus SG8-38. The sequence goes on along the minus strand of DATIUW010000074.1, from coordinate 11,605 downwards.
CCGCATCGGAACGATCAGCCCCTTCATCCAACATGGCAGGCACCGCGTCGGGCATCAGCCTTCCGCGCCCGATGTCGACCAGCGTCCCGACCATGATCCGGACCATGTTCTTCATGAATGAGTTGCCGACCACCTCGACCGCCAAGAGGTCCGGCCGTCCGCCCCACCCCGGAAAGAGACTGACCTCGAACATCTCGCGGACCACGATCTCCCGCTGGTCTCCGGATTGCCGGAATGCGCGAAAGTCGTGCTCCCCGACGAAGAATGCGGCGGCAGTGTGCATCGCATCGACGTCGAGATAGTCTTCGACGCGAACGCCCCGCGTACCGACGTCCTTTCGCATGCCGCTCGGGCCGAGCTGCCAGGCTTGCCGGCGGATCATCGGGTCCCGGCGCGGACCGCACCGGATGAGATATCGGTACCGCTTGTGCGCCGCGTGAAAGCGCGGATTGTAGCGGCGATAGCAGGCCCGCGCGTCGTGGATGACGATGTCCTCGGGCAGCCGCGCATTGAGGCCGCTGATCCAGCCCTCGCGGGGCACCTCGATCGCGGCCGCAAAGCTCGCGATTTGACCCAAGGCATGCACGCCCGCGTCCGTCCGACTGCAGCCACGGACCTGGCTGTGCTCGATCCCCATCTCGTCGATGGCCTCTTCGACCATGCCCTGGACGGTGCGGAGCCCGGGCTGCGCCTGCCAGCCATGGAAATCCGTGCCGTCGTACCCGAGGCAAAGACACACCCCGTGCATCAAGGAAGGTTTTTCACCCATGATCCCGCCCGCCCGCACGCTAGCGCGAATGACCCCCATTGCCTATCGTTCGGGATGCGTTGGCTTTGGATGACGGGCGCCCTGCTCCTGGCAACCCCAGTGCAAGCACAACCCCCAACCCAAAACCCCGCCAACGCCGACGCTGAAGCTGACACTGGCGCCGACGCTGACGCTGACACTGACGCTGACGCTGACACTGACACTGACACTGTCGCTGCCTCCGCCCCTCCGAAACTGGCCGTGGTCGTCACCGGCGATCCAGACGACACCCTCCGCAACACCGCGGCCTTCATCGAAACCGAAGCGTCTCTCGCCGGCCTCCGCATTCCCACCGATCCGGCCCTGAGCGCAGCCTTGCGCGGCGAGCCGGCCGCAGAGGAAGACGGGCTCGAAGGCTTGCGATCGATTCGGCGAGGGTTGGGTGTCGACCCGGCGAAAGACGCCTCGGCGTACCAGCGCATCGGTCTCATCGCAGGCGCCGACGCGCTGGTCGTGATTCGGCGCGAAGGGGGCATCGTCATGGAGGTCTTCGACGTGAGCGCCGCCCAGTTCTACGAAGGCACGCTCACCTTCGCCGAGAGCACACCAGCGCAACGCGTGAAGTTCATCGAAAGCCGCGCCGAGCAAGCCCAGCTTCGCTGGACCAAGCCGCCGGCTCCCGCGCCCCGAGCGGCTGCACCAAAGGCCGAGACGGGCCCACCCAAAGACGAGAAAGAGCAAACCCGGGCCCAACGGCGCTGGAAAAAAGCGTGGCCGTACGTGGTGGCCGGAGCGCTACTGGCCGGCGGTGTAACCTATCTCATCATTGATCGACGTAACACTGACGTGGTCGGCCCCCCACTGCTAAGATTTAGACCCGGTGAAGAGTAGACCCCACTCAGCTTTTCTCGCGGCAATCCTATCGGTGCTCGCGACGTTCGTGCCGTCGGGCGACGCAGCCGCTGAGGAGCCGCTCGAATTCGTGCTGCCGCCTGCGCCGGACGGATACGCCACCGAGCGTGTGGGCTCGGTGACCTGGACGTTCCCGGTGGCGCTCGAGGATCGCGCTGCAGAGCTGATCGAGCGCTTCGACGACCACTGGCGCGAGGTCGTCGACGACTTCGGAGTGCCCATCGAGGACGACTTGATCATTCGGGTGGCCCGCAACCCGCGCGAGATGCGTGCCTTGGCGCCGGCCGGCGCGCCACCGCCCGACTACGCAACGGGTGTCGCGTATCCGCAATGGTGCGTCATTCTGTTGACCATGTCGGCTCCGCAGACTTGGGAGCCGCCCGACCTCGAGGTCGTGCTCGTGCACGAGCTGTCTCACGTGGCTTTTCATCGGGCCGTGCTCGGGAACGACGTGCCGCGCTGGTTCAGCGAGGGCGTGGCCATTCATCAATCCGAAGTCCGTCTGCTGCCCCGCATGGAATCGCTGCTGAGAGCCGCCGCCCAGCGCTCGATGCTTCGGCTGTCCGAGCTCGACGAGCATTTTCCGAGGCGTCCGTACGAGGTGAACTTGGCCTACGCACAGAGCGCCGACGTAGTCGGCTTCTTGCGTCGAAGCGACAACGACGAGCGCCGCTTCCACCGCATGATTCAGTCGCTCCGCGGTGGAGAGACCTTCGACGTGGCGCTCGCGAACGCATACGGGTGGACCCGGGTCGGGCTCGAGCGCCACTGGCGGGAGAGCCTCCGGACCCGATACCGTATCCTGCCGGCGCTATTGACCGGCTCGACCGTCTGGGTCGCCGCCGCCATTCTGGTGGTGGTCGCCTATCGCCGGCGGCGCCGCTACCACCACATCAAGCTCAAACAGATGGAACACCGCGAAGAGCTCGAGGCGCTCAACGCTGCGAGTCAGCCGCCACCCGCACCGCTCTCGCGGCCCGAAAGGCTATCGGACGGCGGTGTGCCCATCGTGGAGCACGACGGCGAGTCCCACACGCTTCACTGAGCGGGGGAGCCGGCCGGGCCCGCCCCACGGGCTCTCAGCCCTGGGCTTCAGCTTCAGCGGCTTTTTCGGGATCGATCGGGAATTTCGGAGTGGTACCCTGCTTTTCGAGGGTCCTTTTCCGGTCTTTGCCTTGGGCAGCCTTTTTGCGGCGCCGTCGCGCCTTGGTCTTGCTGGTATCCGACATGAAACTCGTCCTGGCGGCAGCATGTAGTGCGGAGTGGCCGGGTCGTCAAACCCCGGCGCCGGTCGCGGCGCCGACCACCCGCAAATACGCGCTGTGAAGCCGTTTGGTGATCGGCCCGGGGACACCCGCGCCGATCTGTCGCCCGTCTGCCGATACGACGGGCATCACCTCCCGGATGCTGCTGGTGATGAAGGCCTCGTCCGCTTCGTAGAGATCTTCGGGCCGCACCTCGGTCTCTTCGATTTCGATCCCTTCCGAGGCGGCTGCGGCGAGCACGGTGGCTCGCGTGATGCCGACCAAAATCCCCGGCTCCGGCTCCGGCGTCCGCACCTTTCCTTCTTTGACGACGAACAAGTTGCTCGACGCGCCCTCGAGAATCTGGCCCCGGCGTCCGAGCATCAAGGCTTCCTGTGCGCCTAGTTGCTTGGCCTCGTGGACCGCCAAGAGGTTGGCCAGATAGTTGGATGCCTTGGCGCCCGACGCGCGCTCGTCGTCCGTAGGTCTCGAAGCCCGCAGTAATGCGACCGCGATGCCCCGTTCGTAGTGCCGTGCAGGCGGCAGCGACAAAGGCGCGACGATGATCACGCGCAACGGCTGCACGGCGGTCGATGGATCATAGGTGAGCGGGCCCGTGCCCCGGGTGATCATCACTCGCACGTACCAGTCTCCCGAGCCGGCTGCTTTCAAGGTCGCCGCGATCTCGGACGAAAGCGCCTGAAGGGAAACCGGCATCGGGATCATCAGGAGCTCTGCCGAGCGAGCCAGTCGCTCGAGGTGCTCGCGCTCGGCGAAAGGCACGCCCTCGTACGTGCGGAACACCTCGAAAACGCTGTCGCCATATAGGAAACCCCGGTCGAATACCGATACATGGGCGTCGACGCTGTCGACGACGCGCCCGTCGATGGAGACCTTGCCTCGGAGCATGCTTCAACCTTTGAGTCGGGTTAGGAGCGCGGAAGCCTGCGCGTGCGCGGCGTCCTCCGCAAGCGCCCTTTCCAACATGGTGATCGCCTTGCGCGCGTCGTCTTGCTGCGCGGCGATGTCGCCGAGGTAGTAATAGACGTCGGCCTTCTGAATACCCGAGTCGGGCTCGAGCTTTTGCAGCAGCAACGCCCGGAAGCTCTTCTGGGCACGATCGAGGTCACCGTTGGCATGGGTGAGCTTGCCGAGGTCACGAAGAATGGCCACGTTCGTCAGGTCGATCTTGAACGCGGCATCGTACGCCTCGAGCGCCCCGGGCGCGTCGCCCGCCGCTGCGAGCGCTTGGCCGAGTCGGTGGTAGTGGAGCGCGAGCTCCTTGCCGCGCTGCCTTCCAAAGCTCTCGATGATGCGTCGCAGGATCGGCACCGCATCGTGCTGGCGGCCGGCTGCGATGTAGAGGTCACAGAGCGGAACCAGCGCATCGCGGTCTTCTCCGTCGAGCGCGACCGCCCGCTCGAGGTAGCTCGCAGCCGCAGCCGGGTCGCCGAGCTGCTCGCGGTACAGGTTCGAGATGTGACGCAAGAGCGCCACACGCTCGCCATCGGAGGCGGCGCCTCGAAGCTCTTGGTCGAGCACCTCGGCAAGCGCACGGTAGTCGCCGCTCGCTTGGAAGTAGCCCTTGAGCCGTTCTCGCGTCGCGACATCCTGCGGGAACCGTTCATACGCGGTGCGCAGCGTCTCGAGCGCCCGCTCGGCGTCCGATACGCGCTGCTCCCACACGTCCGCCACCCGGAGATAGAGCTGCGTCGCTTCCTTCGCGTCGAGGCGAGCGGCCAAGCGTTCGAGCACGTCGGCGACCTGCGTCCAGCTCTGCCGACGCTCGTAGAGATCGGCCAGCGCGCGTAGCGAGCGATCGTCGGGACCGAGCTCTTCGTTGATCTGCTCGTAGATTTGGATCGCCTGGTCCACGTCGTTTCGTTTGACGCTGTGAACCTCTCCGATGCGCCCGAGTAAGCCACGTCGCGCTTCGTCCGTCGCCGCTTCCACCTTCGAGGTCAACAGCTCGATGAGGTCATCCCAGGCGCCGGTCGCCTCGAAAAGCCTTTCGAGATCCGCCTGAGCCGTTTCGTCGTCCGGATCGGCCTCGAGCACGCGTCGAAACATCTCGATCGCCGCATGCTGGTCGCGGAACGAGTGCTCGTAGAGCTGCGCCAACCGAAGCTGAAAGACAGTCAGCTCGGATCCGGTCGCGCGTTCGGCGCGCCGTTCGAGGAGAGCGCGCAGGGCTTCGAGCCGATCGTGGTCTCGATAGAGCGCTTCGAGCGCGTCCATCGCAGATGCGTCATCGTCATCGAGCTCGAGAGCTCGCTCATAGGCCGTGATGGCGGCCCTCGGATCATTCAGTCGATCCCGATAGACCTCTCCCATGGAGCGGGCAATCGAGGCCTGCTCCGCCTCGGGTGCGACGTCGAGCTGACGCTCCAGCAGGCCGACCACCTCGTTCCATCGGGACTGGCTCCCGCGAATGTCGCAGAGGGCCCGCAGGGCGTCGGTGTCGTTGCGATCGAGCGCGATCAGCGCCTGGTAACACTCCGCGGCGAGCTCGCCCTCCGAGAGCTGGTCGCGCGCGAGCTCGGCAGCCTCTCGCAGAAGCACGATGCGCTGCTCGATGCTCGGCTCGACCTCGGACCAGGCGCGCAGCGTGCTCACCAAGTCGACCGTGCGGCCTTGGTCGCGGAGCAGCCCGACGAGCTGCTCGTACGCCTCGATCGGCTCGGGTTCGAGGGGCAACGCATCGATGAGGGCTCGCTCGGCGCGAACCAGGTCGCTCATGCGGTCCCGGAACCAACCGGCTGACCGCAGCCGGAGCTCGTAGAGCTCGCGCCGCTCGAGATCCCCTTGGGCTGCGATTTCATCGACCAGCCCGTCGAGGCTCACCCAACCCCCGCAAAGCTCGGCAAGCCGCTCGAGCGAATCGATCAGCGCGTCATCGCGAGGATCGGTGCGAACGGCTTCCCGCATGACGCCGAGCGCCTGTTCGGGGCGCCCGAGATCGTGCTCCCAGATCGCGGCGGCTTCCGTCAGAAGCGCGACCCGGTCGCTCTCGGTGGGGGCGAGCTGGACACGCTGCTCGTAGAGTCTCACCACCTGCTCGAGATCACCGGCCCCGCGGTAGTATTCCTCCAACAAGTCGAGCGCGTTGCCTGCGACCTCCGGCTTGGAAGCGAGGCTCTGCACTGCCGTCAGCGCTTCCTCGCGGCTCGGATCCTGGGCGATGGCCTTCTCGAAGGCGCCCAATGCGCCCTCGAAGTCACCCAGATGACTGGCTCGAAGCCGGCCCTGCCTCACGAGCAACGTAGGCCGGTCTGCCTCTTGTAGGTCCAGGCGGCGGGAGATCACCTCGTGGAGGCGCTCCCATTGTCCGGTGGCCTGAAGCAAGCGATCGAGCGCTTCCAAAGTCTCAGGCTCGTCACCGAGCAGCGACTGGACTCGCTCGTGGGCCTCGATCGCCCGACTCAGGTCGCGTACTTCGTCTTCGCAGATGCACGCCACCCGGCGGTAGAGCGCTGCCCCACGATCCGGATCCAAATTGGCACCGGCCTCCGCAAACAACACCTCGATCAAATCGGACCATCGTTGCAGGCTCTTCGCCAGGGTCGCCGCACGGTCGAGGATCTCGTCATCGTCGGGACGCTCGCCCACCGACTGCAACAGCGCATCGAGCGCGGCGTTCGGGTCCTGGCGGCCCTGCTCGTGCACGTCCGCCAATGCGACCAGTTGCTCGGCTCTCCGATGTGGGTCGGTCATCGCATCGGCCCGGAGCCGAAGCAGCGTGGCCAAATCGTTCCATCGCCTCTGCTCTCGCAAGTAAGGCTCGACCACCGCGGCCGCGTCCTCGCGGTAATCGTCGAGCTTGGTAATGCGGAGCAACGCCCGAACCGAGGGCTCGTGCCCAGGGTCGATTCGTAGCACCTGCCCGTAGACCGCGATCGCGCTGAGCTCGTCGTCTAGCTCCCGCTCCATGATGTTGCCGAGTTGATGGGTGATCAGGACTCGCTCGGGCTCGTGGACGGCTTCGTCGGCGCGGCGCTGCAGCACGTCGACCAGGTCCTGCCACCGCCCCTGGCGCTCGTAGAGACGGCTTAGGCCTTCGAGGGCGCCGCGATGTCCGGGATCGGCCTCGACGACGGCCCGGAGCGCATCGCAGGCGGCGTCGGGTCGACCGAGTTGGGCTTCGTAGAGCTCGGCCAGGCGCAGCCCTAGCTCGACGACGACCTCGGTCTCCGTCTCGATCTGCATGCGCCGCTCGAGCACGTCGGCCAGGCGCTCGGAGTCGTTGACCGAGGCAAAGAGGCGATCGAGCGCGGCATAGGCCGCGGGGTCATCGGGGCTCTCGCCGGCAGCCTGCTCGTAACAACCGACCGCGCGCTCGAAGTCGGAAAGCTGTTCCTCGAAGAGACCGCCGAGACGATTGAGAAGCTCGGCCCGCGCCTCGGGATCATGCAAGCGCTCGAGCTTTCGCTCGTAAACCCATGCAAGTCCTTGCCAATCTCCCACCATCACCTGAAGACCTTCGAGCTCGTCGAGAATTCCTTCCGCGTCGGGATCAGCCTCGAAGACCCGTCGATGGGTCTCGATGGCGCCCCGCGGATCACCGAGCTCTCGGTCACGCACCTCGGCCACGCGACGGAGAATCGAGCCGCGAAGCGCCGGCTCGTCCGTGGCTTGAACGGCCCGCTCCGAGGTCTCGATGAAAGCGCGCCAGCAGCGCAGCGCGGCTGCGAGTCGATCCGTCTCGGCACGGGCGATCTCATCCGCGGGCTCGGCGACCCACGCCTTGCCCCAGGCATCGAAGGCTTGGTCGAGGTCGCTACCCCGTGCCTCGTGGAGGTTTCCGATCTCCCGCCAGATCTCGGCCTGCTCGAGCGCATCGGCGACTTGCGAAGCCTTGGCTTGCAGAACGCGCACCAGGGCCTGCCAATCGTCGCTCTGGCGGTGGATCGGCTCCAGAATCTCGACCGCGCGTGCACCGTGGTCCGCGTCGTCGATCATCCGCGTAACCGCCTTCAGGGCCGGCTCGTAGTCGGAGCGCTCGGCGAGGATGTCCTCGAAGATGTCGAGCGCCTGCATTGGCTGCTCGAGCTCGTTCTCGGTGAGCTCGCCCAGGCGCTGGCGAAGCGCCAGGCGGGCTTTCGGGTCGGAAGCATGGTCGACCCGTAGCTCGATGTGCGCCGCGAGATCCTCCCAGCGCTCCGCCGCTTCGAGCAGTTGATCGAGCCTCGTGACGGCCTCGGCGTCCGTGGGATCGACTTCGAGAATCCGCCGGAAGGTGACGATTCCGTCTTCGGGCTTGCCGAGCTCGTCGACCTCGATCCGAGCGACCTCGTGCAGGATGGCGATGCGCTCGTCGTCCGCCTCGGCGAAGCTTTCGCGCTCGCGGTCGAGCTCGAGCAGGGCATCCCAGCGACCGCTCCTCGCGTATACGGAGGCCAAGGCGCCCCCGGCCTCTTTGTTGCTGGGATCATAGGTGAGCGCCCGCTGGTAGAAATAACCCGCGCGGTCGAGCTCTTCGAGCCGTTCGTCGTAGAGCTTGGCCGTTTGGAGCGCGAGCGCGGCGGTGTCGCCATCGTCGACCTCGACCGCACGCAACGTCTTGTCGAAAATCGCCGCGAGCCGATCCCAACGTCCGAGCGCCCGCGCGAGCCGCGTGAGTGTCTCCTTGCTGTGCTGATCGTGGGGGTCCTCGGCGAACAGGCGACCGTACGTTTCGAGCGCCCCATCGAGGTCTTCGAGGTGCGACTCCTGCACGTCTCCTAGATGCCGCAGGAGCTCGAGCCGCTGCGACGGGTTTTCCTCTCCGTCGAGACGCGCCTCGAGAATGCGGGTCACTTTCTCCCACTCCATTTTCCGCAAGTACAAAGGCTCGAGAAGCTCCGCAGCCCCGCGCCGATACTCGGATTGCTCGACCAGCGATTCGAGGGCCCGCACGGTCGGCTCGTGCTCCGGGTTCTGGCTCAGCGCCTCGCGGAACTGATCGAGCGCGCGCCATGGCTCACCAAGCCGCCGCAAGCACAGCTCCCCGAGCTCATACCGAACGGCGGCTGGATCGCCGACCCGTTGATCGATTTCCCTTTCGTACAGGCTGGCCAGCTCATCCCACTGACGCGTTCGCCTGTAGAGGCGCTCGAGGCCTTCATAGGCCAACGGATGCTCGTTCTCGCTGAGCGCCTGGTCGAGCGCTTCGATCGCAGAATCCGGATCGTCGAGCTCGCTCTGATGGAGGTGCGCCTGGCGAACCAGCAGCTCTGCACGCTCCTCTCGATCCTCGCAGAGCTCCACTTTGCGCCGGAGAAGCTCCACCAGCTCTCGGGTGGCACCCAGGCTCTCGACCAACGTCAACAGGGCGTCGAGCGCTTCCCGGTGGTCGGGTTGCTCTTCGAGAACCCGCTGGTACTGCGCGCGCGCGAAGTCCGAATCTCCGAGACGCATGGCCACCGCTGCAGCCTGCATTCGCACCTTCGTGCGCAGCTCTGCGTCGAGAAGCTCGGGCGCGATGGTGGCCAGGGTGGCTACCTGCTCGGAGAAACGTCCGGTCGTTTCGGCATGGCGCTCGTAATCGCGGAGCACCCGCTCGAGATCCTCCAAGTCGACGCCCTCCCGAAGCGCTCGCCCGGTGAAAACGAACGCCGCATCGGCGTCGTCGCTTCCCACTTCGCTGATCTCGGCTGCACGGAGCAGCGCACGGACCCGTTCGGTGGGCTCGTCTCCGGACGCGACGACTTCGAGCATGCGAATCTGATCTTCGTAACGGCCGCTCGCCTGGTACTGCTCGAAAAGAGCGTTGGCGGCGGCGACGCACAAGTTCCGGTCGGTGCTCCGAGCGAGCTCTTCGAGCGCGGCCAGCGTGGGCGGATGGCCTGGCGTCGCTGCGAGAATCTCGCCGTAAAGCGCAAAGGCGCGCTCGCCCTCCGAGGTGCGCGTGCGCATGAGCTCCGCCGCGTCGAATCGAAAGGCGATACGCTCGTCGGGATCCACCGCGCCTTCGGCGCGCATCTCGGTGACTTCGAGTAGCTCTTCCCAACGCTCGGACCCGCGGTAGAGCCGAGCAAGCGCGCGAAGCGTCGCCTCGTCCGAGCCGAACCTGGAGAGCACCTCACCATAGGCGTCGATGGCGCGCTCGACGCTTTCGATTCTTTCTTCGCAAGTCTCGGCGATGCGGCGGCAGAGCGCTAGCTGCTCTTGCTCGCTCTCGCTCAGCTCGGCGCGGCGCTCGAGCACCTCGACCAGGGGCTCCCATCGACCGCGTTGCTCGTAAAGGCGCTCCAAAGCAGCCAATGCATCCAGGTTGGCGGGGTCGGTCTCGAGCCGCTCGCAGTGTACCTCGATCGCCGCATCCGGGTCTTCGAGGGTGTTCTCCAGCAGATCGGCGAGCATCGGGAAAAGCTCGGCCTTGCGGACCTCGCCGTCCTCGAAGCGAATCTGACGCCGGAGGTCCTGGGCGAGCTCGGCATGCTGACCCGAATCTCGGTGGAGACGCTCGAGGGCGCGTGACGCTTTCAGCACGATCTCGGGATTGTCTCGTTCGAAACGTAGGAGCTGCTGATACGCTCGTTCCGCATGCGCGGCGTTCGGCGCCGAGACGTCCCAGAGCTCGGCAAGCTCGAGCAGGATTTCAGTTCGCGCGAAGTCCTCGCCCACCGAATCGAGACCGGACTCCAAGAGCTCGGCGCGCTCCTCGTGCCGGCCGAGCTTCGAGGCGAGCCGTGCGAGGTCGGTTCTGGCGCTGCCATCGGCGACGTCCTCGCGGACGGCTCGCGCATACGCGGCGACGGCAAGCTCGTCGTCGTGAAGCTTGACTTCACTGAGCTCGCCGATGCGGCTCAGGTGCGCAGCCCGAGAAGCGGGCTCGCTGAGATCCTCGAGCTGCACCTCGAGCACGTTGGCGAGCTCGCCCCATGCTCCCTGGCTTTCGAAAATCGGCTGAAGGATGGCAGCGACGCGCTGCCGTTGTTCCCGCCTTTCCATGAGCCGTTGAAGCCCTTCCTGCGCTCGCAGATGGGTAGGGCTCGACTCCAAGACCAGCTCGTAGTGGTCGACCGCATCGACAAACCGCTCGAGCCGCGACTCGAATATCGTCCCGAGCTCGTACGCGAGATCGACCGCCTCTTGCCCGGCGGCCTCGTCCAGATCCCGGCGAAGGAGCTCGGCGAGCTCCGACCAGCGCCCGAGCCGCGCGTAGAGCCGCTGTAGCGCGCGACGCGAGGGCGTATGCGTAGGATCGAGCTCGAGCGCCTGCTCGTAGCTCGCGATGGCCTGCCTCGGCTCGTCGAGGATCTCCTCGAACAAAAAGCAGAGCTGCAGAAGAAGATCGAGCTTGGTCCCTGCATCGGTCGTGGCTTCGATGCGCCGTTGATAGAGGGCCCGCAGCTCGTCCCACTCTTCGTTCTTCGTGTAGAGCTGCTTGAGCGCCGTGAATGCGGGCCCGTCGCCCGGCTCTTCGTCGAGCACGCGCCGGTGGAACCTGGCCGCGTCTTCGGGCGCGCCCAACACCACGTCGAACAGCTCGGCGGCCCGGCGACAGAGCGTCAGCTCGACGTCGCTTTGGGCGGCGGCCCCGTCGATCGCCCGCGTCAATGCCTTGGCAAACCTCTCGTGAAGCCCGGCCGATTCCGCTACGCCGCCCAGTCGTTCGAAGAGATCGATGTCGGTGGGATCATCGAGAAAGGCCGCCTCGACTGCGCGGTACGCCCTTTGTGCATCACCCAGCTCGGAAGCCGAAAGGTCGGCGAGCCGG
>DATIUW010000073.1:0-6024 GCA_035466435.1 Polyangiales bacterium | reverse complement strand
CACCCCTCCGAGCTCAACCAAACCCCTGCCTCCAAGCCCCGCGAAATCACCCAGCTCGACGAAGAGCTTTACCGTCTGGCCCGGGGCGCCGGCCGCCTTCGTCTTCGGATTGGCCAAGCCCTCCACCGCCTGGCCGACGGCATCCACGAGCTCGGGTTTTCGACCTTGCACGCGTACGCGCTCGAGCGCTGCAATCGCGGCGGTCGGTGGGCAGCCGAAAGCCGCACCCTCGCGCGGCGTTTGGAGTCGCTGCCGCAGTTGGCCGCGGCCCTCGAAGCCGGCTCCATCGGCTGGAGCATGGCCGAGCTCCTCGCGCGCCATGCCACCCCGCAAACCGAAGCGGCGCTGCTCCAAGTGGCACGCGGCAAAACGGTGCACGCCATGCGCATCGCGTTGGGCCACCAGGCGTCGCCAAGCTCAGCAAGCGCACCCAGCCCGGCAAGCTCACCAAGCGCACTCGGCTCATCCGACTCGCCAAACACACCCGGCTCGCCCAGCGCACCGGAGCCCGCCGAAGACGACGAGCTCACGCGCACGCTCTCGCTCACGGTGCCGCTCGAAGAAGCCTGGGCGCTCGAAGCCACGCGCATGATGGTCGAGCACATGGACGGCAAGCACAGCGCAAGCCACTTCCTCGAGTCGCTCCTCGCCGAGGGCACCATCTCGCTGCTCGAGCTCGTCGATGCAGAGAACGACACCTCGGAGCAAATGGAAGCGGAACACACGGCGTGGCGCGAGCACGTGCAACGCCTCCAGCACCTGCAAGCCCAAGCCGAGCTTCGAAGCCGCCCCGCAGTTTCTACCGCGCCTCATCCGGGCGAGGCACCCCACGCCGACGACCTGCCTACGGGCCTCGAAGCGCTCGACGCGCGCATCCGTCACTACAGCGCCGAGCTTGCCAGCCGCGATCTGTTCTTTGGCCGCATGGCGCAGCGCTTCCTCGGGCTTGGCGGGTGGCAGGCGCTCGGCTTTTCGAGCGAAGCCCACTACGCGCACGAGCGGCTCGGCATGTCGCGCGCCGCGCTCCGCAGCAAAATCAGCCTCGCACGCCGCAGCCGTGGGTTCGACCACGTCGTCGATGCGCTTCAACAAGGCCGCATCGGCTTCGAAGCCGCACAGCTCATCGCCCGCATCGCGACCGACGACACCGAGCGCGCCTGGGTCGACCGCGCCACCCATCGCACCTTCAAACATCTGCGCGAAGAGGTCCAAGCCGTCGAAATGGCCACCCGCTTTGCAGGCCAAACCGACCGCGCTCCCCCAAGCGAAGAGCACATCCAACAAATGCAAGCCCTCGAGCGAGCCATCCTCAGCGGCGAGCTCCTGCGAAAGGTCGCGAACCAGCACACGAGCGCCCAGAGCAACTGTGTCCAGATCTCCGTAGGTCCCGGAAGCGAAGCGCTGAGCGACGGATCCGACGATGCTGTCCAGATCTCCGGGAGTCCCACAGACGAAGCGCTGCACGAAGCATCCGACGATGCTGTCCAGATCTCCGTAAGTCCCGACGAAGAACCTCCCGCTGTCCAGATCTCCGCGACCTCCAGCAACGAAGCAAAAAACGAAGCCTTCAACGAACCTGTCCAGATCTCCGGCACCCCACACGGCAAAGTCACCCTCCGCCTGCGCGTCCCCGGCGACCTGCTCCTGCACTACCGCCAGCTCGAACGGCTCCACCGCCAAGTCCTGCCCGGCACGAGCTTCATCCAGTTCCTGTGCGCGACCTTCTGGCGCACCTGGGTCCCCACGCTCGGCGTCTCGGACAAGTGGGAATCGATCTACCGCCGCGATCGCTACCGCTGCACGAGCCCCGTCTGCCACCAGCGCAATGTCACCCTCCACCACGTGCAATATCGCGCCCACGGTGGCACCGACGACCCCGACAACCTCACCTGCCCCTGCGCCTTCTGCCACCTCGAAGGCGAGCACGGCGGCCGCCTCAAAATCCTCCCCCCAGGCGACGACCCCACCTGGATCCTCGGCCGCCACCCCATCATGCGCGTCCACCACCGCGAACGAACGCTCTTCAATTAGCCCGCGCCAACGCACGCCACCCCGCGCATCCCACGCCCCCGCGCCATCTCCGGCAGCCCCAGCTAGTAGCCCAACCGGAGCACGCGACTTGGTCCGCCGTCGGCTGATCACCATTGTGATGCCGCAGTCCACCCCGACTCCCAGAGGTAAGCCATTGACTTACCTCTCTTGAAAGGCGACACTTCCAATGTCGATTCGGTTCGAGTGGGACCCGGCGAAGAATCCATGAGTGACGACCTCGACATCCCCGAGCGGACCGACGCCGACTTCAGACGAATGATTCCGGCGCCCGTGAGGCGGCGCATACGCGAGGGACGGATCGAGTCTGGCAAAGACATCGTCCTGCTCCGGCGCTTCGTCGGCCTCAGCCAGAAGGAGTTCGCGCGCGCCCTCGAGATCAGCGTCCACACGCTGCGCAACTGGGAGCAGGGCCGCCGCCAACCCGAAGGCCCCGCCATCGCGTTGCTCAAGATCGCGGCTCGGCACCCGAACATCGTTCGACGGGCCGCAGGTAGAGGGCCGTCTTTGGCCAGCGCAACGCGCCCATAACTGGCCACACGACCGAACGCCGCCCTTCAAGGCCGCAGCCGATACCCAGTCTTGAAGATCCAGCGCACCACGAACATGCACACCGCGAGAAAGAGCAGAATCATCGCGGCGCTCAGCCCGACGCTCACATCCGCCAGCCCGTAAAAGCTCCATCGGAACGCGCTGATCAAATAGACCACCGGATTGAGCAAGGTCACCTTCTGCCAAAACGGCGGCAGCATGTCGATGGAGTAGAAGCTCCCGCCGAGAAACGTGAGCGGCGTGATGATCATCATCGGCACCACCTGGAGCTTTTCGAACCCATCCGCCCAGATGCCGAGGATGAATCCAAAGAGGCTGAACGTCACCGCCGTGAGCACCAGGAACCCCACCATCCAAATCGGATGCGCGATTTCGTAGTCCACGAAAAACCGCGCCGTCACCAAGATCAGAACCCCGAGCACCGTCGACTTGGTGGCCGCCGCCCCGACATAGCCGAGCAAGATCTCCACATACGAAACCGGCGCCGACAGCACCTCGTAAATCGTCCCCGAGAACTTCGGCATGTAGATCCCGAACGACGCATTCGAGACGCTCTGGTTCAAAAGCGAGAGCATCGTCAGCCCCGGAATGATGAACGCCCCGTAACTGACGCCATCGATCTCGACCATGCGCGTCCCAATCGCCGAGCCGAACACGATGAAGTAAAGCGAAGTCGAGAGCACCGGCGCGATGATGCTCTGCATGAGCGTGCGGCCCGTGCGCGCCATCTCGAACAAGTAAATCGCTCGAATCGAATGGAAATTCATCGTGCCTCGTGCACCAAGCTCACGAAGATCTCTTCGAGCGAGCTCTCGGTCGACTGGATGTCCTTGTAGTGCACGCCGTGCTCATTGAGCTTCTGCAAGAGCGCGGCAATCCCCGTGTGGTCCCCCTGCGCGTTGAAGGTGTACACCAGCTTGCACCCGTCGTCGGAGAGCTCGAGCGGATGCCCGAGAAGCTCGTCTGGAATTCGCGCCAACGGGCTCTGCAAGTGAAGCATGAGCTGCTTCTTGCCGAGCTTGCGCATCAACGTCTGCTTCTCCTCGACCATGATGATTCGGCCCCTGCTCATCACCCCGATCCGATCCGCCATCTCCTCGGCTTCCTCGATGTAGTGCGTCGTCAAGATGATGGTCACCCCGCTCTCGCGAAGCCCCCGAACCATCTCCCACATGTCCCGCCGGAGCTCGACGTCCACGCCCGCGGTCGGCTCGTCGAGAAACAAAATCGCCGGCTCGTGCGACAAGGCCTTCGCAATCATCACCCGCCGCTTCATCCCCCCCGACAGGTCCATGATCTTCGTGTCCTTCTTGTCCCAAAGCGAAAGCTCGCGCAGCAGCCTCTCGACGTGCGCAGGATTCGGAGCCTTGCCAAAGAGCCCGCGGCTGAAGCTCACCGTCGCCCAGACCGTCTCGAACGAATCGGTGGACAGCTCCTGCGGCACCAAGCCGATCATCGAGCGCGACGCGCGGTAGTCCATCACGACATCGTGCCCATCGACCCGCACCACCCCGGAAGTCGGATTCACGAGCCCGCAGACGATGCTGATCAGCGTCGTCTTCCCCGCCCCATTCGGCCCCAAGAGCGCAAAAATCTCCCCGCGCCGAATCTCGAGGTCCACATCCTGGAGCGCCACGAACCCCGACCCATAGGTCTTGTTGAGCTTCTTGATGGAAATGATCGGCTGCATGAACGCCCCGGGGCAACCCGTGCTCTAGCACGCCCCACTCGCGACGTCTGAGCCCTTTGGCGCCAACGACGAAAAACAGCACTCGGATCAGGCGTTCATCACCAAAGTGACAGACTACCGCCGCTGAAACTTCAGCGTGCTCTCGATCGACTGGAGCGCCCGCGGACACCGGACCTCGGACGCGCGCACCAACGCAACTTCCGGCGCCGTCGGCCGATAACCCATCGATGCCGAGCTCAGAAACCAACCCCGCACCCGCTAGGCCGCCCAACGGCCGCATGCTACCCTCACCATGATGTCGACGATTCGCGCCCGAGTTCGTAACGGCCGCCTCATCGTAGACGAGCCGACCGACCTTCCCGAAGGCACAGAGCTCGACCTCGTCATCGACGACGCGGGCGACCAGCTCGACGAGGCCGAACGCGCCGCGCTCGACGCTGCCATCACGCAAGCATGGGCGTCGTTCCAAGCCGGGGAAGGGCGTCTCGCCGCCGACGTTCTGGCTGACCTAGCCAAGCGCTGAGCCCAGCGTGCTCAGGCAGGTGATCGTAGCGCCTCGCGCCGAGGCGCAGATCCAAACCATCGACAGCTGGTGGCGTCGCAACCGATCAGATTCGCCCGATCTTTTTGCCGATGAGCTCGCAGAAGCGTTCTCCACCCTCGAGGTCGCGCCCAATACAGGAAGCCGCTACCTCCAATCGCAAGTGAAAGGCATCCGGCGGATCCACCTCCCGGCAACACGACACCACGTCTACTATCTCACTGGACCAAATGTCGTGGTCGTTCTCGCCGTATGGGGATCGGTGAAAGGATCGGGCCCAGACTTGAGAGGTGTACGCTAAATTCGCACCACCTAAGGCGATCGTCGGCCGCCACCCAAGCTCATCGAATACGAATCGGCATGGCCCAGCTTGACGGCGAGCGCCGGTGTGATTGAAGGTACACCCGTGCCCAACAAGACAAAACAGATGTCGCCCGTCGACTCGGCCTGGCTACACATGGACGAGCCGACCAACCTGATGATGATCACGGGGGTCTCGCTCCTCGACAAGCCACTCGACTACGAGCGCTTCCGCAGGACCTTGGAGGTTCGCCTGCTCACTCTGGATCGATTCACCATGCGCGTGGTGGAGCCGACGCTGCCGGTGGGCACGCCCCACTGGGAGGTCGACCCGAACTTCGATCTGGATGCGCACATCCATCGCGTCGCGCTGCCGGCACCGGGCGACATGACGGAGCTCCAGCGCCTCATCAGCGATCTAGCCAGCACGCCACTCGATTTTTCAAAGCCCCTGTGGAACATCCACCTGGTGGAAAACGTGGCGGGCGGTGCGGCCATGGTCTTGCGTCTCCATCATTGCATCGGCGACGGCACGGCCATGAACGCGGTCATGTTTCGCCTGATGGACATGGCGCGAGACGCGCCCATCGGTGAAGTTGCAGAGCCCCCAACGGAAGAGCTCAAACGCCGTGATTTCGTTTCGACTGCGTTCAGACCCGTCCGCAGCATCGGAAACGCCATCCGCTACTTGGCGCACGAAGGCAGCGAAAGCCTACGCCACCCCTCGCGCATCGTGGAAGGCGCGGGCGCCGCGGCCGAGGCGGTGAGCATCATCGGACGCGTGCTGCTGATGACGCCCGATCCGCAGACGCCGCTCAAGGGCTCTCTCGGTGTGCACAAGCGCGTGGCCTGGTCCTACGACATCCCACTGGAGGACGTCAAGACCGTCACC
>DATIUW010000072.1:0-2350 GCA_035466435.1 Polyangiales bacterium | reverse complement strand
GTCGTGCGCGATGCGAAGGGTAATCACGAGGTCGCCCGCGTTGTCGTTGCCGGTGACTTCGACGAGGGTGATAGGCCGGCTCTCGAAGTAGCGGACGGCTTGCGTTTGCGCTTCTTGGCCGGCCGAGGTCTCGCTCGCATCCGGAAGCATATCGGCGGTCGGATCGAAGTGAGTGGTGGTTTCCGCCACGCCAAAGGTGAGGCTCTCGTACGTCGGCCCGCACGCGTCACGCATGAAGCTGCCGTGAGCTTCAGGAAGGATCGCGATGAGCTCGCCCGGCGTCCCGGGCAGGCATTGGACGCTCGTCTCGCGGACCGCGGCGGGCGGGACGTCGAGGTCGTTTCGGTCCCAGGCATTGAAGGCGGTGATGAAAGGCGTGGGATCAGGGTAGGGCATGGCCGAAAGATACCATTGTTGCTACCAGTTTGAGCAATGTGAGCCCTGGGTGTGATGCTACCGGCACCGCGAGCTTCGATCCCACCGACCGGAAGGCAAGAGCCCGTACATCGTCGATAGCTAGGAGGTCGTGGGCTCGAAGAGTCGTTCGTCCCACCATATCGGGATTTCCTCTCCTACGAGGATTCCCTTGGTGTCCGCGTGACTCGGATTAATCAGGATATTCCGTTCCATCCGCGCTACGACACTCGGCACGATGAGAATCGCCGAACGAGACTCCTGAAGCCAACGAGAGCCGAAATCCTGGCTAATCGCGCAGTTCTGCTCGTGCCAGCCAGGGAGACTGTCCTTCGTGACGACCTCGTAACTGGTGCCCACCGGAATGTCGATCTCCACGTACCTCTGATTTGGAGGCATTTCACCCAAGCGCACGAGCTTCTCCAGCATCGCTGTGGAGTATCGCTCGGAGGTGTAGATCATGGCTTGGCCCTTCTTGTTCCATCGGCCGGGGTAGAGTCGCGAACTCTCGCCGCTGAAGATGTCATACATTCCATTCGCATCGCCAATGCGGAATGCGCAAAGTGGCCTGCGTAGGCTAGGCACTTCAGACGGCGACGCCGGCCTGGCCAGCACCAAGAATCTCGACGACGAGATCCGCGCCGGCGGTGGACTCTGTTGCAACATCCAAAGGGGTGCGTCCGTCGAGGAGTGGATGTGGCCTGTTCAGAAATCGAACGGCCGCATCGTCGTCTCCATTCCACACGTCGAGTGCTGTTCCGAATACCCTCGCGATCGCGTATGCACGCTCACTCACCTCTTTAGTGAGCAGCTGCTTCGGCTTTTTGCGAATCCTAGCGATCGTGGAGCGCGAAACCAGTGCGTACAACACCCGGGGGTCTTCTCGAGCCACCAGTTTGGCCAGACGTTCGACAGCGGTCAGAGGGAGACCACGTTCGACGTGCTCTACCAGCTCGATCGCGGTCACGCTCTGCCACTTTGAAAGGCCCATCAGCTTGGCGATACGTCGCGGGCCTGTAAGAGCCAGCGGCTCAGGAGGAGACCATTCGTGTTCAGTCTCAGGTTCGGTCACTGTCTCACCTGACACTCATTATTGTGTCATCTGACACAATGGTCAAGACTCTATCAAGGCCCTTCAAAAGGCGTGATGCACCAACGGGCTTACTCGAGGTTTGGTCGCGCATGCCTCTTCATCGGCCGCGCCCGCCCCAAGTTGCGCGCTTCCGCTGACGCGGGTCCGGCCGCCCTCAGCGCGCCGCCAAAGACTTCTTCCTAGGCCGCCCGCTAGACTAACCGCGCGTGCGCGTCATCTCCCTAAACGTAAACGGCCTTCGCGCCGCCATCCGCAAGGGTTTCTACGATTGGCTGGAAGGGCAGGGCGCCGACTTCGTGTGCCTCCAGGAGATCAAAGCGCGCCCAGAGCAGCTCGAGGCCCATACTATCCCGCCGGGGTATCAGGCCTTCTATGAGCCGGGGGAGCACAAGGGCCGCCACGGCGTCGCCGTCTTCACACGCAGACCGCCCGATCAAGTGATTCACGGCTTCGGCTCGGCCGAGTTCGACCCAGAGGGGCGCTACCTCGAGCTGCGCCAGGGCAAGCTCAGCGTGGTCTCCGTCTACGTTCCCTCCGGCTCCAGCAGCAAGGCCCGACTAGAAGCCAAGTTCCGCTTCATGGACGAGCTCAGCACGCACCTCACCAAGCTCGTGGCCAGCGGTAGAGACTGCGTGATCTGCGGCGATTGGAACGTCGCGCACAAAGAGATCGACCTCAAAAACGCTCGCGCGAACCGGAAGCGCCCGGGTTTCCTTCCACGTGAGCGCGCCTGGCTCGACCAAGTGTTCGGTCCGCTCGGCTTCGTCGACGTGTTCCGCGAGCTCAAAAAAGAGCCCGGACAATACACTTGGTGGTCGAACCGACACCCGACCACCCGCGAGC
>DATIUW010000071.1:0-1996 GCA_035466435.1 Polyangiales bacterium | reverse complement strand
TTTCCGAGCTCACCGCGCGGTCGCGCGGACCGGCGGCGGCGGGAGCTGCGAAGGTTGCATGAAGGGACGCTTGCGGATGTCGACCTGCCGATCGGCAAAGAAGTCCTCGAAGCTGAGCTTGGCCGTCTTGCGAAGCTGCTCCGCCACCAGCTCCGCCTTGGTGGTGTCGAGCAGCATCCCTTGTTCGGCCAAATCGCCTCGAAGCCGGTGACAGAGCTGGTCGATTCGCTTCAACGCGGACAGGTACGAGCCGCGCCAAATTTCGAGATAGGGGCGATGATCCATCGGATTCGTCGATAGAAGCCGCCTGAGCGTGTTCGAAGGAAGAAACGTGTACGAGCTGACTTCGGGATTCTTGCGCAACGCCGCATCGCGGGCCCGCTCGAAGCGTGTGAACGAGATGGTTCGGATGTCCTGATCGATGTTGTAAAGAACGCCCCGCCGGTGCGCGACCCCAGGAAGCTTCGACACGTAGGGGACGAAGGGGTCCAGGGTGAAGATCAACGTGGCGTTTCGTTGGATGGCCTCGATGAAATTCGACGTACGCGTGATCGCGCCGTCTTCGTAATAACGCCCCTCGATCGGCACGGAGGCGAAGGCAGGATTGACGCTGAGCGACGCCTGAACGGTCTTACTGATGGGCACGTGGTCGTACCCCTCCGCGCCAAACAGGACGTGTGAGCGGGCGTCTTGGTCGGAAGCGCCGACGTAGAGCTCGGTGGGCAGCTTACGGAAGTCGTTGCCGCTGCCCGACAGCAGCAACAGCCTGCGAAGCATCACTTCGAACTCGGAGGAATGGAAAGGCGCGCCTACCAGGCTCGTGTACTCGAGAAAGAGCTTGTCGGCGGTTTCGTCGCCGCCACCGCGCAAGGTTTCCCAAAATGCACGCGCACCCGTCCTAGCAGCGCTCTTGAGGCGCCATCTCATGTCCTCGTGGTTGAAGTGGGAAAGTCGAAGAAGGCTCAGAGACAGTGGAGGCACACGCCCGCCAGGCACGCCCGCGATGGCAGCCATGAGCTCGTCGGTCGTATATCCGACTGCGAGCAGGCTGGTCACCACGGCGCCGGCACTGATGCCGAACATCATGTCGAAATCGTTGACGCTGCAATTCGTGATGCAATCGTCCAGGCACTTGAGCGCACCCATCTCGAAGTAGATGCCGGTGATGCCGCCACCCGAAGCGCAAATGGCGGTCTTCCCGATGCGGCGGGAGACCGTGAGATCGACTGCATATCGGAGCACTCGTTCGGCGAACTCCGGATCGCTCGACCAAGGACGCGCATCAGGAACGAAGTCTTGCCGAAGAACGTGGCGGACTCCCGTCGCGCCGAGCTCGATGATCAGATCATCGATGCGGCTTGCATCCGGTCCGGACACCAACGCGACGATCCGGTGAAAGCCATAGCGCTGCTCGACGTCTTCGGCGTGGTCGATTTCCTTGAGCAGCTTGCGAATCTCTGCGACTCGATCCTCGAAATTCTCGCACCACCGAAGGTCGATGAGCAGCAGGTTCACGTAGTCGCTTCGAAGCGAAGCCGTGGCCCCACGGGTGTCCCAAACCGGTATCAGCTCGACCTCCCGTTTCCGGAGGCGAAGCGCCGGGTACACCTCGGACTCCACGTGCTCGACGCCATGCCCCACGCTCATGTCGCGCACGAGCGACTCGAAACAGCGCTGTCCGGAGCCGACGTAAAGCACACGCTTGCGTTGGCGGCCGGGCTCGTACTGGCAGGGGAGCTCACGCGTCATCAGGGAGGGGATTCACTTCTTCTTGGGAGGTAATGAAAGGGCGAAGTAGAGACCGTGCTCTCTAGCGGACACGGTCTGCAAGATTCTCGTCGTACGAC
The DNA here is from genome assembly GCA_035466435.1 of Polyangiales bacterium. Taxonomy (GTDB): domain Bacteria; phylum Myxococcota_A; class Polyangia; order Polyangiales; family Houyiibacteriaceae; genus SG8-38. The sequence continues at coordinate 149 of DATIUW010000071.1, read as the reverse complement.
ATGGCGTCGGCCTCAGAAGAATTTGATGCTGATGTCGATGATCTTCTGCTTCAGGCTGTTGAACGGAGCGGTCATGAGCTGGAGCGCCGAAAATGGGAGCCATTGCTTGAGAACCCCGCGTGGGTTCGAAAACGCCTCGAAGCCGAAGA
>DATIUW010000070.1:0-1514 GCA_035466435.1 Polyangiales bacterium | reverse complement strand
AGCTGGTACCTATGAATGGCGAAATGGCGGCGGCGGAGGAGCTTTCGAGCGATTTTCAGCGGGTGCGCGCTCAGACCGAGGCTCTTGCTGCGCCGCTCTCGGCTGAAGACCAGTGCGTGCAGAGCATGCCTGATGCCAGCCCAACCAAGTGGCATCGCGCCCATACGACGTGGTTCTTAGAAACCTTCGTGCTCGCGCCGGCAGGAATCGAAGGCCTTTCACCTGCACCGTTCTCGATTCTCTTCAATAGTTACTACAACGCCGTCGGCGAGCAGTACCACCGGCCGTCTCGCGGGCTTCTCACGAGGCCTTCCAACGAGGCGGTCACCGCCTACCGCCAGCGAGTCGATGCGGCGATGCTAGAGCTGCTCGAATCCGGCGTCGACGATTCGGCTGCCGCGCGCATCGAGCTCGGGCTCCATCACGAACAGCAGCACCAAGAGCTCTTGCTCACCGACATCAAGCACCTTCTTTCGCGCAATCCGCTCGACCCGGCTTATGAGACCTCCCAAGCAGAGGGCCGCGATGCCGCCGCCGTTCCGTCCATGCGTTGGGTGCGTCATCCGGGCGGCGTCGTGCGCATCGGCTGCGATCCGACACGCTTTCATTTCGACAATGAAGGACCCGCGCACGACGCGCTCGTCCATCCGTTTCAGATCACGCAGCGGCTGGTGACCAACGGCGAGTACCTCGCTTTCATCGAAGACGGAGGATACGAGCGCCCCGAGCTGTGGCTGAGCGATGGCTGGCAAGCCGTGCAAAGCCAGCGCTGGCTCGCGCCGGCATACTGGAGGCCCGATTCAAACGGCTGGAGCAACTTTACTCTGCGTGGTCGCCGTGCCGTCGACGAAAACGAGCCCGTGGTGCACGTGAGCTACTACGAAGCAGACGCGTACGCGCGCTGGGCTGGCGCGCGCTTGCCCACCGAGCACGAATGGGAGGCTTCCACCGCCGATCCGGAGCCCGCGCCACTGTGTGGGCGTCCGCCTTTGGTGCACCCATCGCAGCCGAGCCTCTATGGCGCTGCCTGGCAGTGGACGAGCTCGAGCTATGCGGCGTACCCCGGCTATCGCCCCGCTCCGGGCGCGATCGGCGAGTACAACGGAAAGTTCATGTGCGGCCAGTACGTGCTCCGAGGCAGTAGCTGCGTGACTCCCGCGGGTCATGCGCGCCGAAGCTACCGCAACTTCTTCCCGCCCGATGCCCGATGGCAACTGAGCGGCATCCGTTTGGCCCGCGACGCGGAGTGAGTCGATGATCGCATTCGAGAAATTGAAAAACGAGGAACGCGTTCGCATCGTCGACCTTCATCCCGAGGTCGGCGATTTACGCGCCGAAGCGGTCGCCGGTCTTCGTCGCGTGCAAAAGGCGCTTCCCTGCAAGTACTTTTACGATGCCTTGGGCGCTCGTCTGTTCGAAGCGATCACCGAGCTTTCCGAATACTACCCCACGCGCACCGAGCTCGGGATCATGACCAGGTACGTCGATGACATGGCGGAGGTCATCGGTCCCCA
>DATIUW010000069.1:0-55609 GCA_035466435.1 Polyangiales bacterium | reverse complement strand
CGTGACCAGACGGGCATTGTGAAAAACCCCGCCCGTCAGCACGACGGGCACACGCTCGAGGTGCTCCATCAGGACACGGACGACCGTCACCGTGGCCCGGGCCAGCGCAGCGTGAAAGCGCGCCGAGACCTTTCCCGGGGGCACTCCTCGGCAGATGTCGTCGACCGCTGCGCGTGCGGCGGGTCGGAAGTCGATTTCCATGGGTGTCCGGGTTCGATCGATTTCGAAGGGATACGCCTCGTCGTCGTGACCCTCTGCGGCAAAGTCCCAAGCGATGGCGACTTGCCCTTCGTAGTGTGACTCGGGGCGTTCGAGCGCAAGAGCGCCGAACGCATCGAAGTAACGACCCACGCCGTGGGCCCGTGGCGCGTTGAGATTGCGCTCGATCATCTGAGCGACGACGCCAAGGGACGCTTTGGGAACCGCGCCGAACAACGCGAGCCGATCGATGGGCGGCTTGCCGTCGAAGGCATCGTGAAGGAGCGCATAGCTCACGCGCCAAACCTCGCGCATCGCGATGTTACCCCCGGGCAGAGCAATGGGCCGAAACGTCGCTAGGCGTTCGAAATTCCCTGCAGAACAAAGGAGAAACTCGCCTCCCCACGAATTGCCGTCGTCGCCCATTCCGGTGCCGTCGAACGCTACGCCGAGCGCAGGACCCTCACGGCCGTGCTCGGCCAAGGCGCTCACCACGTGCGCATGATGGTGCTGCACGGCGACGAGCTCGGCGTTTCGACGAGCCAAAGCGTACCGCGTGGATAGATATCCGGGATGAAGGTCGTGCGCGATCACCTGCGGTTCGATCGACAGGATCGTCTGCATTCGTTCGACGGCCTCTTCGAAGAAGCCGAGGGCGGCCACCGTTTCGAGATCACCGATGTGCGGCCCGAAGTACGCCGTGTCTCCCGCCGCGAGGCAGAACGTATTCTTCAGGTGCGCCCCGCATGCCAAGACCGGCTGGGCGAGCGTTCTACGAAGCATGAACGGCCGCGGCACGAACCCCCTCGAGCGGCGAATCAGCGTTGGCGCTCCCGAGATGACGCGCGCCACCGAATCATCACACCTCATGGCGATGTCACGATCGTGCAGCAGCAACGCATCCGCGATTGACCCGAGCCGGCGGCGGGCTTCTTCGTTGTCTTTGCAGATGGGCTCGTCGGCGACGTTTGCCGAGGTCATGACCAAGGGACGCCCTACCGCCTGAAGAAGCAAATGATGTAGTGGCGTATAGGGCAAAAAAAGCCCCAAAAGCGGTGTTTCAGGGCTCACTTCGGCGGCGATGCCGCCACCGGGCCTTTCCCGAAGGAGCACGATCGGGCGTTCTGGCGAGCGCAGCAGCGCTTCTTCCTCCGGGCTCATCTCCGCCATCGCTCGAGCCACCTCGAGAGTGGGAACCATCACTGCAAACGGTTTCTCATCGCGGTGCTTACGCCGTCGAAGCAGCCGAACGGCGTCCGAGCTGGTCGCGTCGCACGCCAAATGGAAGCCTCCCAGTCCCTTGACCCCGATGACCGCCCCCTGCCGTAGGAGCGCCGCGGCGCCATCGAGTGGATCGGACGCCGGCACCTCTTCGCTGCTGAGCATCTCCAAATGAAGCGCAGGACCACAGACGGGGCATGCATTGGGCTGCGCATGAAAGCGGCGATCGTCTACGTCGCCGTACTCGCGTCGGCACTCCGGGCACATCTCGAAGCCGGCCATCGTCGTCGCGGAGCGGTCGTACGGAATGCCCGTCGCGATCGTGAACCGAGGGCCGCATGCAGTGCAGTTGGTGAACGCGTAACGATAGCGCCGATCGTTCGCATCGAAAACTTCGGACTCGCAGTCCGAGCAAGTCGCAAGATCCGGTGGAATCGATAGCGCCTTCGACCCGGCCGAATCGCTCGACTCGATGACGAACTCGGGCGCCTCTTCCTCGGGGATCGGCGTCACCCGCAAGTCGACGACTCGCGCCGAAACCGGCCCCTCCTCACGCAAAGACATCACGAAGGCATCGAGATCGGCTTCGTCCCCAAAGGCTTCGATCAGCACGCCGCCAGGCGCGTTTCGGACCCTGCCGCCGACGCCGGCCTGGCGAGCGATCCGGTATACCCACGGCCGGTAGCCCACTCCCTGTACCGTGCCTCGAACTTCGATTCGCCGTCCCGGCATCAAGGTCCGTCCTCAGCCACGCTGAGGAGGTAGGCCACGACGTCCCATCTCTGCTCTTCGGTCAACGTGGGCCACGCGGGCATCGAGGTGCCCTGCTTCCCTTCGCTCAGCACCTGGAATACGTACTTCGGCGTGACGCTCTGCCGCCACTGCGGTCGTTGGAAACTGGTCGGCGCATGCGACAAGCCCTTGCGCCGCGCTCCGCGTCCGTCGGCGTCCTTGCCGTGGCACAAAGCGCACTTGCTCCGATAGATCTCGCGTCCGCGCGCTCGTGCCTCATCGGAGGCGATTCGGTCCATGGGGACTTCGAGTTGCTCGTATTCGCTGCTGATCCGAGCGTCGGCTTTACACGCCGAGAGTGCGAGCAAGATGAGCGTAGCTGTCGTTCGCTTCATCGCGATTCTCCGATCGGACCGGCGGATACCCGAGTGAGATCAGCTCTTGCACTACCCGCTCCACGAGCTCCGGAATGCTCGCCTCGACGGGTGGCGTTCGCTCCATCCCGAGGTCGATCGAATCCGGTACGACACCGAGAATCACCACGCGATCCGGATACCGGTCCAGCAAGCTGGCGCCGGCAAGGAGGTCTGCGACGCCGATTTGATGAGGTGAAAGACGCTCGTAAACCGCTGGCGCCACTTCGTCGCCCTCGACGCGCACCTGCGTTCCGGGAGGAGCGTCCGCGCCGACGGCGTCGACCAAGATGACCTGATCGGCGCTGTCTACGAGCGGCAATAACGAAAGCCCGAGGGTGCCGCCGTCAACGGCCAGGACGCCCTCGGGCAAGTCGTACTCGCGAATCAGCTTGTGGATTGCCGCAATACCGGCGCCATCGTCCGTGCATACCACGTTGCCGAGGCCCAAGACGAGGACCGGTATGCGATCATTCATCGCGCTTGCGCCAACCCTTGGGCAGCCACTTGAACCCGCTGAACATGGAGTCGATGAGGCCCATCCCTTCGATCCGCGACACCAGTATCGCGCTCCAGATGTGATGAGCGAAGAACCCCAAGAGGAACCACATGGCGAGGTGATGGATCCAACGGGCGGTTTGCGGGCCTCCGAACAGCGGCAGGAGCCAGCTGCCGATCTCCCGCATGTAGCCACCGTACTCGAGGCCGGCATTGACCCCGTAGAGGGCGAGACCCGTGAAAATCATCACGAAGTACAGCCCGAACACGGCGATGTAGGTGAGACCGGCCAACGGATTGTGGCCCACGTTCATGGGCGGCTTGCTGCTCAAGAACGAATAGAACTTGAACATTCGAATGGCGTCTCTGCGACGTCGGGCGCCGACCGGGAAGAACTGGTCCCATCGCGCATAGTGGGAGCCGACGAACATCCAAGCGACCCGGACGAACACGGTCAGGGTGAAGACGATCGCAGCATAGAAATGCACGATTCGCATGTTCGTCATCACGAGTTGCTCGGCTTCGGGTCCCTTCGGAATGTAAAACGGCTTGCCGATGTAGATTCCGGTGACTGCGAGCAGCAAGAGCGCGAGCATGATGATCCAGTGGCTCAAGCGCACCACGAGATCCCACACGTAGACCCGCTCGAGCTCCGCGTGATGCGGCGGGCGTGCGCCCTCGGCGACCGAAGTGCTGGGCGGGCTCATCGGACCTTTACGCGAGTCACCTCGCGCCCTCCAGTGTCGACGACGTGCACACCGCAGGCCATACACGGGTCGAAGGAGTGGACCGTTCGAAGAATCTCGATCGGTTGCTCCGGGTTGGCGATTGGCGTGCCCAAGAGAGCAGCCTCGTACGGGCCGGGGGTTTCGCCCTCGTCTCGCGGCCCCGCATTCCAGGTGCTCGGAACCACGCACTGGTATCGTGCGATCTTCCCGTCTTTGACGTGCACCCAATGGCTGAGTGACCCGCGCGGCGCTTCGTGGAAGCCGACGCCCATCGAGTCCTTCGGCCAGGTCTCGGGCTCCCACTTGCTGTTGTCGTGGATACGGAGCTCGCCCTTGCCCATGTTGGCTGCGAGCTCGTCTGTGAAGTCGCCGATCTTGTCGACGAGGATCTGCGTCTCGATTCCCCGCGCTGCGACGCGGCCGAGGGTCGAGAACAAGGCTTCCGGACCGACCTCCAGCTTTCCGAGCACGGCATTGACCAGCCCCTGGACCTTCTCGTGGCCGCGAGCGTACGCGACCAACATGCGCGACAGCGGCCCGACCTCCATCGGAACCCCGTCGTACCGAGGCGACTTCAGCCAGGAGTACTTCCCGTCCGTGTTGAGCCGCTCGTAAGGTGGCTCTGGACCGGTGTACGTGGGCTTCGTCTCGCCCTGGGACGGATGCAAGGTCTGATCGTCCCCGCCGTCGTATTCATACCAGGAGTGCTTGATCGCCTCGGTGATCTTGGACGGATCGAACTCCTCCACGTTCGAGAGATCACGGTTACGAATGATGCCCGAGGGGAAGAACTTCTCGGGGTCCGGCTCGTCGCTCAGCGGGTATTCCCCGAAGACCATGTAGTTGCCGGTGCCTGCGCCGATTCCGGCCCAGTCCTTGTAGAAAGACGCGACCGCCAATAGGTCCGGAATGTACACCTTGCTCACGAACTCCTGCGCGCCGGCGATCAACTTTCGGAACTGCGCGATCGTGTGGATGTTGAGCGAAGCCTGGTGGTTGGGATCGACCGGAGTCGCCATGCCGCCGACCAAAAAGCTCTGTAGATGCGGGTTCTTGCCACCGAGAATGGCATGCATCTTGATGAACTCGCGCTGCCATTCGAGGGCCTCGAGATAGTGCGCAACGGCCATCAAGTTGGCTTCCGGGGGAAGCTTGTAAGCGGGGTGGCCCCAATACGCGTTGGCGAAGGGACCGAGCTGACCCCGGTTCACCAGGCCTTTGACGCGATCTTGGATGCCCTTGAAGTACGTCGCGCTCGACTTGCCCCAATCGGAGATCGACATGGCGAGGTCGGACGTGGCCTTCGGGTCTGCCTCGAGCGCCGACACGATGTCGACCCAATCGAGGGCATGCAGATGATAGAAATGAATGACGTGGTCCTGGATGCACTGCGACGCAATGATCAGGTTCCGCAAGAGCCGCGCATTGGGTGGAGGCTTGGCTCCGATCGCATCCTCGACCGCCCGGATCGACGCGATGGCGTGCACCGTCGTGCAAACCCCGCAGATGCGTTGCGTGAATGCCCACGCATCTCGCGGATCTCGTCCCTGCAAGATGATCTCGATGCCGCGAAACATGGTCGATGAAGACCATGCATTGGCGACCTTCCCTCCATCGACCTCTGCTTCGATGCGCAGATGGCCTTCGATGCGGGTCACGGGATCGACGACGATATGGGTCATGCCTCACCTCCTTTGGGATTCACGTTGGGGTCGGCGGGCGTGTCCTTCCCCGATTGCATGCGCTTTTTCCCGAGATGCACCAGTGTGTGTCCGGCGAACGCGGTGGTAACGCCGATGGTCGCCCAGAAGCCCACTTTGTCGACGTTCGAACCCTTGCCGAATCCGGGGAACCCTGGAATGTGCGCGTAGAACGGAGTCATCTTGTCCCAGAAGTCGGGTTCGGAGCAGCCGATGCAACCGTGGCCGCATGCGATGGGCCAGCTCGTGTTGTCGTTCCACCCCACGTTCGGGCAGTTCTGGAAAGCGACGGGACCCTTACATCCCATCTTGTAGAGGCATTGTCCTTCTCGGTGTGCTTCGTCGCCCCATTGCTCCACGAACTGGCCCGAGTTGTAGTGGGAGCGACGCTCGCACGCGTCGTGGATCGATTTGCCGTACGCGAACAAAGGTCGATTGAGCTTGTCGAGCGCGGGCCAGTCGCCGTAGGTCAGGTAGTAGACCAACGTCGCCGTCATGTTCTGCGCGTTCATCGGGCAGGCGGACAGATTGATCAGCTTCTTGATGCCGGGGACCGCATCGCCGACGCCCAATGCGCCGGTTGGATTCGGAGAGGCCGCAGGAATTCCGCCAAAAGTCGCGCAGGTGCCCGCCGCAATCGTCGCCGCGGCATTGCCGCACACCTCGCGTGCGATGTCGATGGCGGCTCGCCCACCGACCGTACAATACGCGCCGTTGGCGCCCGTCGGAATCGAGCCTTCGACGACCGCGATGTATTTGCCTTTTTGATTCTCCACGACCGCGTGAAGGTTCTCTTCAGCTTGATGACCAGCAGCCGCCATGATCACTTCGTGATAGTCGATCGAGATCAGATCGAGGATCACTTCGGCAGCGGTCGGTTTGCTCGCGCGCAGGAAGGATTCGGTGTTGCCCGCGCAATCTTGATAGTTGAGCCAGACCAACGTCGGCTTGGGATTGTTTTCGATTGCCTCGGCGATCATCGCTGTCGCACCTTTCGGCAATCCAAACGCCACCGCCATCGCGGAGCAGAAGCCCATGAACTCGCGTCGTGAAACTCCACGCGCCGCCAGCTCCCGACGGAAGTCGCTTTGCGGTTTACCCATTGCACCCTCCTTGCTGTTCAGAGCAGAGCGGCGGCAATACATGCAAGAGCCGCCCGGTTTTGTGGGACTCTAACGCCGCGCACTAGGAAAAAACAAGGTTCTCTCGCCTGTTGAGAACCGTTTTCCCTTGTGCGCGCGGTTCTTTCGCCCGAAGGCAGATCCGCGCAAGATTTGCGCCGGTAAACCCTGTCCAGTGTACCATCATTTGCGCATGTCCATCGGTCCACGAGAGCGCGGGTTCTTCGAAGTCGTCCAGGGATACATCGAGCGTGCAGCCGAGCTCACGCGCTTGCCGCGTCACATCAAAGACATCCTTGCGCATCCCAAGAACGAGCTGATCGTCAACTTCCCAGTGCGAATGGATGATGGATCCCTACGGGTGTTCAAAGGCTATCGCATTCAACACAACAACATCATGGGTCCATACAAAGGGGGCATCCGCTATCACCAGCAGGTCAGCCTCGACGAGCTCAAAGCGTTGGCCACGCAGATGACCTGGAAGTGTGCCCTGCTCGGGATTCCCTTCGGTGGCGCCAAGGGCGGAATCAAATTCAATCCACGGGAACACTCGATCGACGAGCTCCGCAGGATCACGCGCCGGTTCACCCACGCACTGGGAAACAACATCGGACCGTCGCACGACATTCCGGCGCCCGACATGGGAACCAACGCACAGACCATGGTGTGGATGATGGATACCTACATCAACACGGGCCCGACGTATGAAAAGAACGATCAGCGAGCCGTCGTCACCGGCAAGACGATCAACGCAGGCGGTTCGGAGGGGCGCGAGCAAGCCACCGGTCAGGGCGTGGTGTATTGCATCAAGGAGTGGGCGCGGGACGCGCGCTTCGACCTCGAAGGCTCCACGGCAATCGTCCAAGGGTTCGGAAACGTCGGATCCAACACCGCGCTGCTGCTCGCGAAGCTGGGTGTCTCCACCATCGCGACTGGCGACCACACCGGGTACCTCCGTAACGAGGAAGGTTTCAACGCCCACAAGCTGCACGAGTACGTGCGGCAGCACGGCTCGATCGAGGGATACCCGCGGGGCGAGCAGATCACGCGCCAGGAATTCTTCGAGACCAAGGCCGATCTGTTCATTCCGGCAGCGCTCGAGAACCAGGTCGGTGCGACCGAGGCCGTCAAGCTCGACGTGCGACTCGTGGCCGAGGGCGCCAACGGTCCCATCAATCCCGAGGGCGAAGCGGTCTTGGCCGACCGGGGCATACCCGTCATACCGGACATCCTGGCGAACTCCGGGGGCGTCACCGTGAGTTACTACGAGTGGGTACAGAACCGAAACAGCGAGCACTGGGATGCTGAAGAAGTTCAACGAAGGCTACTGCACATGATGCGCCGCGCATACCAGCGCACGATGTTCTACGCGGCGGAAAAGAAAGTGAATCCGCGCGTCGCCGCGTACGCATTGGCCCTCGAGAGCCTCGCGACGTCGTACGACGAACGGGGTATCTTCCCCTGAATATTCTGGAATTCTTGGAGTCGGCCGGGCGCGATCGGATCGAAGGGGCGTCTTGACAACTTCGCCGTCCGGAAGCACTTCCCTGAGTCATGGTGGCACAGGCAGTCTTCGAAGGCGTCATCCCCGAGGAGGGAATCGGAGACCTGCTGGGAGGTCTCGAGGAGATCGGCACGACGGGCGTTCTGGCATTTCAGAGCACGGCCGGCTCGGGCACGATTCGTCTCGTGCACGGGCAGATCGCGGACCGCGAAGCCACCGCTGAGGAGGAGCGAGCGCTCGAGATTCTGCTGTCCCTGCGGGAAGGGCAGTTCGCCGTCTATCCGAAGCTCCCCCACCTCCCGGTCTCACGCGGAACCGATACGACGCGTCGCGGATCGCTCGCGGTCCATCCCCCTGCCGAGCTGATGCGCTACTGCGAGAACGCGGGGCTCACCGGGCGGTTGCTGCTCGAGCATCGCGGCCGGCTTGCCATCGGGTACTACGAAAGAGGCGAGCTCGTGGACGTGAGTATCGACGGCGGCACCGCGGGCGATTTCGTCACGGCGCTCGAATGGACGGAGGGCACGTTTCGGGTGGACGCCGTTCCGCCGCCGCGTGAGACGCTCCCCCCTGCGCTCCGGAACACGACCACCGATGCGCCTCCGAAGAACCCAACACAGCTTCCCTTGTTGGAGGCTTTCGAGGCGGGGCTCGCCGAGATGGGCCGGCGGGACGACACGCCGGTGTCGGGGCTGCGCCCGCGAATCGACGAGCGCGACGAGGACGCCACCATCCGCGTCATCCGCAGACCCGGCAGAGACGAGTTGCAAGAGCCCCGGGACCGCTGGGACGCTCTCGACTATTCTCCCTCCTTTCCGACGGAATCTGCTACAACAGAGCCCGTGAAGTCGAAAGACGACGGAAGGCCGATTGGTTTCTGGCGAACCCTTGGCTGGGTAGCTGCCGTCTTCGTGGTGGTATCCGGCTGCCTCTGGTTGCTCGCGTCGCTCCCGCCGCTGGAGTAGTCTGGGCGGCGTGGGCCCGCGCTTGCGACCGAGACGCTGGCTTCTGAGCCTCTTCGCCCTGCTGGGTCTCGTGTCTCCGTCGAGCGCGATCGCCCAGGGCGTCGACCCGGAGCCGGAGCCCTATCGTCCCGGTGAAGTAGTTCCCGTTCCTGAAGACGAGACGACCGCAGAGGAGGCGCAGGAGCTCAGGGACCGCTACGGAGTGGCGAGCGAAGAGGCGCAGGCAGAGCGGCCTTCATCGCAGGTCCGGTACGTGCTCGAGGGCATCGTCGTCATCGGAAACAAGCGAACCAGGGCCCGCGTGATCCGGAAGCTGGTTCCCCTCGAACAGGGAGACTTTCTCGACCCAGAGTCGCCCGAGCTGCTCGCCACCGAGTGGAGATTGATGGGAACCGGCTGGTTCGACGACGTCGATCTACGTCTCGAGCGAGGCGCCGAGCGTGGATACGTCGTGCTCGTGGTGGAAGTGAAGGAGCGGAACACCTTCATCATCGAGCAACTGGCCGCCGGGCTTTCCGAGGGCGTCGCCAAAACGACCGACCGCGGACGCAAGCTCTTTCCATGGCTCGGCTTCAAGGTCACCGAAACCAACCTGGCCGGGCTCGGCATCCGTCTTTCCGGCACGGCGCTCTTGAGCGAGTTCCAGCAGGGCGGACGGCTGGATCTTCAATACCCGAAGTTGATCAAGGATGAATACGCACTCCGCTTTGGCACGTATTTCCTGAATGGAAGAGAGTTTTACGGGAACAATCCCTTGGTCAGCGTGCCCTGCGGGTTGCCCGAATGTCCTGGAACATCGGTCGTGCAAAACGCCGTGGTACGGTATCGCCGCGGCGGTTTGATGGTCGGAACCGGCAAGGATTTCACGACCAAGCTACGCTACAGCCTAGACTGGATCGGCGACATCGTCAGCGTCCTGGAACGTCCCGAGGCGGCCAGCGAGACCACCGGAAACGAGATTGCGCCGGTCAATTTCGCCATCCAAGACGGGCGCAGCTTCGTCTCGTCGATTCGGTTCAGGCTCGTCTTCGACAAGCGAGACGATCCCGGCATCACCAAGGAAGGCGTGCTCTTTGCGGGCGACGTTCTGGTCGGGACCCGGTTCCTCGGTAGCGACTACGACTTCATCAGGCTCGAGGCGGAGGTGCGCCGGTGGTGGCGCTTGCCTTGGAACCACACCATCCGCATCGGTGCATACGGCGGAGCCACCTTCGGCAACACGCCCTTTTTCTACCTATTTCACATCTCCGATCTGACCGATCTGATCCCATCGCGATTCCTCGAGATGCAACTCGATGCGAGGCCTCCACCCAACCTCTTGGGCACGTCGATCGAGAACAACTATCTCGGCGAGCTCGCGTGGAGGCTCGACGTCGGTTACGACGTGCCGGTCTACGAGCGCGTTCGGGAGCGCGGCTTGCGCGAGATCGACCTGTACATGCTCGTGGGGCTGCTCTCGCTGACCGATCTGAGGGACCCGCGCAGAGGAGTGAGTGGCTACAGCGGATTCTCGAGATTTCCCGTCGATCTGACCTTCGACGTCGGCTTTCGATTCGACACGCGAGTTGGAGTTTTCCAGATCGGGTTCTCCACGGTGTTGGGATTCATCAGGCTGTGAGGTACTGGATTTCAGCGCTGATGTGGGTCGTGGCGACGGTGGCCTATGCACAGGCCCACTTGCCCGCACGCGACATGCGGATCGAATGGGACCGCGGGTCTCCGAAAGTCTCATTCTCTGCCAAGGATCTGGCGGAAGAAAGCGTTCGCCAGGAGCTCTCGAGCGGGCTCCGCAAGCGGCTCCAGGTGACCGTGAGCGCACACTTCAAGGGGTCGAACCGACGCATGGCCATGCGTCAGTTCACCTGTGACGTGACGCGAGACCTCTGGGAGGACGGTTACGTCGTTCGCATCGGAACGGGCAGCCTGAGATTCAAGACGTTGGACCAGGTGCTCGACCACTGTCTCGCCGTGAAGGGCCTATTCGTAGGAGAGCCGAAGAGCTACGCCTCGAAGGAGGGACGGGAGATCTATTTCTACGTGAGAGCGGAGTTCAATCCGATCTCGAAGAAGCAGTGCCAAGAGCTGATTCGCCCAAGCGCGGGCGACGACCCCGTGGGGCCGATCACCATCAGCATCGTGAGACGCCGAATCTGCCAAGCGGAACGCACTTTGGAGTTTCGCAGCGATTTTCTGAAGGTGCCCGAATGAGCCGGTTCGAGCGGAAGATCCTGTTCGCCATCGGTCTGGCGGTGTTCCTCGCCCTCGGGGGCAGTATTTTCCTCGCGCAGGGCGCTTTGCGCGAGGTCTACCGGGTGGGTGTGAACGAGCGATTCGGAGCCGAGCTGGTTCATGGTGTCGAAGCACGACGCGCCCAGCTCATGGCGCTTCGCTCCAACACGGAGCTGGCGGCGGACGCCGTCCGATCGTCCGTGGAGGCCACGGTCCGAAGCGAGCGTGACACGGGAGCTTTGGAGCCATTGCTCGAAACGTTTCTGGAGCGGTACGAGCTGATCCAGGCGATCCGCGTCACGGATTCACGTGGGCGCGAGGTCGCACGCGTCGCGAGGCCTGCGGCGGCAGGTCAGCCGATGCGGTCCACGGCACGAGAACGTGAGGCGACGGTCGGCAACGGAACGCTGCGCATCGCCGTCGAGGTTGCGGTTCCCGAGGTGTATTTCGCGAGGCTTCAGCAGGCGGGCGAGGTCGCGGACGTATACTCGCGGCTGCAGCGACAAAGCGCGTCGGTTTCCGACATCTACGTCTGGGTGTTCGGGGTGCTGGTGTTCATCGTGATCGTGGTCGCCTTTCTGATCGGCGCGATTCTGTCTCGCCGCGTCACACGACGGGTGACGGCGTTGGCGGACGCTTCGCGCAAGGTCGGTGCCGGTGACTTCACCGTCACGTTGCCGACGAGTGCCCGGGACGAAATCACCGAGCTCACCCAAGCCTTCAACGCCATGGTCCGAGATTTGCGTGAATCACGAACTCGGATCGAGTACTTGCAGCGCATCAGCGCGTGGCAGGAATTCGCAAGACGGCTCGCCCACGAGATCAAGAATCCACTGACCCCGATTCAGCTCGCCGCACAGGAAATCGCGGAGACCTATTCTGGAGAGGACGAGTCCTATCGCCGGAAGCTCGAGCATACGCGCGCGATCATCGAGGAAGAGGTCGCCACGTTGCGCCGACTGGTCGGTGAGTTCAGCGCGTTTGCCAAGCTGCCGAGCGCCGACTTGTCTTCCGCCGACCTGTGCGAGCTGATCCAGGCCATCGAAGATTCGATTCCTGCCATGCTCGAAGACATCGGCCACGGGACGGTTGCTCCGGTGGCAGTTCGAGTGAGTTGTGCAACGCAGCCCATTCCCGTGCGTATGGACCTCATGATGATGAAACGCGGCCTCGACAACATCGTTCGAAACGCCATTCAGGCGGTCTATTCGAGCAAACCCTCGGGGGGCGGCCGAGTCTTGGTCCGCGCGTACGCCAGCGGTGACAAGGGGTTCGTCGAGGTGCGAGACAACGGGCCCGGCATTCCGGAGGAAGACTGGGACCGTGTCTTCGATCCGTATTATACGACCAAAGCCGAAGGCACGGGGCTCGGGTTGGCGATCGTGAAGAAAGTGGTCTTGGAGCATCGAGGTGAGGTGAGTCTCGATCGCGCGCCCGAGGGCGGAGCCCGCTTCCGGATCGAGCTGCCGTTGGCGGAGTCTCGATGATGGCTGAGGACCAGCGCTCGCCACGCCGGTGGATTCACTGGCTGATCACAGCGATGGCCTTCGTGGCGCTCTATGCATGGATGACCCGGGGCACCGCCTCTCCTCTGATGGGCGAGCAGGCACCTGACCTGACGCTTCCCGTCGCGGCTGGAGGGCGGCCGGGCGGACCTACCGAGCTCGACCTGTCGGAAATGAGCGGCCAGGTGGTCGTCCTCGATTTCTGGGCGAGCTGGTGCCAGGCCTGCCGGCGGACGACCCCCATTCTCAATGACCTTCACGAGGAGCTCGCCGGTGAGGGGGCGCTCTTCTACGCGGTCAATGTCGAGCCGATCGATCGTCAGCGACTTCAGGCCGCCCACGCCGCGTTTGGCACGGAATTTCCAACACTTCATGACCGGACAGGGGCGGTTCAAAGGCGATACGCCATCAAGATGCTTCCAACGGTCATCGTCGTGGGGCGGGACGGCGTGGTCCGATGGGCTTCGACGGGGGTTCCGAGCAAAACTCGGCTCCGGGGCGCGATTTCGGACGCCCTTCGGTAGCCGGATTCGGTCATGGTTGACGCTCCCCGCGGGCGCTGTTAGGTTCGCCCGCCCCGCGGCGCCGACGGAGCGGACCCGTCAGGTAATGGAGACTGTCGTTGGTTCAAACCCTTCAAGGTCAGAGCTTAGAGGAGCGAGTTGCCTACCTTCAGGAGCTGATGGATTCGGCCGGTCCCGGCGTGCGCGAAGAGTATCAAGAGCGCTTCGACATTGCCTGGATCTATCACGATAGCGCGCTCGAAGGCGTCGTGTATTCGATGGACGAGCTGCGGGCGGCCATGCGGGAAGAGCCGGTCGCCGACCCTTCGCTGATCCCGGTCTACGACGAGATCCGAAACCACAGGGGCGCCATCGCCATGATTCGGGAGATGGCCACCCGCAAGCGCGCCAACGTCACGCTCGACGTGATCAAGAAGCTGTTTGCGCAGCTCGCGCCCGAGGAGCTCGAGGGCAAGGGACCCCCCACCTATCGCAAGGACATGCCGCTTCACCGGCTGTACTTTCACGAGATCTCGCAGCCGGACAAGATCAGCTACCGGATGCGTCAGCTCGTTCAGTGGCTCTCCGACCCGGAGACCAAGAAAACGATGCATCCCGTTCGCATGGCGAGCAAGGCGCATTTCCAGCTTCTGCACATCTATCCCTTTCCTAGGCACAGTGGAAAGGTGGCGCGCCTGGTCATGAACCTGCTCCTGATGCGCGCAGGTTATCCGCCGGTGATCATCCACGCGACGGAGCGTCAACGTTACTACGAGGCGCTGCGAAACGGAGAGGACGCGACGTCGAACCTCATCAATCAAGCGCTCGGAGCCGCGGTCGAGACGGCCATTCAATACTTCGAAGAAACCAAGTGAAGGACCGTCAACGCTTCTCCAAGAAGTGTGGCAGCGACGAGATCACGGCGACGAAACGGGCGCCGGCCGCGAGCGTTGGGCCTGCATTTTCAGGCGTGATGCCGCCGATTGCGACGACGGGCAGGGTGACTGCGCCGCATACCTGACGGAGCAGCTTCGTGCCGACCACCGGGTCCGGGTTCTCTTTCGTCACGGTCTCGAATACCGGGCCGAACGCGATGAGATCCGCGCCCTCGCGTGCGGCGCGCGTCGCTTGATCGAAGTCGTGTGTAGAGACACCGATTTGCATGTCCCCCACGACGAGACGGGCCTCTCGCACGCCGAGGTCGTCTTGACCGAGGTGAAGACCGTCCGCATTCACGATGCGGGCGATGTCCGGGCGATCGTTGACCACGAATGGAACGCCGGCTTGCCGGCAGGCCGTCTGGACTTGCTTTGCAAGGCCGACGAAAGCGCGATCGTCGAGACGCTTCGCGCGCAGCTGCAGCATCGCGCAGCCCGATGAGAGCGCCGCTTTGGTCAGCGCCAGCGGGTCCTCGGCCGTTCCAGCATCGATGATTGCATAGAGCGAATCAGCCCAGCGGCTCATCACTCGTCAGCCTGTCGTAGAGCTCGGGGCGGCGATCGCGAAAAAAGCCCCAGTTGGCGCGATAGCGTCGCAACGCTTCGAGATCGAACGTCGCGGTGGCGACGCCTTCTTCGTCGCGGCCGAGCTCGATTACCATGTCGCCGCGCTGATTGCAGATGAAGGAGCTGCCGTAAAAGAGCATCTCCGCTTCGCGCCCGATGCGGTTGCTCGCCGCTACGGGCATCGCATTGGCGACTGCGTGGCCTATCATGGCGCGTTGCCACGGGGCCTTGGTGTCGTCTGCGGGGGCGCTGGGCTCGCTCCCGATCGCCGTGGGGTAGAGCAAGACCTCGGCGCCTTGCAGCGCCATGCAGCGTGCCGCTTCGGGAAACCACTGGTCCCAACAGATGCCGACGCCGATCCGCCCGTGGCGGGTGCTCCACACGCGAAATCCGGTGGAACCGGGCCGAAAATAGAACTTCTCCTCGTAGCCTGGGCCATCGGGGATGTGGCTCTTGCGATAGACGCCCAGCTGCTCGCCGTCGGCGTCGATCATGACCAAGCTGTTGTAATACGCTTGGCCGGCCCGCTCGAAGAACGACACGGGCAGCACGACCCCGAGCTCGGCAGCGAGTGACTGCATCCGCGCAATGGTGGGGTGGTCCTCGAGGGGCGCTGCCAGGTCGAACGCTTGCTCGTCCTCGGTTTGCGGAAAGTACGGGCCTTCGAAGAGCTCGGGCGTCAGCACCACCTGGGCGCCATCGGCGGCGGCTTTGCGAATCAGCGCCTCGATTCGCGCGACGTTGGCATCGCGCGCGTCATCCAAGCGGCACTGGACGGTCGAGATCGAAAGCGTGGAAGCGGTCATGGTCGAGAAGGTTGCTGCTGCGTGACGCAGTGAAATGCTCCCCCTCCCCATAGCAGGTCTCGAGCGGGAACGCCGATGACCTCGCGGCCCGCGAACGCGTTTGCAATCTCGGCGAGCGCGGCGCGATCTTCGGGAATCCCGTAGACCGGGACGACGACGGCTTCGTTTGCGACGTAGAAATTGCAGTAGCTCCCAGGCAGTGGAGAGCCGTCGGGGGCCGATATCGCGCGTGGCGCCGGCAGCTCGAGGACCACGAGGCCTGCGGCGTGCAGCTCCGCCCGGATTGCCGCGAGCACCGCTTCATTCGGTGCGTCTGCATCCGGCCGCATGCAGATCGCCGCATCGGGCGCTACGAATCGCGCGACCATGTCTACGTGGCCGTCGGTGTGATCGTGCGCGAGGCCGCGATCGAGCCAAATCAACCGCTTCACCGGCACTTGTGCATCCAATGCTCGTTCGAAGGCGTCGCGGGTCAAGTGCGGATTCCGGTTTGGATTCAGCACGCAGGACGCCGTGGTGAGAAACGTGCCTTCACCGTTCGATTCGATTGCGCCGCCTTCCAGAATCACGGGGCACTCGAACCTTTCGGCATCCAGCCGGTCGGTGAGCCATCGGTTCACCCGGTCGTCGAAAGGCATCTGGTACTTGCCGCCCCAGCCGTTGAACTCGAAGCACAAGGCGCCGAGCGTTCCTGAAGGCGTGTGTCCGAGGAGCGGCGCAGTATCCCGCACCCAGCAGTCGCCGTAGTCAGCACGCACGTAGTCGACCCGAGCAGAGTCGCCGATCGCAGCGCGCGCCTGCTCTTCGAGCGCCTCGCTCTGGACGAGCAGCCGGACGGGCTCATTGCCCGGTTCCGCAATGGCCTGGCACAGCTCGGCAACGGCGGCCTGGGCGTTGGCGAGATTTCCGAGCCACTCGTTCTCCAAGTATGGAAACGCGATCCAACAAGCGTCGTGCCGCTCCCATTCACCCGGGATCCGAAGTCGCTGCGTCACCGATCGAATCTACCACGGCAGCACTTCGGATTCACCGAATCGCGCGATCATGGCGTCCACGTGCTCGAGGACGGCGGCGCGTCGCTGCGCCAGGCCTTCGATCTGCTTCTCGTTCAATACCGGCGCCAATGGATCGCCGTTCAGCCGAGCTTTGAATCGGTCGACGTCGAGACGGCGAACCGCCTCCACGGTCGAACGGCGAAAGCGTTGGAGCGCCTTCAGGCGGGCTTCCATCAGGCCGAGCCGCTGCTGACCGAGCCAGAAGCCGGCGCCGTTGTCGAGGTAGATGAGCGGCCCACCACGACCACGTGTCCTCACGTTGGTGAAGCTCCCGCCCCATCGGTCGACGTTTTGCGTGAGGTAGTCGAAGACGATCATGTCCGACAGCTCGGCGGGACGTCCCTCGGTGTCCGGCGCGTCGGCCTCGGGGCGGCTGGGATCGGTCGCCTCCCGAACGCCCGGCCGCCCGTTGAGGTCGGCCCGGTAGTCGACCGGTCGTTGATAGGGAGTGATGGGCAGGGTCCTTTGAACCCGAACCCAGCGTTCCCAGTGCCGCCCCATTCGCAGGCGCTCGAGCCGCTCGGGGATCCACCAGATGAATGCGCCCGGGATCGAGCGGTCGCGTTCGATGCCGAGCTCGGATACGCGCCGGTCCCCTTTTGCTGCGTTCTCGAGCGCTGCCCAATCGAGCCTTCGGCCCGTGGTCGGCGGAACGCGGCCGAGACCGAGCTCTCGATCGAGATGATAAGCAGCGACCTCCGAGTACCAGTGCGCGGCGGAGAAGGTTTGCTTGGGCTTGAAGTATCCGCGCGTTCCGTCGGCCAGCGTGATTAGAAATGCGAGGCTGCGGCCGCCCCGACCTTTGCGAACCTCGGTGACGGCTTCGTTTCGAAGGGAGGCGATCCGCGGTTGATCAGGCTCGCCCAAAAACGAGGGCTCCGGCGCTTGCGTGGAAGCGAGCAAGGGCCAAGAGGTCGCGAATGCCAACGCGATCAGCGAGATACGCCGCACGGCGCTCACCCTAGCCGTCGAGTCCGATGAGGTCGATCTCTCGGCCGCGCGATCGTGACTTGGCGCGATCGTAGATCGCCCGGGCGAGCGCGACGTCCTGGATCGCCAGGCCCGTGGAGTCGAAAACCGTCGTGGCGCCCGCAGCCGGCCTTGGAAGAAGGCCCGCGGCCACCTCGCCCAACGTGCCGGCGATGTCGCTCTCGGAGAGCTCACCGTTGGCGAGCGGAACGTTGATCTCGCCGCTTCCAGTCGCCTGATGGATGTCGTCGATGTAGACCGAAGCGTTCTTCAGCACTTGGCTCTCGAGCTCCTGCTTGCCGGGCGCGTCGGCCCCCATCGCGTTGATGTGGGCTCCGGTCCGGACCCACTCGGCCCGCACGAAGGGCGCGCGTGACGGGGTCGCCGTGCACACGATGTCTGCACCAGCGGCTTCTTCCAGGCTCACGACACGCCCGCCCACCTCTTCGGCAAACCGCTCGGCGGTCTCGCGGTTGCGGTCGTACGCGAGGCTCTCGAAGCCCTCGAACACCACGGCATGGGCCCCATGGAGGGTTCTCGCCTGCACGCCACAGCCGATGAAGCTCACCGTCGCCGGCCGCTTAGAGACGAGATACTTGGATGCGACCGCTCCCGCGGCGCCGGTTCGCAAGGCCGTGAGTGAGGTGCCGTCCATGACGGCGAGAGGGAATGCATTGGATGCGTCGTTCAGCACGTACACCGCCATGACGGTCGGAAGACCGTACCGCTTACGATTCTGCGCATGAACGTTGACCCATTTGATGCCGGCAGACTCGCCTAGCCGTGATGGCATGGCGCGGAAATCACCGTCGTGGTCTTCGATCTGCAGATAGACCTTGGGCGGCATCGTCGCCTCTCCGCGCCCGAACGCGGCGAAAGCGCCTTCCACGGCCTGTACGGCAAGCTCCATCGTGGCGATCTCCTCGACCTCGGACCTCGTCAGGACCAGCGTTTTCATTCAATCGTCCTCCTCGCAGAAACTGTTCCGTCGTAGCTTGCGGCTGCAGTATAGTCCGCGCCGACCCCGGGACTGCAAATCGAGGTAATGGATGTCGCCTTCAGCACTAGCACTGGTTGGTTATGCAGCGTGGACTCTGTTGCTCGCGATCGTGATCCTCAGTCATCGAACGCTGCTCGTCTTCGCCAAGAAGCGTCCTGCGAATTCCTTCAGCCCGGGTGGCGAAGACGTCTCGCCGTTTTCCGCCCGACTGTGTCGGGCGCATGCAAACTGTTACGAGAACCTGCCGATTTTCGGCGCACTGATCCTGCTTGCGTTGGTCACCGATCATGCCGCGATCACCGATCCGCTCGCGCGTTGGGTCTTGGTGGCACGCGTTGCGCAGTCCTCGGTGCATCTCATTTCGACGAGCGAGATCGCCGTGACCGTTCGAGGTACGTTCTATTGGTTGCAATTAGGTGTCCTCGCGTACTGGGTGGTGCAGCTAGGACTTCTCGGTTTCGGCTGATCGAATCAGTGAAAGTCGCGGGAGCGCGAGGTCTGATCCGCCAAGGTGACATCCGGCGCCCAGAGTGACCGCGCGACCAAGTGAGTGACGCCATCGGCTTTCTGGATTTCGCCGGTCACACCGAGCAAGGCAGCGGTTTTCGCGACGATTGCATGACGCTCGAACACTCGTTTCCAAACGACGACGTTGACGAAGCCGGTTTCGTCTTCGAGCGTGAAGAAGGTGACGCCGGAGGCCGTGCCCGGGCGCTGGCGGCAGATCACCATGCCGACGTAATCGAGCTCCTCACCATGAGCCCGTCGATGAACGGTCGTAGCGTCGGGGATGCCTCGCGCATCCAACGCGTGGCGAAGCCCCCGCATCGGATGTCCGCGAGTGCTGTGGTCACTGACCCGATAGTCCCAAATCACCTGATCGTCGTTTGCCAGGGACGAAAAGGAAATCTGACTAGAAGCCGGCTCGAGAGGCAAGGGATCTCGGACGAAGCGTGAAAGGCTTCGGACCTGCCAGATTGCATCTCGCCGGTTGAGACCGAAGCATTCGAACGCACCTGCCTCTGCGAGCGCATGTAGCGCCTTTCGGTTGAGCCTCGTTTGACGAACGAAAGTAGCGAGATTTGGATAGGGAGCCTGTCCGGCTTCGATCCGCTGCCGCTCGGGCATGCCTAGGCCTTTGACGTAACGAAGCCCCATTCTCACCGCAAGCGAAGAGACGTCGCGCTCTTCCAGTGTGCAATCCCAGCGGCTCTCGTTGACGTCGATCGGCCTCACCTCGACTCCATGCCGTTTTGCGTCCTCTACGAGCGTGGCTGGCGTGTAGAAACCCATGGGTTGGGAGTTCAAAATCGCGCAAGTGAATGCCTCGTGATGATGGCAGCGGAGCCACGCGGTGACGTAGGCGAGCAAGGCAAATGACGCAGCATGGCTCTCCGGGAATCCGTACTCGCCGAAGCCACGAATCTGAGAGAAGACCCTTTCGGCGAATTCTTCCGGAATTCCTTGGGCGATCATTCGGGGGATCATGCGCGATCGGTGCTTTTCGATTCGTCCAGACCTTCGCCATGCCGCCATGTCTCGACGGAGCTGATCCGCTTCACCTGGCGTATAGCCTGCGGCTTCGACGGCCAGCTTCATGACCTGCTCTTGGAAGATCGGAACGCCCAGGGTTTTCTTCAAGATTCGCTCGAGCTTGGGATGAGGATAGAGGATCTCTTCTTCTCCTTTTCGACGCCGGAGATACGGATGCACCATGTCACCCTGAATCGGGCCAGGGCGTACGATGGCCACCTCGATTACCAAATCGTAGAAGGTGCGCGGTCGGAGCCGTGGAAGCATGGCCATTTGCGCGCGGCTCTCGATTTGGAAGACGCCGACTGTGTCGCCTTTCGACACCATGTCGTAAGTGAGCGCATCTTCGGCCGGAACGGTTGCGATCTCGAGTGAGAGACTCTCGTGCTGCCGCAGGAGATCGAACGCACGATGAATGCAGGTGAGGGCGCCAAGACCGAGCAGATCGACCTTGAACAAGGCGAGGTTGTCGACGTCGTACTTGTCCCACTGGATGACGGTACGGGCTTCCATGGTGGCCGGCTCGATGGGCACGATCTCGTCTACCGGCCGGTGGCCCAGCAAGAAACCGCCGGGATGTATCGATAAATGTCTAGGAAAATCGATGACTTGCGAAGCAAGTGACCATAGGTGGCGCGTAGTCGGGGCGTCCTTTTCGAGCCCTGCTTCCTGCAGCAGCTCCGGATTGAGCACGTCATCCCGATGTCGGAGCAAGCGAGTGGCCGTTTCCAAATCCGTTCGTGACAAGCCAAGCGCCTTGCCCACGTCGCGTACTGCCGAACGAATGCGGTACCGAATGACGTTTGCAACCATTGCCGCGTATCGACGTCCGTACTTTTCGTAAACGTGCTGGATGACTTCTTCACGGCGCTCGTGCTCGATGTCGAGATCGATGTCGGGAGGCTCGGCACGCTCGACGCTCAAAAATCGCTCGAACAACAGATCCATTCGAACGGGATCGATCGACGTGATGCCCAAACAAAAACATACGGCGCTGTTGGCGGCGCTTCCTCGTCCTTGGCACAAGATGTCGTTTTGCCGACAGTATTGGACGATCTCATACATGGTCAGGAAGTACCCGCCGTAGTCGAGCTCGTGAATGATCTGAAGCTCCCGTTCGATCTGAGCACGAACGTCGCCCGGAACGCGGCCTCGATAGCGCTCCGAGGCGCCCCGAAAGGTCAGCTCACGAAGCCATCCTTGCTCTGTTCGCCCGGAGGGCAGTCGTTCTTCCGGATATCGGTAACGAATGTCGTCCAGGCTGAAGGAGCATTGCTCCGCGATGTCCAGGGTTCGTCTCAAGCAATCAGGATCATCGGCATATAGATGGGAGACCTCTTCGAACGATTTGAGATAATGCTCTGCATTGGGGCGGGTCGTCCGCCCCGCCTCGGAAAGCACTTTTCCACCACGAATACAGGCCAAAACGTCCTGTAGAGGACGGCGCGCTTTGTCGTGATAGAGGACCTCGTTTGCGCCGACCACGTGGATGTCGAGCTCCCGCGCCGCGGCTCGCAGCAATTTCTCTCCAGGCCTCTCGTGCTCGGTGAGGTGCCGGGTGCAGAGGGCGAAGAGGGCCGAAGGCCCTCGAATCGAGCACAGGGCTCGAAGCGGTTCTGGCGTCGTGCAGAGGAAGAACAGGTCTTGTGCTTCTCGCAGGTCTACCAGCTCGACGAGCGAGATTCCTTTTTCACGACGCGCATGTCCGAGCGAGAGCGCTCTACAGAGGTCTGCGTATCCACGCCGGGTCTTTGCCAAAGCGATGACGTGATGAGCTCGGCCTTCCACGTCCATCGTGAGCTGAGCTCCCGTCACGATACGAATCCCGAGATCCTTCGCACGCATGTGCGCCCGAACCAAGCCGTACACGCCATCGCGATCGGTGATTGCAATGCTGGAAAGTCCGAGCGCATGCGCCCGTTCGACCAGCTCTTCAGGAAACGAGGCGCCTTCCAGAAAGCTGTGGTTGCTCTTGACCCACAACGGAACGTAAGCGCTCATTCAATCGAGCACCCCGTGCAAGAACCACCGTTTCCGAGGGCGGTCGTAGAAAAGCCACAGCAAATCTCCGTGATCGGTTTCGGCGTAGTAGTAGTCGCGCTCGACCAGGCGTTTCCACCAACCGCCACTGACACGGTATGGGCCGTACATGTGCTCGATCGCATGGTCCTTGCTGAGCGAGGGGCCGGCTTCGGGCTCACGAGGCTCACGCGGAGGCAAGGGCTTAGGCTTCGCATAAACCCTCCGGATCATTGAAGAAAAAGATGAGTCAACGAGCCGCTCGCTAGCCCGGGCGTGCTGAGTCGGCTCCCACCGGAAGGAAGCCTCCGGCAGGTGCGCTTCGCGTATTCGAGCCATCGTGACGGAGCGCTCGCCGTAGGCAGCGCGTATTCGGGCCAGCGCGCGGTGTGCTGCGCTCATGTCGCGATGATGTTGATGACCGGGTAGCGAGATCTGCTCCGCATGTGCGTGCACCGTAGTGGCGAGCAGCTCCACTTCTTCGACTGCTCCCTCGAGCGTGGCTTCGCCGAGACGCAAACGAATTAGCTCGAGCAACAGCATCGAATCCAAGGTTGGTGAAGCCGGCGCGAGATGCTCTCGGTGAGTCGGAGCTCGTTCCAGGTGAAGTGAAAGGTCCAACGATTGAATGGCTTCGCCGCGTGCACGAACTTGGTGCAACAAAGAGTGAAGCGCACCCTTCATCGCAAAGAGCAAACGATGTTGATCTTCATCGGGAGGATCGATTTGAAAGGAAATTCGAGCAGGCTCGAGGAATGCATGCGGTTGAATGGGAAGTTGAAGGCCCTCTGCGAACGCGTCGTGCAACGCGCTAGCCTCGATTCCGAAACGGCTGTGAAGCTCTCCCGAAGGGACCGTTAGAAAGTCACCCAAAGTCTCGATTCCCAATGCTTGCAGGCTTTCACAAAGCTCGCCGGGCAAACCGAACATTCCGAGAGGCGTTTGGTTGGATCGTTCGCACTCTTCTTCCGGACCTTCTAGAACGGTCACACCACGATGCGTCATCGCGACTGCGAGCGTGCGATGACGATGAAAGCCCACCGTCACGGCGTTACGCCATTGGCGAGCCCGCAAATAGCGGTAAATGCACGTAGCCCAGTTTCGATACCCGCCGTAGAGGCCACGTAGACCCTCGGGATCGAGGTGGAATGCGCCAGGGTGATCGATGGCTTCGACTCGCGGTGAGAATGTTTGAAGCGAGGTGATCAACTCTGCGCGGATCTCCGCAATTTCTTCGTCGGACACGACGGCAGTACGCAGCGTTGGAAGAAGATCGCGTGCGACGGCTTGGCGCATACCGATGCGCAGCCGACTCTTCTTTGCGATCGTGTCGAGATGTGTGATGCGCCCATGTGGACCTTCGTCATCGACGATGGCGACGGGTGCGCCCTGCCAGTATGGCTTTCTTCGCAGCAAGATTTGCAAGGGAAGCATCGGTAACAGAACACAGCTGATTCGCTTCATGACGTGCCTCGCAATCCCGCCGGCGCAATCGATCGTATCGGCGACAGCTCGGTGCTGAGACCGACTTTGTCTTTCAGGATTCTAGAGTGGACACGGAACTGATCAGCACGAAGAGAGCCGCGTCTCGGTTCGATGCGCAGACCGATCAACGGGCCCGACGAAGGATCTTCTGGTGCATTCGACGTGAGGAGCAGAATGCGACCGTCGTATCGACGCAACAGACCTTGGAGGCGGCCTTGCCAGTTGATCGAGGATCCGGGTGGGACCGCATCCGTGAGATCGATCACCGTCAATCCAAAAGCGCCAGAGCGTGCGAGCCACTCGGCTGCACGAAGCAATGCAAACGGACCTGCAGAGCGCGGCACCTGAATCGCAATGAAGCAGTCGAGGTCGACTCCCGCGGCGTCGAGATCGGGAGGAAACAAAGAACCGTCCTCGGGCTGTACCCAAGCGACGAGCTCGCCGCGCGCCTGCGCGTGGATCACACAAGAGACGGCGGTGGTCGTCCGGGCGCACGCATGCTTGCCCGATACTTCGACCAACCGTGCACGCGGCAGCAACTCCGGAAGCGGCAAAGCTTCGGCGGCGACCTGTGCTTCCTCGAGCTCGATGACAGTCCCAAACGCCATGGGACCATCCAATATACTGAACAAAAAATCAGTAGCAAGAGGGACACGCTCCTACCATCCAACACATCGAAATCACTAAGAAAATAAAAGAAAGAACGCAACACCAAATTATTGAGGAAATTAGGGTGCAGCGCGAAATGCTCGAAACGCGCATGCTGCGATCTTTGCCTGGGGAATCGAGTGGTTTCGGGTGGTTACGAGGGGAGAGAGTGTCCCTCTCGGAGCATGGCGTCGCGTGCCTCTTGGTAGGAGATCGCGCGGGTGGCGGCGCCGAGCGCAGCGGAGGCGATGCGGGCTCGTCTTGCGGCCGGATCGCCGTCGTCGACGATCGCGAGAATCGCATCGCGGACCGGACCGGTGAGCGAGGCTTCGAGCACCTCTGCGCTGGCGGCCTGCAGTCGCGGGTCGTCGCTGCACAGCCCTCGCCAAACCAACGAGAAATTCTCGCCGGGCTGCTGAAGCGCCATCAGCGAGAACGTTTGCTCCAACGCCGCTCGCTCTTTGTCGCGTAGCGCTGCGCGCAACAGCTCGACGTCCGTGGTTTCGACGGCTCCATTGCCTTCGATTGCCGCGCGCCACTGAAGAAGCTGAACGACGCGCAAGAGGCTCGACCTCAGCTGATGCTCCAATGCGGTATCGTCGAGATCGAGCACGATGTCCGGCTCGGTGGCTTGCGAACGGATCGAGGCTTTCGTGTGAAGCCGCGATCGAAATTGATCGACGTACCGCCAGCGAGTGGATGCGATTGCAGCCAACCAACCGCAGGACGAGAGCAGCAGAACGAGCCCGAGCTGTCGCGCCGAGATGCCGAGAGCGATTGCGCCGATGATCAGCAACGAGGCGAGCGCCTGCCCGACACGATGGCCGAACACTTCGATCATGCCCTTGGCTCGCTCCCGCCGCCGGCTCTCGAGTGGCAAGAACAAAATCTCGACCGCGCTTCGGTAGAGCGTGTGACGCAAGCTGCCATCGACCGCTTTGAGAGCCACTGCAAATGGCAGAACCGGACCCAACACCAGGCCCGCTGCGCATCCGAAGACCAGAAGCGGCAGCAGACCGGAGCTCTGATGTGCCCCGAAGCTGCGGAGGAGCCACGCCGCTCCCACGAGCTGAACCACGAGGGCCACGGCATTGAGACCGAGATAAAAGCGCGCGAAAAAGGGCCCTAGATGCGTGACGGGAACGTTCTGCGCAACGGTGCTCTTGAACACGAAGTCGACCACGGTGACCGCAATCGTTCCGAGCAGCACGAGGGCCCACAGTCGCGACAAATAATCGTCTTGCAAGAGCCAAGCGAGGGAGGGATGCCGCTCCATTCTCGACTGATCGAGATCGAGCAGCTCATCATCTTCCACCTTCCACAGGAATGCGGTCGCGGCCGCGAGCGCTAGGATGGCGGCGGCGACAGGAATCAGCCCGGCTGGCGGCATCAGCCGAAGCAAGCCTTCCGAAAGAAGCGACCCGAGCACGGCGCCAGTCACACCCCCTGCAGCAACGGCAGGGAACACTCGCTTGGCCTGGGTGACCGTCAGCGTATCGCCTAGCAGGAGCCAGAATTCGACGAGGACGACCGTGATCAGCAAGCCCGTCCAGACGTAGAACCCGAAAGGCGCCCAAGGTCCCACCTCCTCGAGCAATGCCCAGCAACCCAAGGTCACCAAGGAGCCGAAGACCAAAGAAGCCGCCAGCAACGATCGACGGTCGCGAACTCGAGCCAGCACGCGCTGGTGGACCGTGAGCTCTGCGATGGCCAGCAACGCGATCATCAGGTAGGCGCGAGGCAGCTCGGTGGCCGGCAGGCTGGACAGAAACAGGGTGTCCCGCGCCGTTTCCATGACCGAGTGGGCCGTCATGATGGCCATCAGGCTCGCGAAGCCGACCACGACGTTCCTGCGATCCCCTCGACGAACCGAAAAGCGCATGGGTAGTCGGCACGGTACCGTCAAAACGCATGCGGGTCATTTCTCGTGCATGGGAGCGCCGTCCCGGGTTTCGTTCAGGCCCGGCGCAGAGCTTCCAGCTCTTCGAGCGAGCGCGGCCAATCTCCCTTGAGAAGCCTAGACAGCGACCGATCGGCGAGCAGCTTGCCGCCGGTCTGACAGGTTGTGCAGTAGTTGGTCTCGCGATCTGCAAACACGATTCGCTGGATGGGATCGCCACACACCGGGCACGGACGGCCGTACTTGCCGTGCGCCGCCATCTCGGGTCGAAACGCCGTCACCTTCTCGGGAAAATCCGCCCCATGCTGCTCGATCAGCCGCGCCACCCACTCGGTCAGCACCTCTTGGGTTGCTTCGTGCAGACGCCTGACCTCTTCGTCGGTCAGCCTTCGTGTCCAGACCAGTGGCGAGAGCCGCGCGCGATGTAGGATTTCATCCGAGTAGGCATTGCCAATGCCGCTGAAAATACGCGGGTCCGTGAGTGCGCGCTTCACGGTGTGGTTCTTCGCGGTGAGGGCGGCTCGAAACGCGGCGTAGTCGATCTGCAGCGGCTCCGCTCCCCCCGGGTCGTGATCCGCCAAGCTGCTTTCGCCTCGGCACACGTACAACGAGGCCCGCTTCTTCTTGCTGGCCTCGGTGAGCAAGAGCGTACCGTCGTCGAAGTCAAACGCTGCGAGGCCGATTCGTCCTGGTATTTTCTGTCCCGGCTTTCTCCATTGGAACCGGCCGGCGATCATGAGGTGGAAGACCAGGAACAATTCCTCGTCTAGCTCGAGCACGACGCGCTTTCCGAGGCGCCGCAAGTCGAGCACGCGTTTGCCAGCCGCCGCTTCGATCGGGGGCTCCACGGTGTGGAGCACGAAGGGCGACGCCAGCCGTACGCCACGCAGGGTTCGGCCGACGATGCGCGGTCGGAGCGCATGAAGATAGAGCTCGACGTCGGGAAGCTCGGGCATGGCTATCGAAGGTGTGGGTCGAGCCGGTCTCGCAACCAGTCGCCGGTGAGATTGAACCCGAGCACAGTCAGCGCGATTGCGCCCCCGGAAAACATGGCCACGTGTGGAAACCGGAGAAGCACGCTCGTGCCTTGATCGAGCAAAGCGCCCCAGGACACGGCCTTGCCCGGACCTAGACCGAGAAAGGAGAGGGTCGATTCCGCCAAAACCACCACGCCGAGCCCCGTGGTGGCTTGAATCACGAGCGGGCCGAGCAAGTTCGGGATGACGTGGCGGCGCATCACCTGAGGCGCTGGGACGCCCAATGCGCGTGCGGCCTCGACGAACTCCCGTTCGCGGAGTGACAGGGTTTCGGCGCGCGCCAGTCTCGCATACAACACCCAGCCATTGACCAGGAGCGCCACGATGAGGTGAATCAACCCGGGTCTCGCGACGAGTGCGAGCACTGCGATGTTCAGCACGATGGCTGGGAATGCTTGCACCAAGTCGGCCACGCCGGTCACGAGGTGATCGGCCAGGCGGCCGTAGTAGCCGGCCCAGGTGCCCACCAGTGTTCCGATCACCACCGAAATCCCGACGACGACCAGGCCGACGACGGCTGCGAGACGTGCGCCGTGGAGTAACGCGCTCAAGATGTCGATGCCGTTGTCTCCCGTGCCGAGCCAGTGCGCACGGGAGGGAGGCTCGTATTCGTGGAGCAAATCGATCGAAAGCGGATCGTACGGCGCGATCCAAGGTCCGATCAGACCGATCACGAAGAAGCCCACCACGAGCACCAGGCCGATGGGCGTTCTTCTCAGAAAAATGCGGGCTCTTTTCATGACAGCCTCACCCGCGGGTCCACGATTCCGTAGGCCAAGTCGACGGCGAGGTTGACCACCACGTAGATCACCGCGATCAGCAGCACACAGCCCTGCACGACGGGAATGTCACGGGCGAAAAACGCATCGAGGAAGAGCGTTCCCAGACCCTGCCGTTCGAAAATCTTCTCCG
This sequence comes from Polyangiales bacterium, assembly GCA_035466435.1. GTDB lineage: Bacteria > Myxococcota_A > Polyangia > Polyangiales > Houyiibacteriaceae > SG8-38. Next base: position 27,423 of record DATIUW010000069.1, on the reverse strand, counting down.
TGACGACCGTTCCCGAGAGCAAGGCGCCGAGCTGGGCGGCCCCGATCGTCATGACGGGAAGCAAGGCATTGCGAAGGGCGTGACGCAAGAGCAGCGCAGTCGAGGGCACGCCTCGAGCGCGCGCAGCGGTGATGTACTGCTGTGAAAGAATCTCGATCATCGCGGCTCGCGTCTGGCGGGTCAGGATCGCGGCCAGCGCCGTTCCAATCGTGATGGCGGGCAAGATCAACGCTTCGGGGCCCGCGAGGTCGTCGCCGGGCAGGGGCAACCAACGGAGCTTCACCCCGAATGCCAAGATCAACAATGGGCCGAGCCAAATGTTGGGAATCGCCAAGCCCGCGACCGCTGCCGTCGATGCGATCTTGTCCCAACCGCGGCCTGCGTGGGCAGCGGCCAGCGTCCCGAGCGGGATCGCGACGAGCCACGCGACCATCCATGCGGCCAGCGCGAGAATGATCGTGTCGGGCAACACCTCACGCATCATCGACCAGACCGAGCGATCGGGGCGACGAAACGACGTTCCGAGGCTTCCCTCCGCGACGTCCCCGAGAAAGGAAACGTATTGTGCGCCGATGGGTCGATCGAGGTGGAGAGCCTGCCTAAGCTCCGCCTTTTCCTCGGGACCAGCCTGGTCCCCCAGAATCGCCTCGACCGGGTCACCCGGAATCAGACGCACCAGCAGGAACACGATCGTCACCAGTCCTACGACCGTCAGCAAAGCCCTCGCGAGACGGCTCGCCAAGTATCCCAAGAGGCCCGGAGACATCACCGGAACCATACTACGCGCAAGCCGTTCGCCGCGTCGGCTTCCCGGCGCGAGCTGCGAGCTTCGCTAGAGGCCGGCATCGGCCCCGAATGCCTCCACCGGTGCGGAGGACGGGGTCAGGGCCACACAGATTCGCGAGTCCGTGGGGTTGCCTTCGAGGTCGATGATGCGCGCCACCTGCTCGTCTTGGGGCAGAGTCGGGTCGAACTGCCCGTTTCGGTCGATAGCGCTCGGAAGCACGCACGAGTATTCCGATCGGCAGTTCCGGTCGTCGTTGCAGGTTTTCATGCACCACGTTTCCGCAGTCCGGCTCGGGATGAAGCGCCACTCGACACAGGCCCCTTGAGGACACGTGTCGGGATCACACGAAAAGACCGTGCAATACCCGCCGGGCTGGGCGAGATCACACTGACGGTCGCCCGTGAGAGAGCAGTCGGTAGAGCTGCCGCAGGCGTCCCCGATGTTCTGCTGGCATCCCATCATGCCGGCGCCCGCGAGCAATAAGACAACCGTACGTCGCATGGTCAGCGGCGGAGCATACGGGACAGCCGCAGCGATCGCCAATCGCGCTGCGTTCTCGCGAAACGGTGGTAGATTTCGCGTGTTGCGAGTTCATCGGCTGGGGGCATGGGTGGCATGGCTCGCTTGCGCCTTGGCGCTGGCAGAGGGCGGGCTCGAGCACGTAGCCTCGCTCGTTCGCGCAGGAGATGCCCGGGGGGCCCTCGAGGAAATCGCCCGGCTCCCCGAAAAAGCCCGAGACGAAGATTCCGTTCGCTATCTGCAGGGCCGGCTCTTGCTCGACGTGGGCCGACCCTGCGACGCCATGGAAAGGCTGGCCCAGACCCCCTCGAGCTTGCCCGAGCCGATGCGAGAGGACTCGATGCGCCGATGGGCGACGGCCGCTGCACGCTGTGGTCACTGTGCGGAGGCGCGTCCCGTGTTGTTGCTCGCCTCTTCGAGTGATACCGCGGTCACCCGACACGATCGCGCTCTTGCAGCGGATTGCGCGGTGCAGCTCGGTGAGCTCGAAACCGCTGCCGAGGAGCTGGCCGCCCTCACTCGCCGTCGCAGCACCCCGAATCGCGTCGGGCTGTTGGTGCTCCTTTCGGACGTTTACGTCGATTTGGGACGACCTGACGAAGCGCGGGAGGCGGTCCTCGAGGCATGGAAGTCCGCGGTCCATCCAGGGGAGCGGGACAACCTGCGGAAGCTCGAGGAGCGCGCATTGCCAAGCACGAACGACCGCATCGATCGAGCCGAGCGATTGTTGAGCGCGCGGCGTTTTTCCCAAGCGGCCCAGGAGCTCGAAGGGATCGATCCGGCCGATCGGGCTGCCGTCGCGGAGCGATGGCATCACTCGTACGGTATGGCCCTGTTCCGCATGCGCACGCGCTACCTCGACGCAGCCCGAGTGCTGCGTAAGTCCGCGAGCCTCAATGGACAGCACGAGGTCGAAGATGCATTTCACGCGGCCCGCGCGCTGTCGCGAGCCGACCGCGATGCGCAAGCGATTCGCGCCTACCGGCAGTTCGCGCAGCGTTACCCGAGGAGCAGGCGTGCTGCGGAAGCGAGGTTTCTCGCCGCTTGGCTCGAGATTCGCCTCGGTCGGCCGAATGGAGAAAAACAAATGCAACGGCTCGTGCGCGGCACCACGCAGGTTCGCGGGCGCTGGCGCCGGGCCGCGCTTTGGGAGCTCGGGTTTCGCGCGTTCGAAAAGAAACGCTACGGCCCCGCCGCACAGTACCTCTCGCAGTACACAGCGCTGGTCACCAATGCCATGGATGAAGCTCGCGGTCACTACTGGTTGGGGCGCTCTTACCGTCGAGGCCCCAAGGCGATCGATTCCTACCGCAAAGCGATCGGCGTCGAGCCCCTGCACTGGTACGCGATCCTCGCTGCGCAACGGCTTCGTCAGCTCGGCGTGGATCCTCCGACGCCATTCGAAAGCATGACGTCGACTGCCTCCGTCGATCTGCCCGAAGAGGGTCTGCCGATTCCGGATGAGCTCCGAGCCTATCGACGACTGGGCCTCGATTCTGATGGGGTGAGCTGGCTGAGCGCCAACGAGAGCTTTCTCGTGCAGGATTTTCCCAAGGATCAGCGCGTTCCACTCCTGGCCCGTCTCTATCGGCAGATCGGGGCTCACCAAGAGGCCCTACGCACGGCGAGGCAACGCCTCACCTATCTCCGAAGCGATCCGAGCGCGCATCGGTGGTGGTGGGACGCAGCCTATCCGATGCCCTGGCGGTCGATCGTCGATCGACACCGAGGCGAGCTTCCCCGCGCGTTGATCTATGCGACCATGCGTCAAGAGAGTGGCTTCCGTCCCGAGGTGGTGAGCCGAGCCGGCGCGGTCGGCTTGATGCAGGTCATGCCGGAGGTGGGCTCGAAGCTGGCGGGTCGACCCGTGTCCCGTCAGATGTTGCGGGACCCCGAGACGAACATCGAGCTCGGCCTCCGGGAGATGGCGGGCCTCGCCGACTCGTTCGGGCACGTATACCCCCTGAGCATCGCCGCATACAACGCGGGCAAGAGCCGAGTTCGGCGTTGGCTCGGAGAAAACGGTCGGATCGAGCTCGACCGGTTCGTGGAGCGAATCCCATTCAACGAAACGCGCAACTACGTTCGCCGGGTGAGCACACACTACGCCAGGTATGCGTATTTGGACGACCCCGAGACTCCGTGGCTCGAATTGCCGCGCTCGGTGAGCCCTTGATTTGCCGGGCACGCCGGCTCCGATACACTGTCGGGGCGATTTGGGTTGCCGGCGGTGAGATGCAAGGCCAATTGACAGGCGCCCTCACTTGCTGGGCGTGTGAACACTGATGAACTTCTTTGCAGCAGGTCTCTCGGACGTCGGACTTCAACGAGAGCACAACGAGGACAGCTATTCCATCCTGTCGAGGCATCGTTTGTTCATCGTGGCTGATGGCATGGGAGGGCACCGAGCCGGGGACGTGGCGAGCCGCATGGCCACCGCCGAGATGGGCGCCTTCTTCGACGCAACGAGCACCGATGACGACGCCGGAGATTGGCCGACAGACGACGACTCGCGGCTCACCACTGGTCAGAGCCGCCTCGTTTCGGCGGTGAAGGTCGCGAATCGGCGCATCTTTCAGACGTCCGTGCAGAACCGCTCCGTCCAGGGGATGGGTACGACGGTAGTCGGCGCCCTGTTCGAGCGGGAAGAGCGCAAGATCCAAATCGCGCACGTAGGCGACAGCCGTGCGTACCGAGTGCGCTCCGGCGCGATCACTCAACTCACCCGCGATCACTCGCTGCTCAACGACTACCTCTTGGTCATGCCCAACTTGACCGATGCACAGAAGCAGCGTCTCCCGAGCAACGTGATCACGCGCGCGCTCGGCATGCACGACGCCGTAGCGGTCGATCTATACGGGGAAGGCGTCGAACCAGGCGACGTATACGTGCTCTGCTCCGATGGTTTGAGCGGGATGGTGAGCGACGACCGGATCCTCGACATCGTCCATCGTGCCGGTGACGACGTCGAGGCGGCCGCAAAGGGCCTCATCACAGAGGCGAATCGAAATGGCGGCGAGGACAACATCACTGCCGTCCTCGTGCGCATTACCGAGTAGATATGCCGAAGCAACTCGCGATCCGGCAGTTGTTGGACTGCTCCGAACGGGAATTCTGGGATCGAATCTTCGCCAGCCAGGAGTTCAACCTCTATCTGTACGAGGGCCTCGGCTTCGAGTACGAGCTTCAAGAGTGGAACCCGGAGACCGGCTATCGCCGCGCCAGGGTTTCGCCGGCGCACCAGGTTCCGAGACCGGTCGCCCGGGTTCTCGGCGACCGACTCAGCTACGTCGAAGAAGGCAGGTTCGATCCCATCGTGCAGAGATACGAATTCCGGGTCATTCCATCGGCTCTGCCGGACCGAATCCGGGCAAGGGGCGCGTTGGAGGTCCAGCACGTGTCCGAGCAGCAGTGCGAGCGGCTCATCACGCTCGAGATCGGCGCGGAGGTGATGGGTCTCGGGCGGCTGATCGAAGCGTATTTCATCGCCGCGACGCGCGAGCAGTACGCCAAGAACGCGGCGCTCGTGAACGAGTACCTCGCCAGCTTCCGTCAGTGACCGGCCGGACGCCCGCCCTTTCTCGGATCGCTCACGGCGTGCAGCACGCGCGTCGGTAGGTGCTCGATCTCGATTGCTTGCACGTTCGCCACGTTGTGAATCGGTGCGATGTCGTGACCGCGCTCGCGGAGCGCATCCTGCAACTCGGTGCCCAGGGGGGCGACTTCCTCTACTCGAAGCGTCTCGGGACGCCCCTGGTGGTGAATGCGGGGAGCGGCCACGGCCTGGTCGGCTGGCATGTCGTGCAACAAGACGTTCATCGCGACCTGTTGTGTCGCCGTCACGATTCGGCTTCCACCGGACGCACCGATACACAGAACCGGCTTCTCGCTCGAGAACACGATGGTCGGGGACATGGTCGAGACGGGTCGCTTCCACGGTCCGGGGAGATTCCGTGCGCCGCCCACCAACCCGAAGGCGTTCGTTTCTCCTACTTGGCTCGCGAAGTCATCCATCTCGTCGTTCAACACGATGCCGCCGCCCGTGAAACGAGCGCCAAACGGAAGATTGACCGTCGTGGTCACCGAGGCGACGTTCCCCTCCGCGTCGACCACACACAGGTGCGAGGTGCCCGCATTGTCCGGCGCGGCGAGGTGATGACGCGTCCACTCGATTGGCAGAGCATAGTCGCTGGTTGGACGAGCTCGTTCGTCATCGACCAGTGCTGCTCGCTTGCGGATGCGAGAATCCTCCAACATCCGATCGGTGGGCAGGATCACCTGGTCCGGATCGCCGAAATAGAGCTGTCGATCGAGGAAAGGTCCCTTCCAGGACTCCGCCATCGCGTGGAGCAGGGAAGGCCCATATGAGGGGTCTTCTCCGACGGCTTTCTCCAAGATGAGCAGGCTTTGAATCATCGTGAATCCGCCGGCACTGGGAGGCGGCGCGGTGACCCAGCGATGACCGAACGCGCTGGCCTCGAGCGGCTTTCGGCTCCGTACACGGTACGCGCGCAGGTCGTCGAGCGTCATGATGCCGCCTTCGCGTTGGACGGCTTCGACCATCTCCTGGCCGATCACACCCCCGTAGAAGACTGCCGCCCCCTTCTGCGCAAACGCTCGGAGCGCTCGCGCGAGGCTCGGCCGCTTCAGCGTCGCCCCTTCCTCCAAATCCCACCCGGACATGACCGGGTCCTCGCGAAGCTGTGACTCGAACACGCGGCCCATGACGGCGAGGGATTTGCTCACCGGAAAGCCCCGTTCGGCCAATCGCAACGCTGGCGCGACCACCTGCGCCAACGACAGGCGGCCGAAGCGCTGAACCAGCGCCTCGATTCCCGCGGGCTCTCCGGGAACACCGGCCGCGAGACCGCCGAGTTGCGAGGGAGCGTTCGCTGGGCCCGGGGGCAGCGACCCTTCGCGATCGAACATGGTGCGTGTGGATGCACGCGGCGCTCGTTCACGAAAATCCAGAAACGTGAGGGAGGCGTCTTCAGCGGAGTAGTAGAGCGCGAATCCACCGCCGCCTAGGCCGCTGCTCGCCGGGTTGACGACTCCGAGCGCCAGCATCGTCGCGGCCGCAGCGTCGGCTGCATTTCCGCCCGCGGCGAGGATTTCTGCGCCGGCCTGGGAAGCCGCCACATGATCCGAAGCGACGGCGTCCCGGGTGAACACGGCCGCATGATCCGGCGCGGAGCCGACGGTGAGCCCCGCGATCAGAGCGGCCCAAAGGCACCAAATCACGATCGAAACCGAACGATTCATCGACTCCACCTTGCCTTCAATCCAGGCATGATGCTACCGGAGAGTCGCATGCGTTTCGTATTCGTCATGGATCCCGTGTCGACCGTGATTGTCGACGAGGACACGAGCTTTGCTCTCATGCTCGAAGCGCAAGCACGCGGCCATCACGTCGATCATTGCTTGGCGAGCGACGTGGGGCTTCGCGGACAACGAGTCATCGCGCGGGTCCGTCGTGCGAAGATGCAGCTAGATCCTCTGAACCCCATCACGCTGGGACAGGCCGAGGATCTGGATCTCGCGGACGTGGACGCAGTGTTCATCCGGAAGGATCCACCCTTCACCGATGCGTACTTGTGGTTGACGCTGGTGCTCGATCATCTAGCGGGCAGCACGCTCGTGGTGAACAGTCCGCGTGGGCTGCGTGAAGCCAACGAGAAGCTCTACGCCCATCACTTTGCCGACATCGTCCCGCCGACGATCATGACCAGTCACAAGGACGAGATACTGCGATTCTTGAAAGACGTGGGCGGAAAGGCCGTGATCAAGCCGATCGACGGCCATGGCGGCGAAGGCGTGTTCGTGCTCGCCGAGGGGGACAGCAACCTCAACGGTCTCATCGAAGCGGTAACCCATCTGGGGAGGCGCAATGCGATCGTCCAGTCGCTGATCCAGGAGATTTACGAGGAGGGTGACAAGCGCATTCTGCTCGTGGATGGCGAGCTCTTGGGCGTGGTCGGGCGCGTCCCGAGCAAGGGTGACATCCGAAGCAACGTGCACGTCGGGGGCTCGGCCAAGTCTGCTACCCTCAACGACGCTGATCGGCGAATCGTGGCGACGATCGGGCCGCGATTGGTAGCCGATGGCTTGTTTTTCGTAGGCCTCGACGTGATCGGTGGCCGGCTGATCGAGGTCAACGTGACCAGCCCCACCCTGATCCAGCAGATGTCTCGCATGACGGGAGAAAACCTATCGGCCACGGTCATCGACCGCCTCGAGGACAAGGTCCGGGCCTACGGCTCTTAGATCGACCTCAGCTCGAGCCGATGCGGACGGCAGCCGAGATTCCGGCTCCGGAAATTGCGCCCACGGCCACCGCCACGATGAAAGCAACGGGCGCGCTCATCACGTCCAATCCATCGAGCACCAATCCCGTCATTCCGAAGAAGCACACGAAGAACGTCCAGAACCGCCTCGAGCGGAGGGTTCGGGTGAAGAAGTCGCCCCCGCCGACACCATCGAGCTGACCGACTTGACTCGGCCTAGCCGGGTCTTTCGGGGGCCGCACGGTGTCGTCCGCATCGACGCGCTTGTCGCTCAAGAAAAGCGACGCGGTGAGAAGCACCGCTCCGAGAACGAGCGATAAGATGTAGAGATTGATGAGCATCAGGTGCTTCCTCCGGTCAGCAGGCACGCACGCCCGTGGCACCCCAGGCCACGTCGATAGGATGAAGCCCCTCGTCCTTGCAAGCCATTTCGAACCTTTCGGCAGCCTCGAGGTCGGCGAAAAACGCTACGGCGACGTCGCCCCCGCCCGCCCCGGAAGGCTTGGCGCTGCCCGAAAAGCGTGCCGCGAGCTCCCCGACGTGACCAAGCCGCGCATCGACGATCGGGGCGCCTGCCGACTCGCCGAGGGTGCGCATCGCGTCGGCATATGCGGCGGCGCTGGTCAACACCTCGGCCGCCCGGCCCCGCTCGAAGTCGTCCGCAAACCTGACGCAGAGCGCGGAAAGCGTCTCCATTTGACGTCGGTATTCCTTCGGATCCCGGTCGCGAAAATGCCGCACCTCGTCGAGGAGAACACTCGTTCTCGCCGCCTGGCCGGTCCATACGAGACGAATGACGAGCTCTTTGGGCGGCTCGATCGCTCGCACCTCGAACCGTTCCCCGGCACGAATGAAACGCAGGAACCCACCGAGGGTCGATGCGGCGACGTCGACCCCACTGCCGTCTGGCGCAATCGACGCATGCCCCTTGGTGGCGCATTGGAAAACCCGTTGCCGTGTCGTGGGGTCTTCTAGATCGTGGCCGTGGGACGCGAATACCGCACCGGCGGTCGCGGCAGCGGCGGCGGCTGACGACCCCAGGCCGAGCTTGACGCGGTCGACCTGCAACGCGCTGACGTCGACCGTCATCGATCGAGGCGTATCCCCGCACTCCCTTCGCGCGACCTCGAGCGTTGCGGCGACTTCGGGCGGCATCGGTAAATCCTGATCAGACCATGCAACCGAAACCCTGCGGTTCACCGCGCTCACGACGGCTGGTGCACCTTCGAGCACCGCGTATTCGCCACATAGAAGCGCCTTTCCAGGCGCGCTCGCGCCGATCGGCGTCAATGCGCTACCTCCACACCGGGGCCGGGCTCCGCGATCCACGTTCGCGTCACGCCCGGGGTACGATCGAGCGCCTGGCGCACGCGGTGCGCGTCGCCCACGTGGCAAAGCGTCTTGACGTGTGGTCCGGCATCCATCGTGGCCCACGCGGAAACGCCGCGCTCCCGGAGCCCCCGAACCGTGGAGAGCGCGGCGAGCGTCGCCGGCGCCCAATACAGGATCGGTGGGTCGGAGGTGATCGCGCAGCAATGAAAAGCCAGCGTGCTTCGCTCCATCGCAGCGCCGAGCACGTCCAGCTCCCGGTTCTTGATGGCCCGCTTGATCGTTCGGGCCAAGCCCGGCGCAGCCTCCAACCAACTTCGGTAATAGGGCGAGGTCTTGCGCGATCGTTCCATGCCTTCGGTGGAGCCGACCTTCTTCTTTCCCGGCTCGGTCAGCGCGACGACTAGACGCACGTTCCAATGATCCACGGGCGCGAGCTGTCTCGCGGTCAAGTCGCTCTCGCCCCGGCGTCCCGCGGGCAGCTCGACGAAGCCGCCGAAGATCGAGCGCGCCGCCGAAGCGCTCGATGCGCGCGCCAAGGCGCTCAGACGGCGAGGGTCGTGCCGAAGCCCCGCAGCCGCGCACCCGGCCGCTGCCAGCGCTGCGAATCCCGATGCGCTCGACGCGAGACCGGCGGCCGTCGGGAAATGATTGTGGCTGGTGACTTTGGCGCTCGAACGGAGGCGCGCTTCACGTCGGATGCGGTCGAGCATGGCGACCACGCGGCCCTTTTCGGCGGTCGAGGCGCGCCGACCATCGAGCCTCACCTCGTCGGTCGAAAGAGAGGGATCGAAACGGACACGCGTTTCGGTGAGCAACTGGCCCAACGTCAAAGAGATGCTCGGGACGGCCGGCACGTTCCACTTCGGGTCTGCCTTGCCCCAGTACTTTGCGAGCGCGATGTTCGCGCAAGCCTTCGCGCTCGCCTCCATGGGACGATCGGTCACGGGCTCACCTCGGCGATGAAGGAACCCTCCCCCAAGACGTCGCGGATCCGATCTGCTGCTTCGGGTTTGGGCGCCAGTGCGAACATGCACCCTCCCCCTCCTGCGCCGGTCATCTTGGCGCCGAGGGCCCCTGCCGCGCGTGCAGCCTGACACATCGCATCGAGCCTGGTGGTGCAGAGCATCAATGAGCTGAGAATCGTGTGGTTCAGGTCCAGCAGCCGTCCGAGCGTCACGTGATCGCCCGTTTCGAGTGCGACCTTGGCGTTCCGAACCAGCGACTCGATCGCTTCGAAAGACTGGCGCACTCGACTCGGCTCGTCCTGCAACTGCCGCGCGACCGAAGCGACCATCTCCTTCGTGCTCGAGGGCTCACCACTGTAGCCGATGACGAGGTGCAGCGGCTTGTTCGAATAGAGAGGCTCGAGCGGCTGTCCTTTTCGGAAGAGGGCAACGCCGCCGACGGCCGACATCGTGTTGTCGATTCCCGATGGGTTGCCGTGGAATACTTGCTCCCAAACGAGGGCGGCGGCGCCGAGCGCTTCGCGCGAGCGTTCGACGCCGAGCGCTGCATCGATGGCATCGAGCACGGCAACCCCGATCGCCGCCGAACATCCGAGCCCGGCCCCTGCCGGCAGATCGACTCTCGCGTCGACCTCCAGCAGCGGCCGTTCGAGATAGCTCGCGAGCACGGCCGCGAAGGCTCGCTCGAGAGGCTCGCTCCCCTGCGGGTGGGGACGAATCGTGAGCCCCCAGGGAGCCAGACGCAGCAGATCGGCGTGTCCGGCGGTGGCTTCCGCGGTGACGCCTCGGTCGATGCCCACGGCGATTGCCGGAAAGCCGTGAACCACGGCGTGCTCCCCGAGAAGGATGACCTTCCCCCGACCGAACCCCATCAGCTCCCTCGTTCCGTCAGCCGAAGCGTGACTTCCTCGAGCATCCGTTGCGCGTCGTGGGCAAAGGGGCTCGCGGTGATTGCATCCCGCGCCTCGTCCACCAGGAAAGCCAATCGCGCTTCGACTTCGAGCTTGGCTTCGGACAACACGTCCCACGCCGCTCGGAGGGCTTCGTCGCTCGCGTCGGCGCGACCCCAGACCGCGTCGAGCGCCACACGCGCTTCGGCGGTTGGCTCGAGCCTGCGGAATGCCGCAACCACGGCGTTGTGCTTTCCATGGCGCAGGTCGTCTCCGGGCTTTCCGATCTCGTCTACGCTTCCGAACGTGCTGAGCAGATCATCACGGAGCTGGAATGCGACCCCCAGCGGTGCGGACCAGCGCCGAAGTGCGTCCATGGACACGGCGTCCGCGCCTGCGAGGATGCCTCCGAGCTCCGCCGGCCCTCGGGTCGTGTAGCTTCCGGTCTTCAAGTCGTGCATTCGCTCGACGTCCGCGTCCGTCATGAGGTCGAGCTGCTGTCCGGCGAACACTTCTTTTTGCATCTCGACGAAGAGAGCTAGCCCGTCGTCGCGCCGCCCGGAAGGGAACCGACCACGCAAGAGGAGCTCCCAACTGAACGTCGATGCCAAGTCGCCCGCGAGAATCCCCAGGCTCGCTCCCAGGTGCTCCCCGCCGTGTTTGCACTGAAAAGCATAATGAACGGCTGGCCCGCCTCGACGCTCCCGATCTTGGTCCATCCAGTCGTCGTGGATCAGCAGGTAGGTTTGGAGCAGCTCGAGCGCCGCGCCGACCTCCACGGTCGCGCTGGGGTCTGCGTTGCGGCTGCCGGCCCGATGCGCGGCTGCCATGACGATGGGCCGGAGCCTCTTGCCTCCACGCATGGTCAGGTTGCGCACCTCGATGACCAGCTCGATCGCGCGCGGAGAGAGCCGTGCCGCCTCCTCGCACTTCGCCTCGAAAAACGCTTCCAAGGCGGCGTCGATCTGCTGCCGGATTCCATCCATCCAAGAATCGAGAGTCGATAGACCTTGCGCCATGGTGTCAGTGTCCTTATTCCGAGCTACGTACACGGCGTTACGCTGCCGGGCAAGCATCGCGATGAGCGGAGACATAGGGAATAGAAAGGCAGACCACCTCGATCTGTGCGCGACAGACGAGGTCGCGTTTCGCCAACGCACCACGCTGCTCGAATGCGTGCGGTTGGTGCATCAATCGCTCCCCGAAACCGACTTCGATTCCATCGACACTCGGGTCCGGCTGCTCGGAAAGCAGCTTCGCGCCCCTTTGTTGATTGCCGCAATGACCGGCGGGCACGAGCGTGCTGCCGAGATCAACCGATCGCTCGCCTCCGTGGCCAACGACCTCGGTTATGCGTTCGGCCTGGGAAGTCAGCGTGCGATGCAAAAGCGACCAGAGACGAGCTGGACCTATCAAGTTCGAGAGAGCGCGCCCGACGTATTGCTTCTCGGAAACGTCGGCATGGTCCAGGCGCGTGATCTTCCGACGGAGACGATCGCGACGATGGTGGCAGACGTCGGTGCAGACGCGCTTTGTGTGCACATGAATCCTGCCATGGAGTTGGTTCAGCCCGAAGGGGACAGAGATTTCCGAGGCGGTCTCGGGACGTTTCAGCGCCTGTGGGCCGAGCTCGACGTTCCCGTCATCGCCAAAGAGACCGGCAATGGCATCAGCCGCCAGGTCGCCGACCGATTGCGCGCCGTCGGAGTCAAGTACGCGGACACGTCAGGCGCTGGTGGCACGTCGTGGGTGGGTGTGGAGACCCTGCGCGCCGAAGGAGACGGGCGCGCTCTTGGAGAAGCGCTCTGGGACTGGGGCATCCCGACGGCCGCGTCCGTCCGCTACTGCGTCGATTCGGGGATGACCACCATCGCGACCGGCGGAATACGCACCGGGATGGACGTCGCTCGCTCCATCGCTCTCGGCGCGAGTTGCGCGGGGATTGCCCGCAACGTTTATCAGGCATTCCTCGAAGGAGGCATCGAAGGTGCACGCGCATTCCTGCTCCGAGTCGAGCGGGAGCTGCGTTCCATCATGCTCCTATGCGGCGCCCGGACCATCGAGGAGCTGCAAAACGCGCCCTACGTCGTGACCGGGGAGCTGCGACACTGGATCGCCGGCTAGCTTTGACGCGAGCTTTCGCCCGGAACGGTTTCGCGCTCTTCGGCTGGAGGCTGATAACGCAGCAGGTCTTCGACCCGTTCGAGTAGCTCGCCTTCGAAGTGAACGGAGAACCGCGGTTCCAGAAGCTTCGTACGGACCCGCCAGACTACGGGATCGGCGGGATCCCGAAGTACGACGGGCGTCGCGCCTGCGAGGACCCAAGGAGAGCTCAGAATCGCATCGGTGAGCGCCATGCGAACTTTGCCCGCATCCTCGTAGCCTTCCAGTCGGACGACCACCTCGTGCTCCGCGTCTGCCCCGGAGTCATAGACCATCGGCGCCCCGACCATCGATCGATTGGGAACGGTGAGCCGATGGCCTTGTCCGTCGCGCAGCCACGTGGCGCGTAAGGACCGCCCTTCCACGGTTCCTTGAAAACCTTCTCCCGAAATCCAAACGCCCTTCTTCACCCGGCGTTCGGCTGCCAACACGATGCCCGCCACGAGATCGGCGAACAGGTCGCGGACCGACCAGCCGACCACCACGGCGAGGACCAGCAGTGTCCAAAGGATCCAATCTTGAGCGCCGGGAATCAGCTTCAGAACGATCGCCAAAATGACCGCCAGGCCGGCCAGACGTAGAAGCACCACGAGCGCGGTCAAAACCCCACGAAGCGCGATGTTGGTCCTGATCCAGCTTCGAGCGCGCTCGGCGACGAACAGCATGATCCCGAGCCCGAGGAGCGTCAGGAACAGCAGCAGAAGAGGCCTGCTTTTCTCCTCGGCAGGAGCCCGTGTAGTCGGCGGCTCTGCGGGGGTGGGCCTCTTGGCGATGCTGTCGGGTGGCTTCGGGGCGGTGATCGGCGCTTGACGGGTTTGCTCTGGCTGCGCCGTCTGCCGCGCCGGCTCCGATTCGGGCGCAGGCGTGAGCTTTCGTTTCTCGGCAGGCGCCGGCCGCGCTTCATCCCGGCTCGTAGGTCGCGCTTCCTGGTCGTCGAAATCGAGCAACTGCGCGGCAGACGGCGCAGCCACGAGCCAGACCAAGCACAAGCACCACCATCTTCGCCCGAGCCTCGCCATTACAACACCCACTGCCGCTCTGCGAAGATTCGGCCGAGCACACCACGCAGGTGTACTGCGATCACGAAGGCGCCCTCGCGTTCCTCGAGGAGCCCCAGATGCGCCAGGCGGCTCAACTGCGCTTGTGCCGTGTTCACGTCCAGCCGGAAAAGCCGGGCCTGACCCGCTGCGTCGATCCAGCCCTGCCGTGCAATCTGGTACAAGTTGACCAGGATGTCGTCGGGTAGCCTCTTGACTCGCGTGTACGCCGACGCAGGGATCGGCCCGACGTAGACGATGTCCTCCTGAATGCCGCGGATCGAGGCCAACCAGAGCCGGAGCGCGTCGCGAACGAGGCCGCCGGTCGCCTCGTGAAGCTCGTGAAAGTACTGATCGTAGGGACGTCGGATGCGGCTTGCGCTTCGAGCGAACAACCCCTCGATGGGCGACCCTTCACCACGGTCGAAGGAGTGCTCGAACCCGCTCAGCCTGTGCCTTGCGATGACCGCCGCCTGAAGCTCTTCCTCGGTCAAGGGCTCTAGCTGAATCACCTCGGGGAACGCGTCCCGTAGGGGCGCGACGGTCGACGCGAAATTCCAGAAGAGCACCGCGCCGTGGGCGAGCCAGCGACGCCGTCCGCCTTCCTCGATGATCCCTTTGACGAACCGCCGCAGGGGCTCGAACCCGCCGGGCGCCATGGACAGCATCCAGTGGAGCCCGTCCACGACGACGAGCTGCCCTTCGGGCGCGTCCTGGAAGATCGCTTCCACGTCCTGAACCGTGACCGGTCCCGTGAAGACCACGCGCCGAACGTTCTTCCATTTCCGCGACCGCACGATGGCGCTCGAGACGGCTGCCTTTCCGACACCGTCGACACCGACCAGCGCGACGGAGCGCAAGCGCCCCTTCACCTCGCTCGACAGAACGGCTTCGGCGCGCCGGATTTCTTCATCGCGGCCGGTGAGCACGTCACCAGCCTCCATGGTGTCTGCCGCAAACAGCCGCCGATAGACCAGCGGCAGATCGGCCGAGACTTCGGGTGCTGCGAAGGCGCCGGCGGTCAGCTGCTCGGTGGGCACCGCGCCCGCCAGGCCGATGCGCTCGCTCCACCGTTCGAGCCTCTCCTCGCCGAACAGCGCGCGCAGCCCATTGCGGATCTGCGTTTTGAGGCGCTTGACCCGCGGGGGCTTCTCGGCCTTTTCGATCATGCGAAGCCCGCTCGCGGCGCGTCGCATCGCATCGAGTCGAGACTTGCTGAACTCGCCCTCGGCTAGCTGCAAGCGAAGGGCTTCCAGCGTACCAAATGCCGCCTCGTGCATTTCGCTCTGCACGACATCAGGCCAACGCTTGGACTCGATCCGAATCTCTTCGAGTGAGTTGTAGCTTCGCTCGAGCTGCCCGTAGACCATTTCCCGCAAGAGCGTGTGCATTTCTTCGGGGATCACTTCGTCGTGCACGACCTCGAGCTCGGCGGTCGCGAGCTCGACGTTGAATGCCACGACGCGCTCCAGCTCCTGCAGTAGATTCGCCAACGGCTGCACGCGTTCGGCGAGCTCCCGCCGGCTGGCGAGAAGCTTCGGTGCTACTTGGCTGTCGATATAAGTCAGCACGACCTCTCGAAACGGGATCTCGACTTCGGGCAATGCGCTTGGAAGTCGCCATTCGCCGGTTTGCCGCTGTCCTACGGTCACTCGGTAACGCGGCGTGAGGGAGCGGCAGGCGTCCACCAGCGCGTCGAGCAAGGGGGCGATCTTCGTGTCGTCACTCAGATCTTGATAGAGCTCGTTGGTGACGCGAGCCGCCTCACCGCTGATCTTGCTGGTGGCCTCGGTGGCTTTGCGAAGCGCGGCGGCCAGCTCGTCGCCGGAATAGTCGCTTTCGAGTTGGACGTTGAGCTCCGCGAGAGCCGTTTCGAGCGTGTCGCTCACGCGCTCCACCTGGGATATGGCCCGCCGTTTCACCGTGTTGATCAGCCTGAGCACGTACTCGGCCACGTTGTCTTTGACGCGGGCCTCCAGCCCCAACAGCTCCAGCTCCATGGCCAGCGACGAGTATTCCGCCGAGCTCGCCCTTCGAAGATTGGACACGTCCTTGGTCAGGGTCTCCATGGCCCGCATGCGCGTCGCGAACCGGCGGCTGGTTCGACGCTCGCTTGCGGGAAGGTCGAGCGTGCCGAACGTCGGAAGGTCTTCTTTCATGCGAACGAAGCCAGTAGCCAGTGCGCTCGCCGCACGCTGCGTTCCTTCGCTGGTGATCCGAAGCACCTCGTCGAGCGCCAACGCGAGCTCCTCTTCCACGTCATTGCGTAGCTGCACGAGCTGTCGCTCCAGATCCGCCTCGGGATCGGCACAAATGTCGACGACGTCCTCGTAGCCCGCTATGACGCCATCGAACAAGCTGCGGGTGCGAGCTGCCAGATGACGGTCGGCTTCGACGAACAACGCCGCGAGTCCCTCGAGCCTGGCCGGGGCATCGAACGATAAGTGGAAGCGGCCCAAAGCTCTGAGTCGAACCTCGCGGGTCGGTGGGGACTGACCGAAGGTTTTGCGCCAGCCGCGCTGAAGGCGCAGGAACTGACGCCTGAGTGTCTTCCAGACGGAGTCACCTTCCTGACTCTGGTACGAAAGGTCTTCGTACGGCGCATCGACGATCTCCGGCAAGTCCTCGACGATCGCATCGACGCTGCTGAGAAGGGTTTCCGGAGTCCACGTATGCTTCGAGAGCGTCACCGATCGGCCGAGCACGATTCCGCGCCAGTGTGCGGCGAGCTCGGACTGCGCCGACCGCAGCATCGTGAGGAGCTCGTCCCGGTCGGCTTGATCTTCGGAGCGGGCCTGGACGGTCAGCCTTCGGTGTTGGCGTAGGAATTCTCGGCGCAGGTCACGCAGGTATTTGCTCGATTCGACCTGAAACTCTCGAAGGGGTCCCGTCGATACTTCGCGCACGATGCTTTGAAGCTCTCCTGCGAGGTCTTGCATGCGCGTGTTGAGCTCGTCGCTCTCGGTCCGCAGCGGCTCGCCCCAGAGGTCCTTTTCGCCCACGTGCTCGGGCCAGGGCTCGAGCTTTTTCGGTGGGCCGCCTTCTGCCTCGGGACGAAGAGCCGGGGGCTTCACCGACAGGTGATGAGCCGGGCTGACCGATTTGCGGCTCGAGCTCGTCTCGCCCGCCAGGCTCAGACCGACCTTGAACAGGACGGGGCCCACCAGCTCGTTGATCGCAACCCCGCCGATGATGAGCGTTTCGATGGAGCGGCCGAGCTCACCGAAGGTGTTCCCCACGATCGCGGCCAGCAGAATCGAGACGCCGGCCTGGGAGACGAATCCCATCCACCCGAACGTTCGCGTCGCTTCGTCGGCTTTGCCGAGACGAGCGCCGAGGTTGGTGCCCCCGTAGATCGCGAAGGCGCGGATGCTCACCAATGCCACCGCGAACAGGGCGACCTGCCGAAGCTGGTCCAAGTGCAGCTTGGCCCCCGCGAGCGTGAAGAAGACGACATACACCGGGAGCGACAATCGCTCGACCGTTTCGATGAGACGATGTCCGGTCTTGGAGAAGTTCGAGACTCCGAAGCCCGCCGCGAGGAAGACGAGCACCGGATCCCAACCTAGCTGACTTGTGATGAAGGCGACGAGATAGACCACGCCGACGACGAAGATCAGCAGCTCTTGATTGACGAAGCGGATGTAGAGCGCCATCGATCCGCCGACGACCACGGCGCCGAAGATGATTGAAACCAGGATGTGTCGCACCAGGTAGGCGCCGATCCCGCCTTCCATCGCGGTGACACCGATTTCCCGAGCGACGAATACTTGGGCCACGGCAAAAGCCATGACCACCACCACGTCCTTGAGCACCACGACGGAAAGGACGTTCCGGGTCATGGGCCCGTTGGCGCGGGACTCCATGATGACCGCGATCGTCGCGGCGGGGGAGGTGGCGAGCGATACGGATGCCACCATCGCGCCCACGGCGAGCGCTGCTGCCATCGGAAGCCCTTCCAGTCCCGGGAGGGCGATGAACGGAACGACTCCCGAGATCAGCCACATCAGACCCGTGATCAACACACCGATGGAAACGATCTGTGCCGCCAGCACGGAGCTGATGACACGCAGGCCTTTTCGGAGGCCCTCGAGCTTCAGCTCGCCGCCCGCGGTGATCGCGATCAGCGCGACCGCCAGCGTGTCGAACAGACTGAGCTGCTCGATGACCTCGTCGTTCAGAATTCCCTTGTCGAATGGCGGAGGCAGACCGAGCCCGGACAAAGCCTTTGCCAGGGACGGCCCGAATACGAGCCCCGCGATCAGATAGCCGGTGATGTGAGGGAGTCGTATCTGGCTGACCAGTCCACCGATCGTGTAGCTGGCCAACACCACGAACCCGAGGGCGAGCATGCCGGTCGGGTCGAAGTCGTTCTTGGTGAATTGCTCGAATTGATAGAGCGCCACCATGCCGAAAAGCAGCAGCACGATGACGGCGATCTGTCGTCGCGCGTGGGTCTCCTCGCCCGGAGGCGGCATGCTGTACGACCCGGTCATCAACGCCTCCAGAAACCCGGTAGGACCAGCGCGAACAACGTGAAGAACTCGAGCCGACCGAGCAGCATCGCAAGCGCGAAGAACAATTTGCTGACCCCCGAGTAATCCGCGAAGTTGTCCGCGCCCACGTGGAATGGCGCGGGGCCCATGTTCGACAGGCAAGTCAGCATGGCGCCGAAAGCCGTCGGCACCGGAACGCCTTCGACCAGCGTCACGTACAGCAGCCCGAAGGCGATGCAGCCCATGTAGATGAGAAAGAACGACGCAACGTCCGCCAGGACCTGACTGCTGATGGTGGTCTTACCCATTCGGACGAGCTGGACGGTGGCAGGCCGGAAGCTCTTTTGAATCTGAGCCACCGCTTGCTTGCCCATCAGCACGGCGCGCTCGACCTTGATTCCGCCGGCAGTCGACCCAGAGCACCCGCCGACGAACATGAGCAGGATCACGATGGTGAGCGCCGCAGAGCCATAGGCGGTGTAATCGTCCGTCCCGTATCCGGTCGACGAAATCGTCGTGGCGACCATGAAGAACGAGTAACGAAACGAGGTCAACAGCTCGTGATGCACCTCGAGGTTGAGGAGCGTCAGCAGGAGCACCGAGACGAGCACGATGGCGACGTACGACCGGAACTCGATGTTGCGCACTAGATGCTTCCAACTTCCCGTGCGCAGCAAGCCGTAATAGAGACCGTAGTTGACGCTTCCGATGAGCATGAAGCAGGCCACCACGTACTCGACCGCCGGACGGTTGAATCCGCCGATCGAGCTGTCCAGCGTGGAAAAACCGCCCGTCGACATCGTGGTGAACGCATGGCAAACGGCATCGAATAGGTCGAGACCGAGAAGCTTGAGCAGCGCGATCTCGATCAACGTCAGTGCCGCATAGAGCTTCCAGAGCGTGAACGACGTTTCCGCGATGCGTGGGCGCAATCCTTCGGCGGAGATGCCCGGAACCTCTCCGCGAAAGAGGTGCTTACCCCCGGCTCCCAGGTTGGGAAAAACTGCGACGAACAGGACGACGATGCCCATTCCGCCGAGCCACTGAATCAACGATCGCCAGAGCAGAAGAGGCCGCGACAGTCGTCCCTCGATGTCCGTGACGACCGTTGCGCCGGTGGTGGTCAGGCCGCTCACCGCCTCGAAAAACGAATCGGCGACGGGCATGTCGGCCCCCAAAACGAAAGGAAGGGCCCCACACGCGCCTGCTGACAGCCAGATCAAGCTGACCGCGAGCAGTGCTTCACGTCGCGAAATTCGCTCGGAGACGAATCGCTTGCCGTAGAGGAATGCGGTCATGCCGATTGCCGAGACGATGATGGCGGACAGCGCGAGCGCCCCGGCGCCGCCCTGTGGGCGCACCGAGTCCGGCGCGAAGCGATCCCACAACATTCCGACGCCGGCGCACAGCGCCATCATCACGCCGATTCCCAGCACGACGGCGCCTACCGGTCGAATCACGCCGCGGAAGTCTCTGGACTTCGAGCTCACTCACCCCTCGGTCGAAAGAGCCGTTCGACGGTGGCGCGCGCGTCCTTGGTGGTCATGAGAATGACCCGATCACCCGGATGTACCACGTCCTTGCCACGGGGAATGATCACGTCGTCACCGTGAACGATGGCCGCCAGCAGGGAGCCTCGCGGCAGATTCATCCGGTGCAACGGCTTGTTGACGGCCCGGCACTTGGGGCTCGCGGTCAGCTCGACCACCTCGGCCTGTCCGTCCTCGAGGACCGTGAGGCTGTGTAGACCGCCACCGCGCGAAAACCGCAAGATCTGATCGGATGCGACGGTCCGCGGCGACAAGACGATGTCGACACCGAGTTGGCGGTAGATCGACGCATAGTCGGCGCGCTGAACGATGGTCGCCGTCCGTTTGCAGCCGGCGCGCTGTGCGAGCAGGGCGGCCATCAGATTGATCTCGTCCTGCCGCGTGACCGCTGCGAACAAGTCGTATGTCCCCACCTCTTGCTCTTCGAGCAGGGCACCGTCGGTACCGTCTCCGTGGACGACCTCGACCGCCTGGAACTCCGCGCTGATCTCTTCGGCCGTCTGGAGATCGCTCTCGATCAACAAGACGGTGGCTCCTTGTTGAAGAAGCTCTCGGGCGAGCGCCTTTCCGACCACGCCACCGCCCACGATGCACACGCGCCGCGCTTCGCGTTCCTTGCTGAAAAGCCGCTCGGCGGCCAGCACGCCTTCGGGCCGGCCTATCAGATAGACGCGATCGCCTTTGACCAAAACGTCGGCGCCTCCGGGCACGAAGAGCTCTCCGTCTCGGACCACGGCGCTCACCAAGGTGTGGGGCGGCAGCTCGAGAGAGGACAGCGGCTTGTTCAACACGCGGGACTCCTCGAGGTCGATCTGCACGAGCTCGACGCGGTCTTGCGCTAGGTCGACCACGTCGGATGCGCCGTACGATCGCGCAATCCGGCTGAGCTCTTGGGCGACGAGCACGCGGGGGTTGATGACCACGTCCACGCCGAGCAGCCCATACCGAATCCCTTCGGTCCACTCCGACCAAGCCGTGCCCTGAACTCGTGCGACCACGTGCTTTGCCCCGAGCTGCTTCGAAGCGAGCGCGGCGATCAGGTTCATCTCGTCGTGGTTGGTCACTGCTGCGACCAGATCGGCCCTCGCCACCCCCGCGACCTTGAGCAGCGTCTCGCTCGCGCCATAGCCGACCATCGAGGCCACGTCGAAATTCTCCTCCGCGTTTTGCACTGCCTTGGCGCTCGTATCGATGGCCACGATGTCGTGGCCCTCCTTGTCGAGCACGCTCAACAGATGGCGCCCCACCTCTCCCAAACCTATGATGACGATGTTCATCTAACCTTTGACCTCGATCGACGTACGAGAGTCGGTCTCGTTCAGCTCGCGTTGAATGCCGCCCTCGTCGGCGAGCAGGCCTCTCAGCAATCGCGGAGCGAGAAGGTCGTTCAGGATGACCGAGCCCAAGACGACCGAGTACGCAATGTCGGCCGCCCCGCCTTTGTAGACGAGTCGGAAGGACACTGCCATGGCCAGAGTCACGTCGCCGTGCGCCAAGAGCCCCCTGAACAAATCTTTGCGAAGAGTCGTGCCCCACGCGGCGACGATGCTCGCAATCCACTTGGCGACGGTCCGCGCGACGAGGAAGCCGCCGAGGGCGATCAACGTCGGCCAAAGCGGGGTGGGGGTCCACAAGGCGCCCGCAAAGATCAGCAAGACGATCGCCATCGGCCGTTCGGTCGACTCGAGGGTCGTGTGTAGAAGCTGTCCGCCGCGCGCGAAATTCACCAGAACGAAGCCCATCGCCAGGTTCACCGCAAGCGGCGAAAGCTGGAGGAAGAAGGCGCCGCCCGATGCAAATGCGATGATTCCCACCAGCGCGAGGAACCGCGAATTGTCCGACTCGTCGCCTGCCAGGAAGAGCGAAAAGAGAAAGCCGAGCGCTCCGCCGAGTAGCACCGTGACCCAGGCCCAGAGCGCCGGGGAGTAGACTCGGGCCGCAGGGTCGTTCTCGTGGAACACACAGAAGATCAGGCCGAAGGCCAAGATGACGGCGATGTCTCCGAGGCGCGTTCCGTTTCTCAGTAAGGGCGCCAACCGCCCGCTGATCTCGTAGCGTCTGGCTAGAAGATCGAAGGGCTCTGCCGAGTCTGCGGCAGCAAAGCATGCGAGCGCCGAAGCGCTGAGCGCCGCCGTTCGTGCGGTGGTCTCGACGTAGCCGGAGGCGGTGAAGAAGTAGTACGCGCCAAACCCCACCGCGGCGCCCGGGAGCAAATGATGAAGGAATACGATCCGCCAAGTTGCGGGGTCGAGCTTCTGTAGGCTGGTGAAGTCGAAGTCGGTTCCGCGCAGCAGCCCGACCCAGCCCGCGGCAAGCGCGATGATCGGAAGCAGACCGGTCAGATTGTCGAAGGCGCCGATCGCGGGGAACGTGGGCCCGAGCAGCACGCCGAGCAAAAGGTATTCCGCGCCGCTCACGACTAGGAAGCGACGCTGAAGTCGCTCGACGACGTTGTGGGCGAGCACGTACGCCACGCCGATCACCACGACGAGCAACACGACGGTGCCGAGCTCTCCTGCTGAGCCTGCACCACCCCCTTGTTCGCTAGCCGCGTACGCGACTCCCGGCAGTGCTGCCAACGCCAGCACCGCGGTCCCCATCAGCCTCCGCGCCATAGCCGCCCAATTGTGAAGAAGAAGCTGCCGAAGCGGTAGTTTCAAGCTGGACAAATGTTTAGCCCAGCTCGGCTCGTCAGCTTCGGAGCCCCTCCAGCACGATGGAGATGAGGCGTTTGGTGGTTTCCACGGGGTTGATTTGGATCTGGTTTCGCACCGCCGCAAGGGCCAAGGCCTCGACGGCTCCCAATACCGCAAGCGCGCTGACCCTCGGGTCGGATACGGCCACGAAGCTCCGGTCCACCGCGGCCTGACTCAGGGCGATGGCACGCTCGTCGAGATCACGAGCCAGATCGGAGATCGCCTGGCGGGCGGGGGTGGCCGGCGCCCGGCGCTCTTGAAGGTAGAGGCACATTGCATCGGGATAGGTCGCGAGCGTGCCGGCCAGCCGGTTTCCGAGCTGCGCGTACGCCGCGATCGCCTCGTCGCGTCCGTTGGCGTCACGGAGGCGCCGGTGGCACTCATCGATGGCAGATCGGGTCGCCTGCGCCACCGGGTCGACGACCGCTTCCACTAAATCGGGTTTGTCCCTGAAATAGCGATAGAAATTGCCTTTCGCCATGCCGGCTTGTCGAGCGACCTCGTCGATCGTCACCGCCTCGACGCCCCGTGCAAGGAAGAGCGAAAGGCCCGCCTCGATCAGGTCCTGGACGCGTCGGCGTCGATTCAGATCCCTCTTGCCTCCAACGGCTCCCGGTCTCTCTATCGGCCCGGCCCGCCTGGGCCGCCTCTCCTCGTCCATCGAGATGCTCCTAACGGGAAAATGAAGCGTAGCGCTCGGGAAGTATGGGGCGCGCGCTTGCGGCGTAAAGAGATTTCGCGAAAATATTGCGCCCGGGGTGGGCGGATTTTCAAAGGCATTGCGCCAAACCCCGGAAACCACCACAATTCGAAGTGTTAGGCGCGTTTGATAGTGGGGAGGCAGACCCCTGCGCGCCGGGCTGGAGCACTCATGACCTCACCGGCTCGCAAACCCGATTGGCTTCGCGTGCGACTCCCCGCAGGACCGCAGCACGACGAGTTCCAGAGTTTGAAGTCCCGGTTCCGCAGCCGCGGTCTACACACGGTCTGTGAGGAAGCCCGCTGTCCGAACATATTCGAGTGCTGGGGGCAGGGCACCGCAACGGTGATGATCCTCGGGGAGACCTGTACCCGGGGTTGTCGATTCTGCTCGGTGAATACGGGAAAGCCGGGCGGCGTGGTGGATCCGGACGAGCCGGAGAACACCGCGCTGGCCCTCGCCGAGATGGGCCTCGCCTACGTGGTCCTGACCATGGTGGACCGCGATGACCTCGCCGACGGCGGCGCCGCGCACGTCGCGCGCACCGTTCAACGGATCAAGCATCACACGCCGGGGCTTCGCGTCGAAACGCTGGTAGGCGATTTTCGCGGGGAGCGAGCCGACGTCCAAACCGTGGTGCGCGATGGGCAACCCGACGTGTTTGCGCACAACGTAGAGGTGGTCCCGCGGCTACAGCGCTCCATTCGAGACGCGCGCTGCTCCTGGGATCGCTCCGTGGAGGTACTGGTCGCGGCCAAAGAGCTCGGCGCGGCGATCACCAAGTCGTCGTTGATGGTGGGCTTGGGCGAGAGCCAAGCGGAGGTGCTGCAAGCCATGCAACGTCTGCGCGACGCCGACGTCGACGTGCTCACCATCGGGCAGTATCTGCGGCCCACCAAGCGTCACGCCGTCGTCACGCGATACGTCGACCCTGCGGAGTTTGCCGAATACGAGCAAGCCGGGCTCGAGATGGGATTCCGGTTCGTCGCATCGGGACCGCTGGTTCGTTCGAGCTACCGTGCGGCCGAGGCGTTTCTTTCGGAGGCGCTTGCCTCACCAGCGCCGGGGCGCCCCTCTCCTG
Source organism: Polyangiales bacterium (assembly GCA_035466435.1). Lineage (GTDB taxonomy): Bacteria > Myxococcota_A > Polyangia > Polyangiales > Houyiibacteriaceae > SG8-38. Next base: position 2,923 of record DATIUW010000069.1, on the reverse strand, counting down.
AGATGGACCGGTACGGCAAGAAACGAAAGTTGGCAGTCCTGACCTGAAGGGGCCGATGCACATCATTCGCGCGGATGGAACCCTCGACCCGAGCCTCGACCCAGGCTTGTCGATCGACCAGCTAGTCAGCCTCTTCAAAGCGATGGTCCGAACCCGCGTCGTCGACGACAGGCTGGAGCGGCTACAGCGCCAAGGACGCATCGCGTTTCACGTCGGCTCGATGGGAGAGGAAGCGGCGATCATCGGCGCCGCGGCGGCGCTTCGGAATCAAGATTGGATCGTCCCCTGCTACCGCGAGGTCGGCGCGCTCTTATGGCGCGGTTATCCGCTCCAACGATACATCGACCACATGTACGGCAATGCCGGCGACCCCGCGCGCGGCCGGCAGATGCCGGACCACACGTTCAGCCGCGAGCATCACTACCTCGCGGTCAGTGCGCCCATCGGTACGCAAATCCCCCACGCCGTGGGCATGGCCATGGCTGCCAAAAAGCGCGGCCTCGACGAGTGCGTCGCAGTGTTTTTCGGAGATGGCGCCACCAGCTCGAACGACTTTCACGCCGCGATGAACTTCGCCGGCGTGTACCAGGCGCCAGTTCTGTTCCTTTGCCGAAACAACGGATACGCGATCAGCCTACCCACAGAGCGTCAAACGGCCGTACGTTCGCTGTCGGAGAAGGGTGCCGCATATGGGGTGCCCGCGCTTCGGGTCGATGGCAATGACGTGCTGGCGGTGTGGAAATCCGTCCGTGAAGCGGTTCGACGCGCCACCGAAGGAGGCGGCCCCACCTTCGTCGAGCTCGTGACCTACCGGCTCGGGGGACATTCGACGTCCGATGATCCACGTGCCTACCGAGGGGACGACGAAGTGGAACGCTGGCGCACGGGCGATCCCGTCCAAAGGCTTCGCACACACATCGAGCAGCGTGAGGCATGGAACGAATCGATGGATGAAGATTGGCGAGCTGTCTGCGAGTCAGAGGTTCGCGATTGCGTACGGCGTGCCGAAGAAAAGCCTGCGGCCGACCTCGGGGACTCGTTTACCGACGTCTACGCCGAGCTGCCTTGGCATCTCCGCGAACAACGAGCGCAATGCCTCGAAGGTCCCCGCGCCGAAACCGAGGAGCACGAACGGTGACCTCGATGAATCTCGTCCAGGCGATCCGAAGCGGGCTTCGCGAGGCGATGCGGATGGACGACGACGTCATGCTGCTCGGCGAGGACATCGGGAAGCTCGGAGGCGTCTTCCGTGTGACCCAGGGCCTGCAGGAAGAGTTTGGCGCCGACCGCGTTCTCGATACGCCTCTCTCCGAGACGGGAATCATCGGCACGGCAATTGGAATGGCGCTTCACGGCCTACGACCCGTTTCCGAGATTCAGTTCGCCGACTTCATCTATCCGGGCTTCGATCAGCTAGTAAACGAGGCGGCAAAGTATCGCTATCGCACGGCAGGAGAGCTCCACGTCCCGATGGTGGTGCGAACCCCCTGTGGAGGAGGCATCCGAGGCGGGCAGTACCATTCTCAGTCACCCGAAGCGTTTTTCATTCACACGCCCGGCCTCAAAGTCGTCTGTCCGTCGAATCCATACGATGCGAAGGGCTTGCTGCTCGAGGCCATTCGCGATGAAGATCCGGTGATTTTCTTCGAGCCGAAGCGCGTGTATCGCGCGGTCGAGATGGATGTGCCGGACGAGCCGTATTCGGTGCCCCTAGGACGAGCCAAGGTGGTTCGCGCCGGTGAGCAGGTCACCTGTATTGCCTGGGGCGCAATGCTCTACGAGGCGTTCTCCGCAGCCGAGAAAGCCGCGAGCCAAGGAGTCGACGTCGAGGTGATCGACCTGCGAACCCTTTGGCCCGTGGACGTCGACACACTCGTGTCGAGCGTCGAAAAGACCGGGCGTTTCGTGATCGTTCACGAGGCGCCGCGCACTTGCGGTTTCGGAAGCGAGCTGGTCGCGCTACTGACCGAGAGGGCGTTTCTTCATCTCGAAGCGCCGCCGCTTCGCGTCACCGGTTGGGACACGCCGTTCCCCTCGACCCATGAGCGGGAGTACCTCCCACTCGCACACCGGATCGTCCCCGCCCTAGTCGAGACCGCGAGGTACTGATGGCGCGGCTCGAGCTCAAGCTTCCAGACATCGGTGAGGGGGTCACACAGGGCGAGATCCTCGAATGGTTCGTCGAGGCGGGCGACGTGGTTCGAGAGGACGATCCCATGGTCGAGGTCATGACCGACAAAGCCACGGTCACGATTGGCGCGCCCTGCGATGCGCTCGTCGAGCAGGTGCATTTCGAGGCGGGCAGCGTGGCCAAGGTAGGCCAGGTGATCGTCACGCTCGATTCTCAGGCGGGCTCGCACGAGGGCGCGCCGGAGCGCTCGTCCGGACCGCCTGCGAGCGCGGTCGGCGACATTCAGGATCGGCTACCGGGCGCGGCCCTGTTCGACTACTTCGAGTCGAAACCCCTGGCCACCCCGGCGACACGGCGTCTTGCGAAGGACCTCGGCGTCGACATCCGACGCGTCCGCCCGACCGGTGAAGGAGGACGCGTGACCCGAGATGACGTTCGGGCTGCGCTCCGAGGAGAAATGGCGGAGGACCGGCCTCACGTCCCCCTCGAAGATCGAGAGCCCATCGTGGGGATCCGACGCAAAATCGCCGAGCGCATGCATCTTGCGAAGACCACGGCCGCGCATTTCACGTTCGTCGAGGAGTGTGAGGCCTCGCGTCTCGTCGACCTCAAAGAGCGTTTGTCCGAAGAGGCTGCGAGACGCGGCCTCCGGCTCACGTACTTGCCTTTCATCGTCAAGGCCGTCACCGACGCGCTTCGGAGGCATCCCGTGCTCAACAGCGCGGTCGACGAGAGCGCCCACGAGATCGTCTACAAGAGGTACTACGACATCGGCGTGGCCACCGCGACCGA
>DATIUW010000068.1:0-4216 GCA_035466435.1 Polyangiales bacterium | reverse complement strand
TCGGGCGGCGCGCCAATCGGAGTTGGTTGCATGCATGCCGAGCCGTTCGACACATCCCCGTGTCGTGTTCCGCCAAGCCCCTGCGTACGTCGACCGCTACGACGGAACCCGTCTGCCGATGGACCGCGGGTCGCGTGTGCTCACCCGTCGTCTTGCGTGGAAGTCGACGCACGGAGGGCTCGGAAAAACGCGACATGGGGTGGAGCGGACGTGCGAAGTGCCAATCGGCATGCATGCAACCAACTCCGATTGGCGCGCCGCCCGAGGGGCGGGTTGCGTGACCCAAGCCCACAAGTGCATCGGGTCACCTTTGCAACCCGCCCCGTTCCGTGGAACCCCGTGTCGTGTTTTTCCGAGCCCGTGCTTGCGTCCGTCGCGACCCGTTCTCCGGGGATCGCTGTCGCTGACCCTGCCACTGGGTTCGGGGGTTCGAGGTTTCAGCAGGAGCCGTGGAAGCGTTTTGCGTCCGCGGGAAAGATCTTGCCTGGGTTGAGGATGTGCTTGGGGTCGAAGACGTCCTTGATGCGTCTTTGAAGCTGAATCAGCTCCGCAGACTGCTCCATCGGCAAGTACGGCGCTTTCATCAGACCGATGCCATGCTCTCCGCTCAAGGTGCCGCGCAAGTCGACCACCCGCTTGAACAGGGCCTCTACGGCCGCGTCGACCCGCGCCTTTTCATCCGGGTCGTTCCACAGGAAGTTCACGTGCAGATTCCCGTCGCCGGCATGACCGTAGGTTGGGATCACGAGGTGGTGTTGATCGGCGAGCTGGGCGCAGTAGCCGAGCAGATCGGCGATCTTGGTGCGGGGCACGACGATGTCTTCAGAGAGCTTGTTCTTGGCCTGCCGCTTCAAGCTGTAGCTGAGCTCACGGCGCGATGCCCACAAGCGTTCCCGCTCGCCGCTGCTTTGCGCCACCAGCACCTCGAGCGCGTCGAGATCGAATAGGATGTTTCCCGTTCGCTCGAGCTCCGCTTCGAGCTTGGCCTCGTCGCCGTCGAGCTCGATCAGCAAGATCGCCTTCGTCTCTTGGGGAATCGTGAGCCCCGCCTCCGGTCTCACGATCCGAATGGCTTCTTCGTCGAGAAGCTCGATGCATGAGGGGAGCTGGCCTTGCGCGAGGAGCGTGGATACCACCGGGGCGACCTCGTCCAGGCTCGAGAAGCAGGCGAGCGCCGTCACCGTGGATTGGGGCTTTGGAATGAGTCGCAGGGTGGCTTCGGTCACGATTCCGAGCGTGCCCTCGCTTCCGACCATCAGCGCGGTCAGGTCATAACCGGTCACGCCTTTCCTGGTCTCGCGTCCGAGCTTGAGGATGGTCCCGTCCGCGAGCACGACCTCCATGCCCATGACGTATTCTCGGGTGACGCCGTACTTGAAGGCGCGCGGACCGCCGGCATTGGCGGCGAGATTGCCACCAATCGCGCAAGAATCGCGCGAATTGGGGTCGGGTGGGTAGAACAGCAGCTCTTCCTCGGTGGCCCGCTTCAGCTCTCCGGTGATGACGCCGGGCTGCACGTGCGTGGTCATCTCGCTCTTGTCGATGCCCTTGATCGCGTTCATCTTTTCGAAGGAAAGGACGATGCCGCCAGGCGCCGGGACCGCGCCGCCAACACGGCCGGTGCCACCGCCACGCGCTGTCACCGGGATCTCGTGCTCGTACGCGGCCTTCATGACGGCCGAGACCTCTGCCGTGCTCGAGACGCGCACCACTGCCTCAGGCATGCAGGGCTGCGCTTCGCTTTCGTCGTGCGCGTAGCTCTCGAGGACGCTCGGATCCCGAATCACGGAGCCGCTTCCACAGGCCCGTTCTATCGAGATCAACGCGCTTTCCACCGACGACATGAACGAAGCTTGGGGCGGACGTCTCGTTGGTCAAGCTGCCACATCGCCGGGGTGCGGGTACGCGGCTGAAACGCTACCATAGACCGTCAGACGGCCTCCATCGTCTGCTTCCCGGTCATGCGATTCTTTGCTTACGTTTGCCTGGTCGCCGCAAGCGCGGTGGGCTGCGGCGGAGCCGATCCTGCGGCGTTTCCCGCCGATGCGGGACGCGATGCAGCGGTCGATCTCGATGGTGGTGTCGACCTCGACGGCTCGGTTGACGGCGGCACGACGCCCGACGGCGGCCTGCCCGACGGCGGCGGCCCATGGTGCGACACGAGCGCCCTCTGTCCCGCGTGTCCAGACCCCGAGCTGCTCTGCGACGCCCAAAACCCATGCCCGGCCGGCGAAATTTGTCTGCCGACGGGCTGCGAGGACCTCTTCCGCTGCTTCGTTGCCGGCGGTGGCGCATGCGAAAACGACGAGGACTGTGGTGACCCCGACTACGCCTGCGAACCGGTGATCGGTCGCTGTCTCAGAGTCGAGCCCGGATGCGACGACTCCAACGACTGTGTGCCCGGCTTCGCATGCGAGGAAGGGGAATGCGTCGACCGGCGAGCGCCATGCGGAGCCGAGTTGAATTGCCCGCATGGATTCACCTGTTTCTTCCCGAGTCCCGATCAACGCTTTTGCCGTCGCATCGGCCGGCCCTGTGCCGATGATGTCGACTGTTTGACGCTGGGTGTTCCATGCGGCGACGCGGACGGTGACGGTCGCAAGGAGTGCATGCCTTCGTTGACGCCCAACGAGCCAGACGCCGTTTCGTGTGACAACTCACAATGCAGCGACCCGCTCGAACCGGTATGCGAGCCAACTGTTCAGGGCACGCGCGCGGTGTGCGGAAGGTTCGGGCCTTGCGCATCGACGGTCGATTGCGCCGAAGGCTTCGAATGCAGGGACCTTTGGGGCGACGAGCGACCGGAGTGTGTGGTCCCTGGTGGTTCCTGTGTGGATTCGCGTAGCTGCCCCGAGCGCACGGTCTGCGCATCGAGCCGAGTCGATGGCGCGCCGCCTGATGCGCCGGCCTGCGTGACCGGATCGACGCAGTAGACCTTACGCAAAGGCCAAAGATGCGGTACGGTAACCATCCCCCGACTGTGAGAAATTTCACAATGATATCGATAGCGAAGACGGCCCACTGGGTATCGCTTTGCGCGACGTTCGCGTTCGTCGCGGCCTGCGGACCAAGCCCCGCAGGCGACCGCGAAAGCGCCGTCATCGAGCCGCCGACCAAGTGCTCGGAAGATCGTCCCGACTGCTCGCTGAGCGAGGACTTCCCCGTGGCCGCCGATCTCACCCCCGAGAACTCCGCCGGGCTTCGCTACTCCGGGGTGGCGAATTCTCTCGTGATCGATCGTGTGAGCACGATGCCCGACGGCGATGGGGACGGTGTGCCCGACGACGCCGATGACTGCCCCGGCACGCCCGATTGGATCTCCTGTGATGGCGATCCGACGAACGACGGGCTCTACCAGACGTTGTTCTACGATCCCACGGGCGCTCTAGAGGTCGTTCGCCGATCGATCGCAACCACGACTGCGGACATCCCACAGATCGACGTGTACTTCTTGATCGATGCAACCCCGACGCTCGCCGAAGAGATCGCGGTGCTCCAGGCTGAGATCCTGAACATCATCGCCGACGTGCGGGCCCAGTTCGAGGACACGCGCTTCGGCCTCGGGCTCTATCGCGAGTACGCGTTGGACCCGCTCGCGATTCCGTACAGCCAAGCGCCTTATCATCACATCTTGGATCTGACGGACGACGAGGCTCTGGTGCAGACGGCCGTGAGCACGCTAAACACCGTGGCAAACACCAGCGTGGGCTCCGCCGCTACGCAGGCGCTCTATTCGATCGCAAGCGGGTTCGGCCTTGGTGATGCAGTGCCCAATCGTGGATCGTGCCCGGAGGGGCCCGATGCGGATATCGGCTATCCTTGCTTCCGGCCCGATGCGCTGCACGTGGTCATGAACATCACCGATTCGGCGGTGTTCAACGGCCCCGATCCCGTCGGCCTTCAATACGGCGACCCCCCGTTTGCGCCGGGAGTGGGCGCGGGCGTAACCAGCTTGCCTCCGGTTGAAATGTTTCCGGCACTATTTGGCGCCGATGACGCGGGGACCGCGTTGGACCTCGGCGACCTCTCCGGGCAGTCCTTGACGCTCATGGGGATGAGCACGCTTCTCACCAACCAGGTGAACACGGCGGTGGCTTCGGGGTGCGCGCCGCCGCCGCCCGTGCCGCCCGACGATCCGCCGGGCGCCGACATGGACGGCAAAGACGCGGTGTTGACGCTTCGCTTCGATTCGACGGTCTTCGGAGCGAGCGCCTTT
>DATIUW010000067.1:0-10851 GCA_035466435.1 Polyangiales bacterium | reverse complement strand
TTGAGAGAGCCTTTCCGCTTCACTTCGCCGTCATGCCCCGTTGTAGAGGTTTGGGTGCGGGTGCGCTCGTCGGGCTGCTACTCATCGTTTCAGGGTGTGATACGGCGAAGCTCGCGGCCGACTCCACCGCCGAGCTCTTCGGCCGGGCCGCCCCGGGAGTCGAGCAGCACTGGGACTACGAGCTCGTCGGACAGTCGTTTCCGGCAAGCATCGTCCAGCTCGAAGGTCTGCTCCGGATCGTGCCGGATAACGAGGTGATTGGGCTCTCGCTGGTCGGAGCGTACATCGGCTACGGCGTGGGTTGGATCGAGGATCGGGTCGAGGTTGCCGACGCCGAGGACGAATGGGAAAAAGCCGAGCACCTTCGAGACCGTGCGCTGGTCATGTATACGCGAGCCTGGGAGCTGTCGAAGCATTTCATCCGCAACCGGGCTCCAGGCTTCGACGACGCCCTCGCGGGCGGGGTCGAAAGTCTGGACACCTGGCTCCATGACAAGTTCACCGAGAAGGAGGACGCGGCAATCCTGCTCTGGGCGGGTGCCTCTCTCGGCGCGCGCATCAACATGGGCATGGAAGACATCGACACCGTGGCAGACCTTCCGTTGGCCAAGGTGATTCTCCGGCGCTCCGTCGAGCTCGACCCCGACTTCATGTTCATGACCGGCAAGATGACCATGGCCGTGCTCGCCGCCTCCGAGTTCCCGCCCAACATGGACCGGGCCAAGGAGCTCTTCGACGACGTGCTCGAGAAGACCGAACGGCGGAATCTGATGGTCCAAATGAACATGGCTCGGTACTACGCCGTCAACGTGGGTGACTCCGAGCTGTTTCGGGAGTTGCTCAACGAGGTGCTCGATGCGGGTGACGTGCTCCCCGAAGCTCGCCTCAACAACGTGCTCGCGCGACGCCGCGCGGAGCGCTACCTCGGCCGAATCGAGTATTTCTTCAGCGATCTGAGTGAGTGAGTGACGTCTTGACCCGTTGGAAACATCTTTTCTTGGTGCTCGTGGTTGCGGGCGCCTTCGTCGTGCCCGGCGCAGCGTCGGTTCCGAAGGCGCAGGCGGAAAAGGCGACGGTGATTCGCTTCGCCTCGTTGGCGCCCGCCGGCTCGGCCTTCATGAAGGTCATGCAGGCCTGGAACCGGAGCCTCAAGAAAGAGACGCAGAACCGGGTCGAGCTTCGCTTTTATTCGGGCGGCAGCCAGGGCGACGAGCGTGACTTCATCCGCAAGGTGCGCGCAGGCCAAATGGACGCTGCCGGGGTGACCACCACGGGCCTCGGGATGGTGGTCCGACCGGTGCTCGTGCTTTCCACCCCCGGCCTGATCACCGAGTACGATCAGCTCGAGCGCGCGCGCACCCAGCTCAACGAACGCTTCAGCAGCATGTTCGAGGAGGCTGGCTTCAAGCTCCTCGCATGGGGAGAGGCGGGAAAGAACCGTCTGTTCTCCGTGGACGAGTTCGCAAAGCCGACCGATTTGAAGAACCGCCGTCCTTGGGCTTGGAAGGATGATCCCATCTTCGCGGAGTTCATTCGGGTCATTGGCGCCAACCCAGTGCGGCTCGGGGTTCCCGAGGTCTACCCGGGGCTCCAGACGCGCATGGTCGATACGGTGCCCGCGTCTGCAATCGCGGCGGTGGCCCTGCAGTGGTACACGCGTCTCAACTACATGGCCAAGGACAACTTCAGCATCATCATCGGCGGCTCGATCATCAAACAGGAGAAGTTCGACGAGCTTTCCGAGGCCGACCAGAAGGTGCTGCTGGACACCAGTGAGCGGGCTGCCCGGGCGCTCGATACGCTCGCGCGGCGCGATGACGACAAAGCCTACCACTCGCTGATCAGCCGCGGCATGACCGAGGTCGACACGGCCGAGCACCGGGCTGCGTGGGATCAAATCGCGACGCTGACTCGCGAGAACCTGACCGGACGGGTGTATAGCGAAAGCTTGCTCCACGCCGTGCAAAAGGTCGTCGCCGCCGAGTAGCCATGCCGGTGGTCGTGTTGAACACGCTCGTGTCCGCCGTCGTCATCGGAGTCGCGGCTTGGATCTCCCGGCGATATCCGGTCACCGCTGGCTTCATCATCGCGCTGCCATTGGCAACCCTGTTGGCGCTTCCTCTCGCCTATGCCCAGCACCGTGACGCGGCCAGCGTCTTCCAGATGGCGCGGAGCATTCTGGTCGCGCTGCCGATCACGCTACTTTTCTTCGTGCCGTTTCTCATGAAGGACCGGCTGTCGTTTTGGGCTGCCTACGCGATCGGCTGCGCACTGCTGCCGATCGGATACGTCGTCCAGCGCGTCATCGTGCGAGCATTCGGCTGACGCGACCGACGCGCCGCCTTAGAGCGAGGCGCCGCCGTGAACGTCGATCGTTTCGCCCGTGAAGTAGTCGCAATCGAAGATGAACTTCACAGCGCGCCAGATGTCTTCGGGCTTGCCCATGCGGCCGAGCGGAATACCGGCCTTGATCATGTCGAGGGCCTTCTGGTTCATGCCCGCGGTCATCGGAGTTTCGATGGCGCCCGGCGCCACGGCCCCGACGCGGATGCCATACGCCGCGAATTCCTTCATCCAGGTTCGGGTGTTGGCAGCAAGGGCCGCTTTGGCTGCGACGTAGTTGGTTTGACCACGATTGCCGTGCCGGGCGACCGAAGAAATGTTGACGATGACGCCGTGCTCTCCGTGCTCGATCATGTAGGCCACGACCTCCTGCACCATGAACGAAGCACCGGTGAGGTTGATGGCGATCACGGCGTCCCAATCCTCCCGTGACATGCGGCGAATTTCGCCAGTCGTTCGGCTCTTGCCGACCCAAAGACCGTCTCGAATGATGCCTGCGTTGTTGATGAGTGAGTTCAGCCCGTCCATCTGCTCGGCCGCCCAGGCGACGAAACGCGCGATGTCCTCCGGGTCCCCGACGTCGAGACGGCGTCGGTGAATGCCCTCGGGCAGGGCCGCCAGGCCTTCTTCATTGACGTCGCCCACGGCGACTCGAGCGCCGGCTGCGAGCAGTTGCTTGGCGAAGTGCTCTCCGAGACCGGAAGCGCCGCCCGTCACGATGCATTTGAGTTGGTCGAGCTCCATGGGGTGGTTCCTAATCGCAGAGCAGGGCGGGGCGCAAGCCGGTTCCCGTCAAAACGCGCCCTGCATCGAGAGACCAAAGCCGCGTCGGGAGATCGCCGGGGCGAGCCTCCAACTGAATTCGTGGCCGGGCATCGGCGCTTTGCGCGCCTGGTAGTCCTCCCGGGCCTTTTCGCTCGGCGTCTTGCGAAACGAAAGACCGAAGGCCGCGGAGCCGGTGGCTGCGAAGACCCCGCCGATGATGTAGCCCGACAATCGGTCGGTCTGGCTCATGCTGTCGGGAATCGGTGTCAGCGCGAGCACCAAGATTCCCCCGATCGCATGCGTGAGCCCGTTCCAACGCACCAGCAGCCGTTCGCCGCGACGGGTCTCGTCTGCAGCCTGGAGCTCGCCTTCGAAGTGGGCGAGCTCGACCGCGGTGATGCCGTTTTTTCTGGCTCTCTTCCAGCGCTCCAACCGGCGCTTCTCGTGAGAGATGCGCGTGGCGGCAAAGATTCCGGTGGTGAGGTCGCCCATGCCGAGTGTCATGAACATCACGCCGAGGCCGCGCGTGTACTGGTTGTCGGGCTCGTTTTCGATGAGGCGCCAGCCGGCGAGACCGACCAGGATCGCGCCGCCGGTGATGCCTGCCGCAGCGGCGAACTTTTGCTCCCGGATCGTCTGGTCCGTCGACCGCGTGAGCAGCTCGTCGAGAAGCTCGGCATTGTGTGCGAGGGCATCCCGATCCGGGGTGTGGGGCTCTTCGGCAATGATCGGCGCGTCCGTTTCCCCTGTCGGCTCCAGCTCCGCGGCGGCCTCGGAATCGAGTGCCGGATCGTCGTCCTGCGCAAGAGCGGGGGCCCCCTCGAGCGCAAGGAGGAGCAGGCCGAGGGCCGAAAGCCAAGTCGAGGCGAAGCGCATGAGCCGCGCCGGGAAATAGCAGCGTAAGACGGACAGGGCCACTTATGTCTTGTAGTGACCTTCGAGGTACTTTTGGTGCGCTTTGCTGAGGGAGTCGTAGAAACGCTGCGGAGCCATGCGCTTCAGACGCCAGGCGAGGCGTCCATCGCGCATGGGTTGCACGTAGAGCTTTCGGTCACGCAGCGCGTCGATGGCGGCTTTGGCGACCTGGGGCGCCTGGACCTTGGACTGCTCCATCCAGCGCATGACTTGCGCGTCTTCCTTCGGTGTGGTGGCGCCGCGGCCCGCTTCGATGATCTTGGTTCGAAAGAACGTCGGACAGAGGACCGACACGTGAATCCCCGCACTCTTGTATTCCGCGTAGAGCGTCTCACTGAGCGCCACCACGCCGGCTTTGGTGACGTTGTAGGGAGCCATGCTGGGCGGGGCCAAGAGCCCGGCGGCCGATGCCACGTTGAGCACGTAGCCGCGCCCTCGTGCTTTCATTTTGGGAATCGCAGCCTGGCAACCGTACACGACGCCCCAAAGATTGATTTCGACGGCCCATCGCCAGTCTTCGATCGAAATCTCGTCGAAGGGGCCGCCGACGGCCACCCCTGCGTTGTTGGCGATGAGCTCCACGCTGCCGAGCCGTCTTTCCGCTTCGTCCAAGAGCTCGAACACTGCGTTTCGGTCCGTTACGTCGCAGGGGATGACCTCGGCCTGTGCGCCCTTTTGCCGGGCGAGCTCGGCAGTCTCCTCGGCTGATACGGGATCGATGTCGGCGACGATCAACGAAGCGCCCCGTTCGGCTAGGTCCAGTGTCAGCGCACGGCCTAGGCCGCCGCCGGCCCCGGTGACGACGGCTCTGAGCGGTTTGGGAAACGGCATGGGCCCGAGAGAAGCCTCGATCGGCCTTTGCGTCAAGGCGCTTGCCATGGGGCAGCACGATGGTGGAAGGTTCGTTCGCCATGACGGAGCAGAGAAAGAGGAGCTTCTGGGGCTGGGGTTGGGAAGACAAGTTTCCCGATGCGGCGGCGCGAAAGGCGCTCGCGACCCAGGCCGGAGCGATGCTCGGGTTTGCGCCCGAGCGATGCGACGAACCGCCGGCGCTCGAATCGATCGAGCTGCGCCGGCCTCGGGTCAAGGCTCCCGCCACGTTGCAGCGCTTCGTCAGTGATGCACACGAAGCGCGGGTCCGTCACACCTACGGCAAGAGCTATCGGGACGTGCTTCGCGGGTTTCGGGGTGACTTCGCGCCGGCGCCCGATTTGGTCGCCGCCCCCGAACGCGAAGAAGACATCGCCGCAGTGCTCGATTGGGCTAGCAGCGCGAAGGTCGCGGTGATTCCGTTCGGTGGGGGCACCAGCGTCGTCGGGGGCGTCGAAGGAGACGTCGGTGAGAGTTACGATGGCGTCTTGAGCTTGGATCTCGGCCGGCTCGACCGCGTGCTCGAGGTCGAGCGGAGCTCACTCTCGGCCCGGATCCAAGCAGGCGCCACTGGGCCCATGCTCGAACGACAGCTAGCCGAGCAAGGCCTGACCCTTCGGCATTTCCCTCAGTCGTTCGAGTTCTCGACGCTCGGCGGCTGGATCGCCACGCGCGCCGGCGGTCACTTCGCGACGGTCTACACACACATCGACGACCTCGTGCAGTCGACGCGCGCCATCACGCCCCGGGGCCTCTGGGAATCGAGGCGGCTGCCGGGCTCTGGCGCGGGACCGAGTCCCGATCGCTTGATGATCGGCTCCGAAGGCATCTTCGGCGTCATCACCGAAGCCTGGATGCGCGTGCGACCGAAACCCACGTTTCGCGCCACGGCGACCGCCCATTTCGCGGACTACGGTCGCGCGGTGGATGCGGTGCGCGCGCTTTCGCAATCCGGGCTCTATCCGAGCAACTGCCGGCTGCTCGACAAACGCGAGGCGGCGCTCAACGCGGTCACGATGGACGGGAGCCACGTCTTGATCGTCGCGTTCGAGTCGGCTGATCATTCGCTCGCGCCGTGGATGGAACGGGCGCTCGAGCTCGTGGCCGATCATGGGGGCACCTGTCCCAAGGGGCCGGTTTATCGCGAGGGCGGCGAGCGCAGCAGAGCAAGCGGCGGCGCCGGCGCCTGGCGCGACGCCTTCATCGATGCGCCGTATCTGCTGAACATCATGGCGTCGATGGGCATGATCGCCGATACCTTCGAGACGGCGTGCACCTGGGATGCCTTCGAAGGCTTGCACGGCGGCGTCATTCGCGCGGTGCGCCAGGCCATGAAAGACGCGTGCGGCGCTGGGTTCATCAGTTGTCGGTTCACGCACGTGTATCCCGACGGCCCCGCTCCGTACTTCACGTTCATCGCGCCGGGCCGATACGGCGCCGAGGCGGATCAGTGGATGGCGATCAAGAAGGCTGCCTCGGACGCGGTGCTGTCCCACGGCGGAACGATCACGCACCACCATGCCGTGGGCCGGTTCCATCGCCCGTGGTACGAGCACCAGCGCCCGGCTCCGTTTGGCGACGTGCTACGCGCCGTCAAAGGCGTATTCGATGGCGACGGCGTGATGAATCCCGGCGTGCTCATTTCCTCTCGAGTCACGGACTAGAAACGAAAAAGGCGTCCCGAAGGACGCCTCTCTCTGTTCATGCAGCCTAGCAGCGGTGAGGGCTACTTCTTTTTGCCCTTGCCCTTGCCCTTGCCGCCGCTGTCAGAGCTGGAGCTTCCTCCGCCGCTGACCTCGTCGTCCACGCAGTTGCTCGGATCCGGGCACGACTCGTCGGCAGCGCCATTTGGTCCGCCTTTACCCTGGCTCGGGTTGCTCGAGTCGACGCCATCGGCGTTGTTGCCGTGACCATTGTTGTCCTTGCCGCCGCTGTCGGTGCTCGAACCGCTCCCATCGGAGCCGGAGTCACTGTCAGAGCCCGAGCTACCCTCATCCCAGTTGCTCGCCTCCGGCGCGACCCCATTCACGCTGTTCGACAGATCATCGGTCAGCACGTACGACGAAAAAGGGCTCGCGTCGGCCTCGATGAGCCCCCAAAGGCTTACAGCCGCCGCAAGCACGACCCCTAGAGTCCAACGCTTTGCTTTCATGATAGGCACCCCTTTCATATTTCAGTATAGGGATAAATTTACAGTCACCAAGTGGGGTATCTTACCGACTGTTCAGTTTACCGGGGATTGCTCGCCGCAATGATGTCCGGAAAGGGGTCGCCGTCGATGTTTCCCGTGGCGACGCAATACCAAGAGCGCGGCCCCTGATCCTGAATGAGCCGGTAGTTGTAGCGTCGTCCTTGAATCTCGGTGGGCGAGATGCGTGCGCCGCCCTCCACCCGGAACCCTAGCGCGTCGAACGTCCCGGAGAACGTTCCGCGGGTGAGCAGATGCTCGCGCTGGGCGGCGGCTAGGGCACGGAACGTCATGACAGCCTCGGGACGCCTCGCTCGCGCGACGTACTTGTTGTACTGATTGAGGCCGACGCTGCCGAGGACGCCCATGATGAGAATGGCGACCATCACGTCCATGAGCGTGTAGCCGGCCTGACGCCGAGCGCGTGTCGAGGGACGTCGTTCGTTCATTTTGCTTCTCCATGCAGGCTGCCGAATACGGTGAGCTCGTTGCTCCAGCGTTGGGCCACCAGCGCGTCGCCGCGGTGAATGAAACCGTCGCGCGTTCCCCATCGAGCCCGCGCCGCCTCGAACATCGCTTTGGCTTCTTCACGGCGCCGTTCGTCCGAAAGCAGCTCCCAAGACTCGTCCACCCGCGCGAAGAGCACCGGTGGGTCATCGGTCGTTACAGATGCTTCGCTGATGAAGCTGGAAAGAGCCGCCGACTCTTGGGGTGCTATCGGCTCGAGAGCACCGTGGGCGTGTCTGTAGTCGCTCACCAAGAACGCGATCCCTGCGAAGGCCAGGGCGAGACCGACCATGCGGAAGAACCCGTGTGTCTTTGCCGGATCGTGAACGTAGGTGACCTTCTTGCTTTTTGGCTCCGGAATCTCGGTTTCCGGCGCAGGTTGCGGCTCTGCGTGCTCGGGCGCGTCGGGAACGACGCTGAGAATGCCGGTGTTTCGATCTTCGACTTCGGGATGCACCATGCCCACGTCGCGATGCTCCCGATAACGGCCGACGTCTGCGAGCAGCTCGTCGAGAAACTGATAGCGGTCATCGGGGTTGCGGCAGGTGGCTTTCCGGATGATGCGCACGATGCCGGCGGGATGACTTCCGAGCTCTTCGAGCATCGGGATGTCGCGCGCCTCGCGGGGTGGATCTTCTCCTGCGACTACGAAGTAGAGAAGCTTGCCGAGCGAGTAGATGTCGGAACGCAGTTCGAGCAGCCTGTCGCTCGCGGTTTCTGGCGCGACGTAAGGACCACTGCGGGGCGCGATGCGAGGCCCAAGCAAGAATGGCTTGAGCGTGTCGTCCACAGCGATGTACTTGGGCGACAGTGTGCCGACGGGCGCCTCGATGGCATGGAAGCGCTGGACCACCGACGCGACCTCTTGGAATTGCGCCAGACGTTGCTCGAGACGCCATGAGCTCCAAGGCAAGTCGGAGAAGACGCCCTTGGGCTCGGGCCGCGCCAAGATGACGTACGGCTCTTGCTTGAGGATCTCGATGCCCGACGTTTCGGCGTAGCGAGCGATGTTCTCGAAGCTCAGCTTCTGGCCGTCGGTGGTCACCGCTTGAAGAACGATGACGGCGACCTCGCGGTCCTCGTTGTCCAGCCCGCCGTGCACCACGATGCCGGGCGCGCGGAAGATGGGCTTGCCCACCAACACACCCGCCACGAAGGCGTTGGTTGCAGTCTCTTGCATGCTTACAGCTTAAGTAATTAATTACATTTCTGCCATAGTGCAAGAGAGCAGCAGGGGTTGCTGTCAGGACCTGCTCGCGGCAGGCCGGCCCATCAGCTTTTCGAAGGCTTCCGGGCCGAGGGACTCGAGCATCAGCCCATCGAGCCGGGCCTCGAGCGCGCTCTTGTCGTCCGGCGAGTCGTAAACGAAGGCGATGCCCATGCCGGCGGGGCGGCGCTCGCCGGCCTGACGAGGCTCGACGACCCATCGAACGACGCCGCGAAGCTCGATCGGCTCGGGGAGAACGGGGGCCCGAATGGTGAACCAGAGCACGGTTCCGACATCGCAGGGCTGGTCCGTGCGGATGAACATCCCACCCCGGCTGATGTTGTGTGTGTAGTCCGACAGCAGCGCGTTGAGGCGGTCGTACTCGATGAGCAGCTGAATCGGCGCTCGGCGGGACTCTCGACGCTCGCCTCGTTGCTGTGACATGCCCCTTCGAGGAGAGTAGAAGGGCTCGGCATAGGCAGCAACACTTGACGACCAAACGGCCACTGCCTACTCTACGAGACCCCTTAAACCCGGACGTTCCGCATCAGCGTCGAGCGTCTTTCGCGCGCGAGGATAGCGCATGACTGAAATCGATTCCAAAACCAGTGAGACCTCGACCGAAGAGGTCGCGCCGGAGGAATCGCAGCCGAGGGCTGCGTCCGAGGCGGTGACAGAGGCAGCATCGGAGACAGCGTCAGTGGCAGAGGCAGCGACAGCGTCAGCGACAGAGTCAGCGCCAGCGACAGAGTCAGCGTCAGCGACGGTGGCGGGAGAGTCGGTGCAGCCGCCGGAGTCGGCATCGGAATCCGCGCCTGCTTCGGAGACTGCCGCTGGGTCGGAATCTGCTTCTGCTTCCGAAGCGGCCGGGGCCGAGGCGGGGACTGGGAAGAAGAAGCGTCGGCGGCGGCGCAAGAAAAAGGGTGGCGCTCAGGCAGGATCGACCGATGCGCCGCCCAGCGCGAAGCATGCGCACCACCACGCGCCTTTCCTGCATCTGTTTTCCGGAGGTGGCGCTAGGAAGCACGCGTTTTCGGTCGGCGAGGTGATCGCCGGTCGTGTAGAGGGTGTCGAGCACGGTGTGATCGTCGTCGATCTGTTTGGAAAGGCGACGGCCATCGCCGACGCGGACGAGCCGCGCGACATTCCGATCGTCAAGCCCGAGCCGGCGCCCGCGTACCAGGAGGCAGCGCACGAGGAGCCTGCACACGAACAAGCGACGGTCGAAGCCGGCGTGCCGATCCACACACCCGTAGTGCCGGCGCCCGTGTCCGTTCCTACGCCCGTAGTCGAGGCTACGCCGGCCGCTGCCATGCTCGCGCAAGATGATCTGGCGTCCTGGGAGCACTCGCCAACGGACGTGACCGACATTCCCGACGACGATCTGGCGGAAGCCGACACCGTGGTCGGTGTCCCGGCATACGATCCGACGGTGCCGCCCGAGCCGGCGCCCGAGACCACGTCGAAGCCCGACGCGGCGTCCGAGACGCTAGCCGGGAGTGAGGCCCCGAGCGCTTCGGAGCACGAAACCCACGAAGGGCACGAGCACGACCCCGAGCACGACGAAGAGCACGAATCCGGCTCCGACGAAGATCTCGCCGACGCCGACATGAGCCTTCTCGAGCCGCTGCCGGAATTGGAGGCGCCTCAGCCCGGCGCGATCTTCCGCGGCCGGATCGGCGCGGTCGCCGAAAGCGGGCACATCGCGATCGTCAACCGGTTAGTCGACAAGGCTGCCGTGCGCAAAGCTCTGCGTGCGGCGCGCGAGCGTCATCAGCGCGTCCAGGGTGTCGTCTACGGATACAACCGTGGCGGTTTCGACGTCCTCGTCGGTGGGGTGCGTGCGTTTTGTCCTGCGAGCGCCATGTCGCTGACGCCGATCGAGGACCCCAATGCTTTCATCGCGCAGCGGTGCGAGTTCTCTTTGCCGCGCGACAAGGGCGGCAAGAAGAGCATCATCGTCAGCCGTCGGAACATCCTCGAAAAGGAGGCGCGCAAACGAGCCCGCGAACGAATGGAGGAGCTCGAAGTGGGCACCAAGCTTCAGGGCAAGGTG
>DATIUW010000066.1:0-9832 GCA_035466435.1 Polyangiales bacterium | reverse complement strand
CACGCAAGCCGCCCCTCGGGCGGCGCGCCAATCGGAGGTGGGTGCATGCATACCGATTGGCACTTCGCACGTCCGTTCCACCCCATGTCGCGTTTGTCCGAGCCCTCCATAAGCCGAAGTCGACGCCGCTACTGAGGCTGCCACTGACGCTGTCACTGAAGCTGACGCTGACGCTGGATCGAGGATCGGGGTCCGAGGTCCGGGGTCCGGGTGTGTTGACGTCTACGGAGGAGGACGGGTCGGGATGGGCAGCACAGCGAGGGGGCGGGAGCCTAGTTGTGTGATGACTTGAGGAGTCGGGCGAGTGGGTCCCGCTCGCGAGCACGCCCGTCGCGACCCGTCCTCCGGGGATCATGGTCGCGGTGCTGTTACAGCAGCTCGTCGTCGGCCTTGAGCTTCTTTTCCATGCGCCCGATCAGGCCGTCCCAGCCCTCGTCTGCGATGACTCTGCGGAACTGGCGTTTGTAGTTCTTCACGAGGCTGACGTCGTCGGTGAAGATGTCGAAGACCTTCCACTCGTCGCCTGCGGGGCTCATGCTGTAGTCGATCGTGACCGGCGGCTGGCGCTTCTTGCTGACCGAGTGGGCCGACGACTTCACTTTGACGCCCGTCTCGATGGGCTCGGTACCGACCCACGTGACCTCGTAATCGAGCGTGGACTCCATGTTGCGCTGGTACTGACGTTCGACGAGCTGTCGCAGCAGGCTCACGAAGCGCGCGCGCTCGCGCGGCGTCTGCTTCTCCCACTGTTTGTCGAGAGAGAGCCGCGCCAATCGCTCGTAGTCGAGGAACTCGCCGAGCAGCTCGGTAAGCTCTTCGGCGCGCTTGGGGGTGTCGGGCTTGCGCAGAACCTGACGAACCTTGTCGTGCTTGGTGCGGATGAAGCGCTCGGCTTTGGCTGCTTCGGCCTCGGAGAGAGCGATGGCCGCCGCGCCGCTCGGTGTTTCTTCGGCAGCGGCGGGCACCGATAGCCAAAGAAACGCGAGCAGTGGGCCTAGAATGATGGGAATACGAGACATAGATTCCTCATGGACGGGGTGAAGGGAAGGTTTATTCCACGCAGTCGACTGGACGCCAGCCTTGCTCGGAGACCAAAGGCATGTTGGTCGCTTTTTCGAGCCCCGCAATTGCGAGGTTGTAATCGGCGGTAGCCATGAGGCGGTTCGATCGCGCCGTGAAATACGCCGTGATCGCATCGACGAACTCGCGCGCATCCATCGTGCCGACCTCGTAGCCCTGCGCGGCGGAGACGAACCATTTACGCGCTTCCTTCTCCGACCGCGTCCAGCTACCGAGCCGCCGCTTGGCGTCCTGTAGCTGCTCGTAGAGCGCATTGACCTCGATCTCGATGCCCTGCTTGGCTTCCTCGGTCTTGGCCTTCAACGAGGCGATTTCGGCCTTGGCCGCCTTCACCCTCGCGTTGGTCCCCGCGAAATCGAGCTTCCACCTGGCCGCGAGGCCGACGAATGCGCCAGCGAAGTTACCGCGGTCGATGATGAACGGGTTGTTGATGTCGGTGATGACGGGTGTCCGAGCGAAGCTGGCCGCGAGCGCCAGGATGATGTCGGGCAGGTAGCCAGCCCGCTTCACGGTGAGATTCGCGTCCTTGGCGGACTGGGCCGCTCCTAGCTGATGTATTTCAGGTCGGTTTTCCAAGGCACGATCGATTTGCTCTCCGAGCTCGATGATCTCACTCTGCACGGCCTCGAGAGGACACTCGGGCACGGTGGCAGGCTCGATGCCCGAGAGCACCTCGAGCGCAGCACGCGCCGAGGCCTCTAGCCGCAATGCCTCGGACTCGCGCGACTCGATCTCGGACAACGCAGCCACCAGTCGAAAATAGTCCATCTGCTTCACGCGCGGATCATCGGCATCCAATCGCTCCCTGAGCTTCTCGACGGTGCGTCTGAGCTTTTCCTTGCCCTCCGAGATCATCGCCTGCAGGTCGAGTGATAGCTGCACACCGAAGTAGGCGCGTCGAACGTCGAAGACGACGCGGTTCAAGGTGCGATCCTTCTCGTACTCCGATGCAGTGATCCCCGCCCGCGCCGCCTTCTTGCCTGCTCGGTACTTTCCGAAGGTGTAGATGGGAATGCCTCCTTCGATCGCCAGCTCGGCACCGGGACCCCAACGGTTGGCCCACGGGATCTGCGAGTCCGGGCTGAAGGTGGGAGTTCCCTCCGCCCCCGGCGCGACGAAGAGTCGGGCCTGGCCCTCGAACTGGAAGAAGGGTGAGAGCCTGGCCTCGTCCAGACGCGCCCGTGCGGCGTCGATATCCGCCTCGGCAGCTTCGAGCCCGGGGTAGCGAAGAATGGCAGCTTGCGTGTACTCGTCGACGTGATGCACGCGGGTGGCGCGCTCCGTGCGCTGCTCGGATTCGTCGGCCGGCGCGCTCTGGGCGATCGCCCGTGGCCCGATGCAAAGCATCGCCAGCGCCATCGTGGCTAGCGCACAGAGCTTGGCCATGCGCTTTTGTAGCTGGAAACGGCCGGCTGAGCCACGAATGTGCGACTACTGGGACTTCTTGCCACCGCCTGTGTCGCCCTGCTTGGCCTGGCGATTGTAGCGCTGGATGAGCACATCGGTGAGATCGAGATTCGACGGAACGAATACGACGCCGCCCTCGTTGGCTTCGATGATCAAAGTGTAGCCGTCGGTCTGTCCGATGCGGCGGAGGATCTCCTGCATCTTCTCCAGGATCTTCTGAGTGAGCTCCGCTTCCTTGGTGGACAGCTCCTGCTGGTACTGAACGTACTCGTTCTGCAGGTCCATGAGGTCCGCCTGGTACTGGTCCACCTTCTTGCGAAGCGCGTCCTCGCTCAGCACTTCCTGCTGCCGCTCGAGGCTCTCCTTTTGGGTCTTGAGATTTTCCTGCTTTTGATTGAGCGACTGCTGACGTTCGTCGAAGAGCTTTTTGAGCCTGCGCTTTGCTTGGCGGCCGTCCTCGGTCTCGTTGATCGCACGCTGCAGGTCGACCACACCAATCTTGACCTGCGCACGGACGGTGGACGCCGATCCGGCTAGGATCACGGCGGCCATGACGAACATGATGATTCTGCAAAAGCGCATGTAGAGCATCCTTTCAGGCCCGGCCTAGCTAGCCGCTTGCCGCGATTCGGTCAAGCCGCAGGGGTTATACGCCTGAGACGCGCGTTTCATTCGCTAGAACGATTGGCCGATGGTGAACTCGAAGCGAACCGGGTCATCTTGCGGCCGCCGGCGGATGGGAATGCCCCACTCGAAACGCAACGGTCCGAGCGGAGAGAACCAGCGAAGGCCGAAGCCGACCGAGTAGCGCAAAAACCCGTGGATACCGCATGGCTGCGACGAGGGGTCGGAGTCGGGTGCGACCGGCGCCTGGCAGTTGCCGAACTGATCGCGGAACGCGAAGAGGTTCCAGGCATTGCCGCCGTCGGTGAAGATGACGCCCCTGATTCCCACCGCGTCGATGATCGGAAACTCGAATTCGATGTTGTAGAAAGCCTGGAAATCGCCGCCGATGGGACGTCCTTCCGCGATGATCGGCAAGTTCGGATCACCTGAAGCGGCTAGGCCGGCTTGGGGTCCGACGGACTGCAGTCGATAGCCGCGAATGGTGAAGATGCCGCCGAGGTAGAACCGCTCGAATACGGGAACCTGCTTGCGCGAGGTGATCATGCCGAGCTCGGTGTTCACCTTGAAAATCACCGGGCCGAACGCCTTCTTGTAGAACCGTGCGAATGCGGTCTGCCGCACGAACGTGTTGTCCGAGCCGAGGAACTGATCGGCGGCCTGCACCGCGTAGTTGGCGAAGATGCCCTCGGTCGTCGACAGGCGGTTGTCTCGACTGTCCCAATTGAGCGTCAGGCGAAGCGAGCTGGTGATGCCATCGCGGAAGGCATTGGCGATGAAGATGTTGGAGAACGTGTTTTGGAGCTGCCCGCCGACGCCGAGCAGGTTGCCGCGAGGCGACGAGATGTTCACGTTCTCGAACTCGTAGCGCACGAAGATGCGGAAGCGCGGATTGAAGATGGGATGGCCGGTGGTGATGTTCGCGCCGGTGGAGTCCTGACGGAAGTCCTGAAAGTCCCGGATGCGCTTGAAGATCCCGAAGCCCAAGCTCCATTCGGATCCGAGGAACCAGGGCTCCACGAAGTCGAGATCGATTTGTTGGCGAATTCCCGATAGCTGCAGGTTCAGGCCGAGGCTCTGACCGCGTCCGAACAGGTTTTGCTGCTGGATCTGCGCGGTCACGATGAAGCTCTCGAGCGACGAGAAGCCCGCGCCGACCTGGAACGTGCCGGTGGGCTTTTCGGCTACCTCGACGTTGATCACCATCTGGTCGCGCGCCGTGCCTTGCTCCTCGGACACGTCGACGCGCTCGAAATAGCCGAGCTGATTCACGAGCGCGCGGCCGTCCTCCAGCTTGGTTTGGTTGTAGAGGTCGCCTTCGCTTATTCGGAACTCCCGGCGAATGACGGCGTCACGAGTCTTGGTATTGCCCCGCACGTGGATGCGTTCGATGTAGACCAGCGGCCCCCTCAGGATGTTGACGGTGACGTCCACCAGGCGGTTGACTTCGTCGAGGTCGGTTCCGGGCACGATCTCGACCAATGCGTAGCCGGCATCGCGGTAGGTCCGACTGATGCCTTCGATACCCTCCGCGATTTTGCTCCGGCTGAACCAGTCCCCGCGATCGATCTTGACCATCTCGCGCAGGTCTTTCTTGGGCGCTAGCGTCTCGATCTCGTTGCCAGCGCCGTCGGTCTCGATGACTTCCAGCTTCCGAATTCGAAAGCGTGGTCCTTCCTCGACCGGAATCGTGATGTCGACGAAGGCGCGGTCGGGCGTCAGCTCCACCCGCGGCCGCCCGGGACGCATCATCAGATAGCCCTTGTCGTAGTACCAAGCCTGTACGCGCGAGAGGTCTTCGTCGAAGGCGGCGCGGCTGAACTTGTTGCGATCGCTCAGGAACGAGAACATGCCCGTCTCGTTGGTCTGCATGATCTTGAGCAGCTCGGCGGCGGGCAGATCGTCGTTGCCGACGAAGCTGATGCGGCGAACCTGAACCTCTGCGCCTTCGTCGATCTTGAATATGACGTCGACCTGGTTGGTGTCGCCCTGCACGCGCCGGAGCTCGTACTTCACGTCTGCGAGGAAGAATCCTTCCTCCGAGTAGAGCTCGCGAATGGCGGTTGCCTGTTTTTCGACGTTCGGGACCGAGAGAATGGTGCCTGCCTCGAGCGTGATCGACTCGTCGATGTCTTCCTTGTCGACCTCGTCGTTGCCCTCGTACACCACCTTCCGGATCGCCGGACGCTCGACCACGCGAATTGTCAGCTTGATCCCGGCCCCTAGTGGATCTGCCTCGATCTGCAGGTCGTCGAAGTAACCCATGTTCCAAAGCGCCCTGGCGTCACGCGTCACGGCGGGGTCGGTGCAGGTATCGCCGCGCCTGAGCTTCATGGTCGCCCGCACGTCGTCCGGATCGACCCGGCGCGCGCCCACGACGACGATGCGGCGGATCTCCTTGCCGTGGCAACTCGTTCGAGGCACCTGAATCCCCGCGTCGGCGTCCTCGACCGGCTCGTAGTCTCCTCCTTCCCCCTCGGGCTCCGTCTCCCGGGCGATCGGCTCCGGAGGCCGCTGGGGCTCAGGGGACGTTCGAATCGGCCGGGTTGCCGGAGGGGGAGGCTCCGGCAGGTTGACCCCACTCTGAGCGCCCGCCACGGAAGCGAGCCCTGCGAGCATCAGGGCTATGGCAGGGGCGGAAAGGCGCATTGTCAGGGGTAGCGATCCGGGCGGCTATAGCCGTGCCCTACAGGGGGGTCAAGTTGGTTTTCCTTGGTTTTCAAGGGGTTGGGCGCGTCGCTCGTCCGAATCGATGCGACCGTCTTTCATCGAAACCCGCCGCGGCATCATCTGTGCAAAGTCGCGGCTGTGGGTCACGATCAGGAAGGTGATGCCATGGCGCTGGTTCAAGTCGAAGAAGAGCGATTGGACCGATGCGCTCGTCTGACTGTCGAGGTTGCCCGTCGGCTCGTCGGCGAGAACCAACTTCGGCTCCATCAGCAGGGCCCTGGCCAACGCAACACGCTGCTGCTCGCCACCCGACAGCTCCCCCGGGCGATGGGTCAGCCGATCGGTGAGACCCACCTCGTCGAGCAGCCGCCGCGCGCGTGCCTCGAGCCGTCGGCTTCCCTGAATCAGTCCCGGCATCATGACGTTCTCCAGCGCGGTAAACTCTGGAAGCAGATGATGAAATTGGAATACAAATCCGATGCTTCGGTTGCGAAACTCCGCCAGCTCCGAGCTTCCGAGGCGCGTCACATCCTTGCCCTGGTAGAGGATTCGGCCGCTCGTCGGCAGGTCGAGCGTGCCGATGAGATGGAGCAGGGTGCTCTTGCCAGCGCCCGATGGACCGACGATGGTCACCATCTCACCGTGATCGATCTCGAGATCGATCCCCTTGAGCACCTCGAGCGGGCGGCCCTCGTGCTCGAAGGTCTTGGTCACGTGTTGAAGGGTGACGAGTGGTTCAGGCATCGAATGCGCGCTCAGTCATACCGAAGCGCATCGACGGGGCGGACTCGACTCGCCTGATACGCAGGAAAAAGGGTTGCGGCGAGGCATACCACCACCGTGGATGCGCCCACTAGAGCGAACTCGGTGGGATCGAGATGAACCGGTAGCTTGTCGATGTAGTAGACCTCCGGATTCATACGAATTCCAAAGTGTTCTGCGGCAAAAGTAAGAACGAATCCAAGCCCGAGGCCCATCAGCCCGCCCGCGGCTCCGATCAGCAGGCCTTCGATGATGAAGATTCGAATCACGCCCCGCGCGGGCGTCCCCATCGCCTTGAGGATGCCGACCTCGCGGCGCTTCTCCTGCACGAGCAAGGTGAGGGTACCGAACACCGAGAAGCCCGCAATGAGGACTGCGATGCCCAAGGTGATGAACATGGCGAGCTTTTCGAGGGCCAAGGCTCCGAAGAGCTGCTGATTCATCTGTTTCCAGTCCCGTACCCGCAGGTCGTCGCGGCCGAGATTGGAAGCGAGCTTGGAAGCGATCGTGGGGGCGCGCTCGACGTCGTCCACCTTGACCTCGATGCCGCTGATGCGTCCTTCGGCGCGGAGGAACCGCTGCGCGGTGGGGAGATCGATGTACGCGTGCTTCATGTCGTACTCGTACATTCCGCTGTAGAAGATCCCGGCGATGCGGAAGGGGCGGGTGCGGGGGATCGGGCCGGTTGGCCCGAGATCACCGCGCGGCGAGACGACGGTGACGCGGTCGCCCACGACCAGACGAAGGGCCCTGGCGAGCTCCTGACCGACGATGAGACCCGGCATTGCCTCTTCGTTTGCGTCCTCGGGTAGACCCCTCGCCGCCGTGCGTTCGGCCCCCTCGATCATGGCGTCTAGGGGTCCCGACGTCGTCGTATCGGCCGACGAGTCGAGAATGCGTCCCGGGTTCTTCAGATACTCGAGCTTGCCGTGGGTGAGGTTTTTGCCGAGGTCGGTCACGTCGGAGACCGTGTCCGGGTCGATGCCGCGAAGAATCGCTCCGCCTCGATTCGAAAGGCTCGAAAGCATGACCTCCACTTGCAGATAGGGTGTGGCGCCGATGACGCCTTCGGTCTGCCGCGTGCGCTCCAACAAAGGCTCCCAATTGGAAATCTCCTCGTAAGCCCTGTCGACCACGATGTGCGCATGGTTGCCGAGGATCTTCTTGGTGAGGTCCGCGCGAAACCCGCCCATGACGCTGAGCACCGAGATCAACATGCAAGAAGACACAGCGACGGCGAGGACCGACAAGGTCCCGCTCGCCGCCAGAAACCCGGTCTTCTTCGCGCGGAGGTGCCGGGCGGCGATCATGGTCCGAAACCCAATTCTCTCGAATGCCGTCAGAAGTGGCCCGACCAGTCGCAACGCGAGGCGCACCGCGAATGCGGTCGTCACGCTGACGCGGACGACCGCGCGTAACAGACTGGCGTCATCCCCTTCCGTGGATGAGAGGGGCAGGGTGGCGGTCACCGCCACGAAGGCGACGACGAGGGCAGCATCGAACCCGAGCCAAAAGCGCCGGCGCCGTTCCGCGGGAACGAGAAACCAGCACGAAGCGCTGAGGGACAGAACGAGCGCCGCGCTCGCGGTCTGGAGCATGGTCGCCCCGTGATAGAGCGTCGGCACCCAATCGAGGTCCAGCTCGGCGTATGCCAGGTGGGTGAGCCCGAAGAGCAAGCTCGCTACGGTGCCTCCTAGGACGTGACCGGCCGAAACGCGCGCTGCCCACAGAACGATTCCCACCGAGACGCTGGTGATCACCGCATGACCCGCGCTCACGCCGGCCAGGCCGAGAATGCGGGCCCTGCCTCTCGAGCCACGGGGCATCCGGGTCGCCCGCTGGAAGACTCCCAGGCTCAATAGAAACAAGCTGAGTTGGATCGTGCTCCATCCGATTGCGAGCCGGAGCCACAGCAACTCGTCCTCGAGCTGAGCCTGGAACCAAAGCGTGCTGGTCCCGGCGAAAGCCAGCACGGCGGCTACTTGCAACACCCCGAATCCACAGAGTACGGCGGTCCAGGCCCCGAGCGGCCGCCGCTCGATCATTCAACCTCCGGCCGAAGCAACGGGAAGAGCAGCACGTCCCGGATCGAAGGCTGGTTGCACAGCAACATGATGAGCCGGTCCACTCCGAGCCCGAACCCCGCAGCCGGCGGCATGCCGTGCGAGAGCGCGCGAATGAAGTCGGCGTCGAAATCCATTGCTTCTTCGTCGCCGCGTTCGCGGGCCCGGAGCTGCGACTCGAAGCGCGCCGCTTGGTCGTCCGGGTCGTTCAGCTCGCTGAACGCGTTGCTCAGCTCGCGGCCGTCGATGAACAGCTCGAAACGGTCCACGTAGTCGGGCTCGTCGTCGCTGCGCCGCGCGAGTGGAGACACCTCCCAAGGGAACTCCGTGATGAAGACCGGCACCGACCGCGCACCGTCCGACGTGCGATAGAGCGCGGTCAGATCGGGCTCCACCAAGAGCTCGAATACGGCGAATACGCGCTCGCCATGTGTTTCGCAGTCGCGTAGTTGTTTTTGGGCGGCGGGCTCGAGCTTGGCCGCGATCGCCTCGCAGGCGTTCTTCAATGCCTCCTCGTCGTCGACGGCCTCGGGGGACAGGACGTCGCGCCAAGGCGTCTCCGGAACCCCCTCGCGTCCGGCTCGCTCGAGGCGCTCGGCGATCGCTTCGCGCATTCGAACGCGTTTCCAGTCGGTCTGCAGGTCGAAGGTCCGCTCTCCGACGAGAGCTGGAAAGCGGGTCCGTAGGTCGTCGTCGACGGTGCGAATCATCTCCACCACCAGGTCCATCAAGTCCTCGTAGGTCGCGTAGGCCATGTAGAACTCGAGGATGGTGAACTCGGGATTGTGCTTGGTGCTGATGCCTTCGTTGCGAAACGCGCGGCCGATCTCGTAGACTCGATCGAAACCGCCGACGAGCAGGCGCTTCAAGTGAAGCTCCGGCGCGATTCGCAGGATGAGATCCAAGTCGAGGGCATTGTGGTGGGTCTCGAAAGGCTTGGCCGTCGCCCCGCCGCGGATCGCGTGGAGCAGCGGGGTTTCGACCTCGAGGAAGCCGTGCGCGTCGAGGAAGCGGCGCAAGGATTGGATGATCTGGGTTCGCGCCCGAAAAACCTCCGCAACCACCGGGTTTGCAAAGAGATCGACGTAGCGTTCCCGATAGCGCTTTTCGACGTCCTTGAGACCGTGCCACTTCGCAGGAGGTGGCAGCAACGCCTTGCCGAGGTGCTCGTAGCGCCGGGCGCTGACCGCCAGGGCGCCGGTCTTCGTGCGGATGAGCGGCCCCTC
>DATIUW010000065.1:0-1597 GCA_035466435.1 Polyangiales bacterium | reverse complement strand
ATGCCAGAGCGATGGAGACGACGAGAGCCTTTCGTTGCACCGATTTGAAAGACATCGCCACCGTGCTAACCGTCCGAAATCCCATCACTAGCGAGGGTGGCGGAATTGGCAGACGCGCTGGATTTAGGTTCCAGTGTCCTTTGGATGTGCAGGTTCGAGTCCTGTCCCTCGCACCCCGTAGAGGCGATGCCGTGCATCGTCCACGGGGCTTCGCACTGAGGTGATGTCGGGGCGTTGGCGCGGGCGGTGTTCCAGTGTCCTTTGCCGCTCGCAAGTTGGCTCCGGAGAGGTTGGCGGAGGAGGCAGACTTGTTTCTCGCCTTCGCCAAGGCCCAGTCGTAGTCTTCGCACCGTGCGGGGGGCAGCGCGTCATCGCATTCGACGAGGCCGCATGGCGGCGGCGGCTGGGCTCGTGGTCCTTTCCATCGCCGCGCACGCCGCAGGGGATGCGAGCGAGAGTCCCAGCGTTCCCGAAGAGCCTGCGGAGGAAGCACTCGCCGTCGTCGAGGTGAAGCGTGCGCTCGATGCCGTCGCACGAGAGCTCGCCTCGGGATCCACCGAGCTCACGCTCTCGTTTGCGGACACGTTCGACTGGGTTCGCACGACCACCGGGGAGTGGGTTCGGGGCGACATCGACTGGATGCGCGACAACACAATGGAATTCGACAGCGAAGAGTTCGGACCCCTCGAGATCAACATGCGAGAGGTCGCCGAAGTGCACTCGCCGACGACCAACACCTACGTGTTCGCAGATCGGTCGTCACTGGTGGGCCCGGCGATGATCACGAACGAACATGTCGTCATAAGAACGGAAGCAGGCGTCGTGGACCGTCCGCGAGGCGAGCTTTTGTGGATCATCGACGGCGGCACCCGCGAGCTCGACCACTGGTCGCTCACCGTCGACCTCGGGCTCGGACTGAACCGAGGCAATAGCAGCCAGGCGGACATCAACATGCGCGTGGGCATCATCCGCGAAGACCGCCGAACCGTGAGCGAGCTCGGATACCTGCTGAACTTGGGCTACGCGGACCGTGAGGTGAATGTCACCCGACACGTGCTTGGCTTCAGCAACCGCCTTTGGCTGACGCGTATATGGTTCGTGGAGCCGATCGTGGGACAGCTGCTGAGTGACCGTTTTCAGGACATTCGCTTCCGTGCGCAGCCAGCCGCTGCGGCCGGCCTTCGGTTTCTGTACCGCCCGAGTAGGGTGTTTTGGGATCTCGCGGTCGGAGCCGGCTATCAGTACCTTCGTCTTTTCGGGCCTCTCGCCGGCATCGAAAACCCCCAGCACGACGGCCTCACGCGATTCGAGACTCGTGCGCGCATCGACTTCACGCCCGACGTCTACATGACGCTGAGCTGGGTCACCAACCTCACCTTCACCGCCCTCGGGAACACGAACCATACCGGATTCGCGGAGATCTTCTTCGAGGTCACCAACATCCTCAACCTCCAGGCGTCCCTGCTGTACCTTCGCACCAAGGATCCGCCGCCACGCGAGGGCGGCACCTTCCCCGTCAAGAACGACTACTTCTTCACGCTGGGTGTCTCGATACAGCTCGGGTGATGAGGGGACGGCCCATCTCGTACCGGTCCGA
>DATIUW010000064.1:0-6150 GCA_035466435.1 Polyangiales bacterium | reverse complement strand
CAGTAGCAGCTCCGGATGGGTTGTCGAGGAAAGTGCCATGCCCCCGGCAAGCGGCCCCCCGGCGGCTCCGGGTCTCCATGAATCGGGCCTGTGGAGGTGCATTATGGGTGCCGCGCGCCGGAAAGTTCGGTAAGAGGCGGTGCATTCGTCGATGCCGACGAGCTTCACCATGCGCCGCCCATCTCTCATTTTCTCGATGCTCCTGATTTTGCTGTGTTTTGCTGCCTGCGGCGAGGACGCCAGCGCGGACCCGCCGGATCCGCGGGATGCCCTCCCGGCGCTCGCGGCCGTCGCAGACCCGGTCGCGGGCGGGCGCATCGTCGATTCCCTGGGCCGAGAAGTGCTGCTTCGCGGCGTGAACGTGAATGCTTTCGTCGAGTACTGGCAGTACGACGAGGACCTTTTCACGACGTACCCGTTCACCGAAGAGGACGCTGACGCCATCGCAGCCATGGGCTGGACCGCCGTTCGCCTGCTGGTGAGTTGGTCCCGAGTGGAGCCCGCCCCCGGTGAATACGACGACGCGTATCTCGACGATGTTGCCGGTGCGATTGCGATGCTTCGCGAACGCGGGGTCTACACGCTGCTCGATCTGCATCAAGACGCCTGGGGCGCTTCGCTGGCCGCACCGCCCGACGAGGTCTGCGAGGGCAGCTCCGTCCCGGCAGGCGGATGGGACGGCGCGCCTGAATGGGCGACGTTCGATGGCGGTCAACCCAGATGCGTGAACGGCCCGCGCGAGGGCGTTCCCGCCGTGGTCGCCGCGTGGCGCGCCTTCTTGGATGACCAAGAAGGCCCAGGAGGCGTCGGTATCCGGACACGCTACGTCCGCATGTTTGCGCATCTTGTTTCGAGATTCGCGGACGACGATTCGGTCGCCGGCTACGACCTGATGAACGAGCCCAACGTGTTCGATCCAGCCGACCAGATCATCCTATCCAAATTCTACGAAGACGCCCTTGCGGCCATGCGCGAAGCAGAACGGCAAGTCGGCGCACCTCCGCGGCTTTTCCTATTCGAGCCCACCGCAGCCTGGTGGCTGGGCTTTGGCGCGCCGCCTCCGTTCGAGCACGACGAGCAGGTCGTCTACTCGCCGCACATCTACCAGGAAGGTATCGGGGGCGGGACG
Source organism: Polyangiales bacterium (assembly GCA_035466435.1). Lineage (GTDB taxonomy): Bacteria > Myxococcota_A > Polyangia > Polyangiales > Houyiibacteriaceae > SG8-38. The sequence continues at coordinate 5,021 of DATIUW010000064.1, read as the reverse complement.
CTCGAAGCCGGCTTCGAGCGGGCAGCGCGGGAAGCTGCAGAGCTCTACGGGGGTGCGCCCGTGATCACGGGCGAGTGGGGTGCAGACCCAGCCCGCGCCGGGTCGCCGGAAGACGACTACTTCGAGCGCCATCTCACGGAGCAGGAGCGCTATCGGTTCGGCGCGACCATGTGGACTTGGCGAGAAGCCTGCGGCGATCCCCACAAATACGAGCCGGCTCGCAACGGAGTCGTTCCGGAGGTGTGGGGATTCTTCGAGGTGGACTGTGAGACCAACACGATCGCCGGACCTCGCACCGCGTTGATCGAGGTGCTGCAAAAGATGGCGGTCCGCTTTGCGCCCGGTCCCCTCGAGTCGGTGCAATGGTCGACCGACGACGCGTTGCTCGAAGCGACGGGCGACGATGCAAACGCGGGCCAAAGGCTGGAAGTCTTCGTCCCAAGCGCGAACGCCTCGGATCTTTCCATCGATTCGGTTGGGCTCGAAAGCGTCGAGACGGTGCCCTGGTTCGGTGGCACCCTTCTCTACGGGCCTGCCAATGGCGGCCCTTGGTCGATCCGAATCGAACGGCCCTGAAGTCCCCAACGAGATTTCGTCCGGGGCTGGCGGCGTACCGACTACGAGAGTCTCTCGAACAGTCTCGCGGCCAGCAACGGAGCCGTGGCTGCCACCGCACCGGCGATTCCGATCAGCCAATCATCGGCGTGCATCGGTGTCAGGTGCATCAGCCGAGAGATCGGAGGCGTCTGCACGAAAACGAGCGCAGAGAGCACCGTGAGCCCCACGACAGCCTTGGAGGTAGTGCCTCGAAGCCCGGTCAGTGCGGCGGTGATCGCTGCGCTGGCCAGCGAGAGCACGATCAGAGCCATCGCCCGTGCGTGTTCGACTTCACGCCCCACGCCAAAGCTGTGCTCGAAGCTCCAAACCACCACCGCCGTAATCGTTGCCCCTACCACGACGATGGTCAGCCACTGCCACCGGCCGAAGAATTTGGAACGCCGCGTCCGGGCACGACGATCGAGCTCATCCCGTCCGGGCAAATCCTGAAAGACCAGCATGGCGGTCGGATGGATGATCATTTCCATCCACACGATGTGAATCGGAAGATACAGCAGAGCGTATCCCGCCAGCGGAATTACGGCCGCCGTGATGACCAAGGGAATGTGGATCATCAGGAGGTACTGAAAGCTGAGCTGCAGGTTTCGGAAGAGCTGTCGCCCTTCCCCGATTGCGCTCACGATACTGCGAAAGTTGTCGTCGAGGAGCACGATGTCGGCGACCTCGCGAGCGCTGCGCGTACCTCGCTCGCCCATCGCAATGCCGATGTCTGCGGCCTGCAGCGCCGGAACGTCGTTTACTCCGTCTCCAGTCACTGCCACGATCTCTCCGCGTTCCTGTAAGGCCCGCACCAGACTGAGCTTTTGCGCGGGCTTCGCACGGGCAATCACGTCGAGCTCGAGCAGGACCCCCGAGCCTTTCGACGCCAAAATTTCTTCCAGGTCATCTCCAGAGATCACCAAGAGCCCCTCGCCGCCCAGACCGATTTCTTTGGCGACGGCCGTGGCAGTCGCGGGATGATCGCCAGTAATCATGATGACGTGGATCTGGGCGTTCAGACACTGCTGCACTGCTGGGGGAACCTCGGGACGGACCGGATCTTCGAACGCAAGCAACCCCGCGAAGAGAAATCCCCGATCGGGCTCGCCACCAAGCCAAGCGTTCGGGTCGAGCGGTCGCCACGCACAAGCGATTACCTTGTGACCTCCGGCGGCGAGCCTTTCCGTTTCCGCGAGCCATCGGCCTGCTTCCGCTTCTTCGATCTCGCATTGGGCGATCACTACCTCGGGGGCGCCCTTGACGGTCGCAAGGAGCGCATCGTCCTCTCGGACCACGGATGTCTCCCGCTTGCGATCTTCGGTAAAGGGAAAGCCAGCCTGCACGGGGATCTCACTCCCCGTAGGCTCCGTAGAAAGGATGGCCAAATCCACGGGGTCGCTGCTCTCGGCGCGTGACGACATCGCAGCAAGCGCTCTGAGCCTGGCTTCACTGACCTCCCGTGCGGGGAACGCGTGCGTCAAGCGAAGCCGGCCCTCGGTGAGGGTGCCGGTTTTGTCGGAGCAGATGCAACTCACGCGGCCGATGTTTTCGACGACGACGCCGCGGCGCACCAAGGCGTGGCGTTTGGCGAGCCGATATACTCCAACCCCGAGAAAGAACGTGAGGACGACCGGGAATTCCTCCGGAAGCGCCGCTACGGCAAGCGTGAGCGAGCTGAGAAGCGCGTCGATCCACCCGTGGCCCTGACGCAGACGCACCCAAGCGAGCACCAAACAGAAGACCGCCGCCACGATGAGCAAGGTCTTCACGAGATCCGCGACGGAGCGTTGCAGTGGCGTACGCTCGTGTCTTCCCCTGACGGCCGAACGGACGATCTCGCCGTAGAGCGTTTCTCCTGCAGTGTACCCGACCAGCAAGCGTCCCCGACCGGTCAACACCCGTGTTCCGGCGTATCCCCAGGACTCTGCGTCGACCCTGGAGGCAGACCGGGTCCGGGGCAGCTCTTCGAGCGCGCTCTTACGCACCGGAAGCGCCTCACCGGTGAGCGCAGACTCGTCGACTTGCATCCGATCGGCCGCAACGAGCACGCCGTCCGCCGGAAAGGGCTCACCAGCTTCGATCAGTGCAACGTCTCCAGGCACCAGCTCGGTTGCGGGGACCCGCGTTTGCGCTCCGCCGCGCAAGACACGCGCGTGGGCCGCCAACACCGAGCTCAGGCCTTCGACCGAGGCTTGGGTCCGTCGATGCAAGAAGGCATCCATTCCGAAGAAGGGCACCAGCGCGATCATCAAGACCAGCGCCTCGGTCCATTCGCCGGCTACACCAAACAGCACGCTGGTCGACAACAGGAACCACAACATCGGATCCCGGAGGGTGTCTTTCAGGACCCCCGCCCAGCCGTGCTCGTCCTCCTCGAGGATTCTGTTGGGACCGAATCGCTCCAGCCGCGCTGCCGCCTCGGGCGGAGTCAGACCTCCTCGCGGAGACTCGAGATTCCGGAGTCGCTCGTGGGGGAACGCGCGCATCAGTCCGGTTCCAGGTCGACGTGACGGGCCTCTGGCACCGCTTCAGCCAGCCGCTCCTCGATTCGGTCGACCGCATCGCCCACCGCATCGGCGACCTCCCCGCCGAATTGCAAGAGCAGACGTTCGAGGTCCTTCGGGTCTTCGAGCTCCGCCCACGCGGCAGCGAGATCTCGACCCGCTAGCACCTGTTCCGCGAGCGCGCGGCCGTTGAAGGCAATCTCGGCCTTGAAGCGAACCTCCTCCGCGCCGAGCTGCGAGACCTTCACGTCGCGAATCCGGTCGATGATGGGCTCTTCCTCGAGCACGGCAATCATGCGCGCGATGGATTCCGGTGGAGGAGAAGGGCCGAGAAGGAAACGCCGGTTTCGATCGATCAAGAAGACCGCCGTCGCGCCAAGCAGCAAGCCGATGGCGAGGGACGCGGCGCCATCCCAAGCCGGGTTTCCCGTCAGGCGCGTCAAACCAATCCCGGCCAACGCGATTACGATGCCGATGACTGCAGACGTGTCCTCGAGAACGACCGCAACGCCCATCGGGTCGGGTCCGCCACGGAGGTACTTCCAAACGGACTGATTCGTTTGCCGTGCGGAGCGCCGAACCGCTGCCAGCCCGAACCCGAGCGACATGCTCTCGGCCGCAAGCGAACCGAACAGAATCAAGAACCCCCAATTCAAGTGCTCGAGCGGCTGAGGCGCCCATAGCTGTTGCGCTCCACGGACGATGGTCACGCCACTTCCGACGAACAGAACCCCAGATGCGGAAAGCAACGCCCAAACGTAGCGAGAGCGGCCGAAGCCATAGGGAAACTTCGGATCGGGAGATCGCTCGGAGCGGATGATGCCCACCACCAGAAGAAGTTGATTGACGACGTCCGCGAGCGAATGCACGACCTCGGCGAGAATTGCGATGGAGCCGGTAAGAAGCGCTGCCACCCCTTTGGCGATCGCGATCACCAGGTCGACACTGAGCGCGATACCGACAGCTCGGCTGCTCGTCGTCATCTTGTGCCCTATATACCCGATGCCCGTTGGAAATCACTCGGGCTTCGGATCGTTTGACGCCCCAACGCCGGCGCTCAGCACCGTCAGAACCACGTCGTCGTCTTGGCGCCACCATCCACGAAGGCGGAGCGCTTCGGAAACGACGGTGGCGGAGATGCCTCTCCAACCTGCTTCGTCGGGCTCCGAGTCTTCGATCTGCACTTCGACCCCCCTCGTATCACGGCGGAGCCCTACCCGGAGCACCTTGAGCGCGCTCTCCTTGGCGCTCCAGGTGAGCGCTACGTGGCGATTGCGCTCTTTGCCCGTCATCGCGCTGATTCGTTCGCGTTCAGCCTCGGTGAAGAAATCATCGACGAACCGCGAGGTGCGCGCCTCGACCACCTCGAGGTCGCAGCCCACCGGGAAGTCGCGCGACCACACGCAGGCTGCCACTCGTTCTCGATGACTGATTGAAACGAAGAGTTGCGTCGCTTCACCGTCGACGAATGCCTCCGGCGCACCATCGCTCGCGGCAATGAGCTCGATGCGATCGAGCCGATCGATGCCCAAGGACGACGCGAGCGCTTGCTTCGCCGCAAAGCGGCCCAGTCTCCACTCCAATCGTCGTTTCGGAACGCTGAGCTGCGCGACGACGTTCCTTTCCCTGGGCCCCAGCCACTCGTCACCAATCGGCAACGAAGAAGCCCCCAATGCCAGCCAGCGCCACGTCATCGCGGATGCAGCTCGCGTTGCATCCCTCGTTCGATGGCTTCGACCAAGTAAGGCCTGAGCGCCACCGCAGGGATGATTCGATGCACTGAGCCCATCTCGAGGGCCCGATGGACGCTGTGCACCCCGTCGAACTCTTCGGCGACTTCGCGAAGCTTTTCGGAGTGCACCACCTTCTTCACTTTGCTCAGACGCTCGCCGAGCGCCACACGTTGGTTGCTTGTGGCAT
>DATIUW010000063.1:0-5173 GCA_035466435.1 Polyangiales bacterium | reverse complement strand
AGAAAGGAGACAAGATGAGGATTTTCGAGGAGATGGAGTCGGAGGTTCGGGGATACGTTCGGTCGTTCCCCGCGATGTTCGACGTCGCGCATGGCTCACTGCTCTACGACGAGCAGGGAACTCGCTACATCGACTTCTTCGCGGGCGCTGGCACGCTGAACTACGGCCACAACAATCCGGTCATCACCGAAGCGCTGATCGCGCATCTACAACGGGGCGGCATCGTCCACGGCCTCGACAAAGCCACTTGTGCAAAGCGCGCCTTCTTGCAGAAGCTGCGCGACACGATCCTGGTCCCGCGCAACCTCACCTACAAGGTCCAGTTCACCGGTCCAACTGGAACCAACGCGGTGGAGACGGCACTCAAGCTCGCGCGGATGATCAAACGCCGCTCGAACATCATCTCCTTCACGAACGGCTACCACGGGCTGACCATGGGCGCGCTCGCCGTCACCGGCAACAACTTCTACCGAGACGAGTCCTACGGGGCGCGCAACAACGTCGCCTTCATGCCGTACGACGGCTTCCTCGGCCCCGACATCGACACCATCGACGTCCTGCGCCGTTACCTCGAAGACGGCAGCAGCGGTGTCGACATTCCTGCCGCCATCATCGTCGAGACGGTCCAGGGTGAAGGCGGCATCAACGTCGCCAGCGACGAGTGGCTGCGCGGGCTCGAATCGGTCTGCCGCGAGTTCGACATTCTGCTGATCATCGACGACATCCAGGTCGGCAACGGGCGGACGGGCACTTTCTTCAGCTTCGAACGGGCAGGCATTCACCCCGACTTGGTGACGTTCTCCAAGTCACTCGGTGGTGGTTTGCCGTTTGCGGTTCTGTTCATGCGGCCCGAGCTCGATCAGTGGCAGCCGGGCGAGCATACCGGCACGTTTCGCGGCAACAATCTCGCCTTCGTCGCCGCCGAGCAGGCGCTGACCTACTGGGACAACGACGACCTCGCGCGGGCCGTGGCATACAAGGGCGAGATCATGCAGGGAGAGTTGCGGCGCATCGCCGCCAAGTATCCGGAGCTCGAGGCCGAGGTCCGCGGCGTAGGCATGATCTGGGGCATCGAGCTGCCGCAGCCGGGTGTTGCAAGGGACGCATCGCAAGAAGCGTTCGAAAGAAACCTCGTGCTCGAAACGGCAGGGGCCAACGACCAGGTACTGAAGTTCCTTCCTGCGCTCACCATCGAGGAAGAGCTGCTTCGCGAGGGGCTTCAAGTCGTCGATGACTCCCTCGAAGCGCTCGTCGCGAAACGGCGGCAGACCATGGAGGGGGGGCCCCGATGACCGGGACCGGCTGCGTCGAGGTCAACTCGTGAAGGTCGTGAGGCTTCGAGATCTCCTGGGCACCGCGCGGGAGGTGAAGAGCCCGGATGGATGGACGAGCGTCCGCTTCTTGCTGAAGAGGGACGGCATGGGGTTTTCCTTTCACGAAACGACCTTCCCCGCCGGGCTCGAGGTCGACATGTGGTACAAGCACCACCTCGAGGCGGTGTACTGCTACGCGGGCCGCGGTGTCCTGACCAACCGAGACACCGGAGAGAGCTTCGTCATCGAACCGGGAACCTGCTACGCGCTCGACCAACACGACCGCCACACTCTGAGGGCCGAGCAAGAGCTCAAGCTGGTATGCGTGTTCAACCCGCCCGTGACGGGCTCGGAAATTCACGATCCAGACGGCGCCTACCTGCTCGTCGAAGACGACGAGTGAGCTTCGTCGGAGCTCCCGGCGACCGAGCGCCAGCGTTTCGCGGCTGGCTCACACAATAAGTGCTCAGCGCGTCACCAGCGAGCGCACGCCCGACGTCACATCGTGGCCGACCATGACGAGGATCGGCACCAAGAACAAGATCACCACCGTGCCGAAGATCAGCCCGAAGGCCAGGCTGATCGCCATGGGAATCAAGAACTGCGCCTGCAGGTTGGTCTCGAGGAGCATCGGCAGTAGACCGAAGCTGGTCGTCATGGTGGTCAGCAGCACGGGACGGAAGCGCCGCTTGATCGCCCGCTCCAAGCTCTCGTCGATCGGGCTATCGAGGCGTTGTGTGTTGAAGTAGTCGATCAGCACGACGGAGTCGTTGATGACCACGCCGCTCAGGGCCACCAGACCGAAAATCGACACGAAAGACAAATTGAATCCCATCACCAGATGGCCGAGCAACGCGCCGATGAACGCGAACGGAATCGCCGCCATGATGATGAACGGCTGAAGATAGCTTCGGAGCAGCGTACCGAGCAATACGAGGATGATCAGGAGCGCGATTCCGAGATTGCGAAGCAGCTCGCGCAGATCGTCTCGACGGTCTTTGCTATCGCCCTCGACTCCCCAGTCGAGGTCCGGATATTGCTTCTCCAACGGCGGCATGACGATCCGGCCGATGGTGGCGATGACCTCGTTTGGCGTGGTGATCGAGGAGCTCACGTCCGCGCTGACCGTCGCCGAACGAACGCCGTTGATGCGCTTGATCGTCGAGAAGCTGCGCCGCTCGTCGATCGTGGCCACCGTCTCCAGGGGTGCCTCGGCGCCGCCTGGCAGGCGGATTCTCATGTCGCGTAGGCCGGCCAAGCTGTCTCGGAGCTCCTTCGGATAACGCACCATGACCTTGAGCTCGGCGCTGTCGCGCTGGAGGCGCTGTACCTCGAAGCCGTAGACCGCATGCCGAAGCTGCCGCCCGAGGCTGGCGGGTGTGAGCCCGGCGGCCAGACCGGCCGGAGTGAGCTCGAACACGTATTCCTTCTTGCCGCGTTTGAGGCTGTCGGCGACTTCGGTCACGCCGTCCATCTGACGCATCTCGCGTTTCAGTGTCTCCGAGATTTCATCGAGCTTGCGTTCGTCGGGGTGGCTGACTCGGATGCTCACGTCTTTGCCCCCCTGAACGAGCGAGCTTTCGAACATCAGCTCCTCCGCACCGGGAATCTCGCCCACCTCGTCTTGCAGCCGGCGCGAAATCGCCCCCGCGGGAAAGCTGCGCTCGTCGGCGGGGCTCAGCAGAATCCGGATGTCGGCCTTGTGACTTGCCATCTTCGTGCCGCCGCTTTCGGTCGGGTCCATTTCCCCCAAGGTGGCGCCGATCATCACCAGCACGTCGTCGATGAGCTCTGAATCGTGCTCGGCTTCGAGCTGCTCCTCGACCCGGTCGATCGTTTGCTGGATGTCGTCGACATGCCGCTTCACGTCCTCGAAGGGCGTGCCAACCGGCATGACCAACGAAATGTTCACCTCGTCTCCTTCGATGACGGGGAAGAACACGAAACGCATGATGTCGCCGCGAAAGGTGCTGACCGCCATCCACAGCAGGCCGATGAAGGCGGCCAGAGCCACGTACCGCCAGCTCAGGACGAGCCGGACGGCAGGCAGCAGGATGGTGTCGGTGAAACGACCTAGGAGCGCGTCGACCCGCTCGCGCGCCGCCGCGACGATCCCGATGCTCCAGCGCTTTGCCGAGGATAGATGCGCGGGGAGTATTAGGAATGCCTCGAAAAGCGAAACGGCGAGCACGCTGATGACCACCACGGGGATGTCGCGCAGGATTTGGCCCAGGGTTCCGGTGGAAAACGCCAGCGGCGCGAAGGCGGTCATGGTGGTGAGCACACCTATCGTCACGGGCGCCAAGATCGCCTTGACGCCCGACACCGCCGATTCGACGCCCTTCTTCCCTTCTTCCTGCTGTTTGAAGATGCTCTCTCCGGTCACGATGGCGTCATCGACGACGATGCCGAGGACCACGATGAAGGCGAACAACGTGATCATGTTGATGCTGAAGCCCGCCACGTAGACCAGCAGCAGGCCGCCGAGAAACGAGACCGGGATGCCGAGGCTCGTCCAGAAAGCGAGCTTCAGATCCAAAAAGAGCAGCAAGATGAAGAAGACCAACGCATAGCCGAGCACCGCATTGCGACCGAGCAGGCTCATGCGGTCTCTGAGGATGTCGGTCTGACTGTCCATCACCTCGATGGTGATTCCCTCGGGCAATGCGAGCTGGCTGAGGTAATCACGCACGGCGTCGGATATGGCGAGCGTGTCCTGCGACTCGCTTCGCGACACACGCAGCAGCACCGCATTCTTTCCCTGATACCGGCTGACTAGATTGGTGTCTTCCAGCCCGTCCCGAATGGTCGCGATGCTTCCGAGGCGCAGCAGCGATCCATCGGGAAGGCTCTTGACGACGATGTTCTCGAACGACTCGCCGTAGTCACCCTCCTCGTCGATGCGCAGCAGGATGTCCCCGCTCTCGGATTCGACCGTTCCAGCCGGAATATTTTGCGAAAACGCGCGAGCTCGACGCCCCACCTCCTCGAGGGTGAGCCCGTAGCTTCGCAACGTCGTTTCATCGACCTCGATCGAGATTTCGTAGTCTCGGCTGCCGAGCTGGGTCACGAGACCGACGTCGTCGAGCTTGAGAAGGTCCTCCTCGATGCGCTCGGCCCATCTCTTGAGCATCAACGGGGACGCATCGCCATAGAGCACCAGGGTCATGACCTGCGGCTGCGGCTTGACCCGAACGATGCGAGGCTGCTCGGCGTCTTCCGGTGGAAAATCGACGAGCTGGCTCACTTCGTTTTCGATGTCGTTGAGGCTCTCGTTGCCATCGACGAACTCCTCGAGCTCGATGGTGACGGTTCCGACGTTCTCGCTAGCCACCGAGGTTATCTTCTTGATCCCCTCGAGCCCGGTGACGGCTTCCTCCACGCGACTTGTGATGGCGTCTTCCACCTCGTGCATGGTGGCCCCGGGATACGGAACGGTGACCGTGATCAGCCTCGGGTCGACGGACGGAAACGTAGCCGTCCGCATCGAGAGCAAGCTGATGATGCCGCTTGCCACGAAAAACAGGAGCATGATGTTGGCCGACACGTGGTTGCCGGCAAACCATGCGATGACCCCCTTCGGCTTTTGCTCGTCACTGGACGTCGTGCACCTCGACTTTCGTGCCTTGGGTGGCGTTCCTCAGCGCTTGGGTCACGACGGTGATGGGCTCTCCGTCGCTCTTTGCCACGACGTGCTCGTCGGTGACGTTGAGAACGTCGAGGGCGATCTCCCTCAAACGATTTTCGTCATCGATCACGAATGCCCGGTCTTTGGCTTGCAGCGCGCTGACCGGGAGCACCCATGCATCCTTCACCTCGGGACCTGCGACCTCCACCTCTGCAAACTGTCCGGGCAAGAC
>DATIUW010000062.1:0-8180 GCA_035466435.1 Polyangiales bacterium | reverse complement strand
GCGGTTGCTCTCGTCCGCCGAGCTGGCAACGACGGCGTTGGCACTGCGCGATACGACACGCTCGTTTCGGTCGCGGACCCTCATTCCGAGCACTTTCGGGCCTGCCGCGTCGGCGAGTAGAACAGGAACGGGTCCATTGATCATGGAAGCGCCTCACCACCGAGGGTGGTTCAACCTCCGAAGGCCGTGCCCTCGACCAGTCCTGCTGCCTTGCGTCGGAGCCGGACCAAACCATTTCGCACGATCGCCTTGGCCTCCCCCGCAACGTAACCGACCGGGTCGTTGACGGCGAGGGACATGTCGACCGTGCAGTAAACGCCGCAACCCGTCTGGCAGTCCTTGGGGTGATCGTACGAGATCAAGTCTTCGGGCGTGATGTCGAGGATGTGTTTGTCGGTGCGAACCTGACTGCAAAGCCAGAACTCGCCTCGCGCCGACACGAAGAAATACTTGTACCCGGCAACGCACGACCACTCCTGCGGCTCGCCCGCTAGCATCTGCTTTTGATATTGGAGCAGCCGCCAACTCGTGTGGATGGCCTCACCCCTGCGCTTGAGGTCCTCTTGGTAGTCGAGCATCCGTTGCATCCCGCCGACCGCTGGATAAAGCCGAAGCTTCCTGTCGTTCACGAGATCGTCATGAATCACGCGGCAGTGGACTCGGACGCCCTCCTCGAGGCACTCGTCGATTACCTGCGCCGCTTGTTCGACGCTGTCATGGAACAAGACCCCCGCGACGACGAGATTGATCGGCGAGTCTTCGAACCAGCGTAGCTTGTGGCGCACCGTCTTGAGTGATTTTCGGGTGGTTTCGGTCGGCGTCATTCGGTCGACGGAGATTTGAAGGCTGTCGAGGCCCGCGTCCGCCAGGTCCGAAAGCATTGGTTTCGTCAGCAGGAACGCGTTCGTCGACATGCTCACTTTGTTGAAGCCAATGGCTTTTGCGTATCTCACCAGATCCACGACGTCCGGATGCATCAAAGGCTCGCCGCCCTGAAACCCGATCCTCAGGCATCCCAGCTCTCGAATCTTGTCCAAGTATCTCTTCAGGTCCTCGGTATCGGGATGAGGTACCGAGTTGTCGTACTCGTTACAGTAATGACAGTCGAGATTGCATTGGTCGGTCAGATAGAGATGAGCCGTCCAGGGTTTCTTATCGTAGAAGCGAGGTGCTTCACGTAGCAAGCGCATCATGTCAGCGTCTCCTGGTAGGTTCGATCGACCTGCTCGATGCCGAGGTTCGTCACGTCCGAATCCGTCGGAGCGCCACCCAAGTCCTCCCCGAGCTCGGCGATGAGGCGTTCTGCTTCGGCGTGCGCGGCAGGTGTGTCCACGTCGATCCAGGGCGCGTCTCCCACATCGGAGGCCTTCATGCAACCCTCTGCAGCAAGCGCTGCCACGCCTTGCGACAGGGAGCAGCCGCGGGGTCCATCGACGGCGTCGAGCGCTGCGACGAGCGCTGGCGTGATCAAAAAGACGCCCGTGTCGAGGGCGTTGTAGTTAGCGAGTTCTTTCCCGATTCTCTCGATCCGGTCCCCACGCACCGAAACTTTCGTGGCGTCGTCCAAGTCGAAGCACTCGGCAATCCGGTAATCCACTCCAAGCACCGACTCTCGCTCCTCGATCGGATACGACGCCACCGCCCTCAGCAACCCGGGCGACCACAAATGGTCACTCATCAAGAGCAACGTCGGGCCATCGATGAAGGCGCGCGCCTTCAAAACGGAGGTGCCGTTTGGTTTCTCGTATTCCTCGTTCGGGAAGAAGCGAAGGTCGGCCTCGAACGCATGGTGCGACAAGCCGGAGATCAGCTCGTCCCCTAGGTGCCCGGTGACCACTCCTATCTCCCGGACTCCCGAATTCTCGAGACTCGTGATGATTCGAACGATGAGCGGGACGCCAGCAACCTCTCGCAATGGCTTGGGAATCGGGCGATCATCAGCGAGGCGGGTCCCGAGGCCGGCAGCGAGTATGAGTGCGCGTGGGTTGTGCTTGCGTGTGGTCATGACTGGGACTGCTCGAGTGTTTGGGAGTGCGTTGTGCGGCTAGCGGTTTGCAACGGAAAGCTCCGGCTCGATTGCGCCCGCCCCGGCGAGGAAATCCACGGTTTTCTGCGTGGCATGGCGCTGCCAGACGATCGCGACCAAGAATATTCCGTTCATCAGAAAAACGCGGATGTAGAGGTAGACATCCAGCCGATCGATCATGGCGCAGATCGCCATGAGATAGCTGTGCGGCGCCAAGGACACGAGCGCCCAAAGCCGCATGGGCCAGAGGTTCTCCTGCCGATAGATCCTCGAGGTTTGTTCGTCGTTTTCGAGTGACTGGCTGAGGGGCCAAGCGACGGGGTCGATCCAGTTGATGAACGCCTTCTGTCGCTTCAGGTGAGGCACGAGCACCCATCTCATCGCCATCCGGACGATCGGACCTCGCTCTCGAGCCGCTTGGACGGTCTGATCGATGTGGTCGACGTCGTGCCCTTCGCTTCCCCTTCCCGGGCGAGTCGCACGAAGATACGACTCCTTGTAGAAGTCGTATACGGCCAGATGCATGATGGTGAACCCGAGGGCGGGGGCCATCAGCGCGAGTTGGAAAGGATCCTGATTCGTGGCCCAGAGGTGATAGAAGGCGGGGAAGACCGTGAACACGGCGACGAGGGCATCGGCCGCCCCATCGAGCGCCCGCCCAAACTCGGACTGCAGGTTCTTCGCGCGCGCCAAAATGCCGTCCGCCCCATCGAGGATCGATGCGGTCCACAGGCTGGCGCCGCCGACCAACATGGCGGTAGGCGTACCCCAGATCATCGCGCAACCGGCAACGAGGCCGAATAGCACGGTCGACAGCGTGATCATGTTCGGCGTGACGCGCGTGTGGAAGAGCGCCTTCACGACCAGATACGCGAGGCTTCGGTGCACCCAGCGGTTCACCGGATCCTCAACGTCGTTCGATTTCACGACGGTCGCGAGCGGCGGCAACCCTTGCATTTCCGTCTCCCTACGGCCAACTCATGAGCGAATTACACATTTTTTTCAAGAATGTTGTCTTCATGTCACGAATTTCGATTGACCGCACGAGCTTGCGGAATCCTGCCGTCCGCTCTAAAAACCTGCCGGAGCATCATTTGCGTCCCCTCACCCCGCATCCGTTCAGGACTGCGAAACGTGGCGTCAACGCCATGTTGCGGCCTGAATCCCCCCTCCTGGCCCAGCTGGTCGTCATCCGCCGGTGTAACCTGAGCTGCGGCTACTGCAACGAATACGACGACTATTCGCCCCCGGTCCCCGTCGAAGAGCTTTTTGCGCGGATCGACCACCTGGCAAAGCTCGGTTGCCTGATCCTCACCGTAACCGGGGGTGAGCCCTTCATGCACCCGGAGCTAGACCGGATCGTCGCGCGCGCTACCTCCCATGGCATGGTGGTGACCGCGATCTCCAATGCGTATCCCATTACCAAACGCTGGATCGATCGCATGAACGACGCAGGGCTTTCGCTACTGCAGGTGTCCGTCGACAACGTGGAGCCCAACGAGGTCTCGCAGAAGTCGTGGTCCAAAATCCGCAAGCGGCTTCTGTTGCTGCAGGCACATGCGAAATTCAAGCTCAACGTCAACGCAGTGCTCGGCTCGTCTCCACCCGAGCAAACCCGCGAGCTCATCAAAGAGATTCGGTCCCTCGGGTTCTACATGACCGTCGGCCTCCTGCATGACGCCCAAGGTCAAATCGACCCTGGACTGATCGGCGACATTCTTCCGGAGTTCTACGAAGAGATGCGAGCGCTCTGCAACAAGAGCTTCTTTCATCAGTTCGGCGAGGGCTGGGAGCAGCAGATGCTACGAGGAGGCACCGCGCCGTGGCGATGCAGGGCAGGAGCGCGCTACCTCTACGTGGACGAGCTCGGAAAGGTGGCCTACTGCAGCCAGCGGCGCTCCGAGCCTGGCATTCCTCTGCTGAGTTATGGGAGGGCCGACTTGAAGCGAGAGTACGACCGTCCCAAGGGTTGCGAGGAGAGCTGCACGATCGCATGTGTTCGCCGCGCATCGAGCCTCGATGAATGGCGACCGCAGCGGGGCCCCGTGGCAACCGCCAAATCGTCGCTTCCGATCGTCTGAGCCGAGATACGAAGCGAGTGTCCGACGCTAGGCGAGATACGCGTGAATGAAGGTCGCGTTCTTCTCGTATTCGCGACGGATGACCCCTTCGAGCAGCGTCTCGATCACTCGACTGACGCCCGGCAGGCGCGCTTCGACCTCGAACGTCAAATGGCGTTCGCAGGTTCGATCGCAAACATGGCGAACCGAGAGACTGCCTTCGATGCGAATGCGTGTGGACAACTTGGACGAGATGATACGAAAATCGTACCGCTCGGCGCCGTGCTCGTAGCTGCCCTCCTCCAGGAGACTGACGTCACCGCCAATGAGGGTTCCAAGCGCTCCCGGAAGGCTGCTACTCGGCCAGACACGGGCTCGCCGCTCGCCCGTCGCCGGATCCCAAAGCTCCAGCTCGTATCGACAGCCTAGATCGACGTAAAGTGCGCGGTTGAACTCCTCGCTCAGGAATATCTCAGCCCAGAACCGCTCTGCGGATGCGGGCAACTCCTGCTGAATGACGAACTTTCGTGTCATCGGCCGGGAGCAGATAGCACGAGCGTTGCGTTTACGCTTGGTATTGCGGCAAGTCGTCCGTGAAACCTCCCGTAACGCGTCCGCGCGGTCCACATATGCTTTGCGAGACACATGACGACCAAACCGGCGCGGTCGAACGGAATGTAGTAACGTCCCTCGCCTCGTCCGCGTAGGACTCCTTAGACACGAAGCGAACCATGAAAAAGACAGCGTCCATCCTATCCGTAGTCACGGCGCTCATCCTGTCGCCGCCCTCGGGTCTCGCAACGGCCGAGGAGCAGAGCGCGACCGAAGACGTACTCACGGCGCAGATTCTGAAGGAAGGTTCCGACATCGCCTGGGGTCAAGCGGTCCTGGTCGTGGACAGGCCGATCACAGATGTGCTTCCCATCATTCGCGACTACGGCAACTACGTTCAATTCGTCCCCCATTTCACTAGGTCACAAGTGCTGGCGCAACGGGGTTCGCGCGCGTTGGTCTACGTGGAAGTCAGCGTCGCAAAGGGTGCGTTTACGCTCTGGGGCCAGCTCGCCCTGGCGGAACACACTGCAAAGGGTGACTCGCACGTAGTCGAGGCTTTGTTGATGGAAGGCAACATCAACGCTTTCAATGCCCGCTGGACCCTGACGCCGGTCAACGATGGCGCACACACCCGGCTCAGCTTCGAGCTCTACGTAGACCCCGACATGCCGATGCCGTCGTCCATCTTCAGCAGACAGAACGAGAAGGCCGCTGCCAGGATGGTTCGTGCCATTCGGAGCCGCGCCGTCGGTGCCACTCCGCCACTCGCGGAACGGCGATTTGGCAATAGCGGGTAACGAACGTCCATTGCCAACCGCAGAATGGCAAAATCACTCGTGCCTGAGCACACCAACGGACGGCCCCACTGCCCCGCTTCCCGACGAGGCGGCCCGTGCGCCGGCAAATAGCCTCGTCTCGAATCCAGCAGCGAAGTCGACGGCAGTGATCGACTCGGTGATCTCGATGAACAATGGATCCGTCAAGGTGGGATAGCCCCCAAGCGCTTCCCCGGCGTCGTCGATGAAGCCGTCGTTGTTGTAGTCCGTACCGGCGAAGATGGCGTATCGACCGGGGGCGACACCGGAGATCGTATAGCGATATCCGTTTGATGAGGCGGTAACGGCCTGGGCAAGCGTCTCGTATTGGTCGTTCACCAGCAGAACGTAGAGCGTTCCAATCTCACCTCCACCCGTTGGGGCCGATGACGCCCCAACCGAGGCCCGTACGGAGACGGTTGCGGAGCCGCCATTGGATACGAAGGACACCGTTCCCAAGTAGATCCCGTCCACGAGGCTCGCTACGTTGGCCGTGATCTGATAGCTGCCCGCGGACCCGGACGTGGGGTTCACCTGCAACCAAGGTTGATCGCTGGTGACTTGGTTGATCGTGAGATCGCCTGCGCCTCCGTTTCGGGCCACCACGCTTGCACTCGGCTGCGCCGAGGTCAGCTCGAGCGAGCGCGGGCTGACTTGAAGGAATGGGTCTTCCAGCGTGACCCCTTGAAGGGCGCTTGCTGCCCGAACGGCACCGAGCGCATCGACCAGACCGTATCCGTACTCCTGGTCCTTCCCCGGCGCGCCGAGGTCCTCGGTAATCGGAATCTGGGTGCCGGGATGCGTGCCTTGCAGCAGAAGATCGAGGTCATTGGGCGTGAGGTCGGGATTCACCGACTTCATCAGTGCCACGACCCCCGCGAAGTGGGGCGCCGCCATGGAGGTTCCGTTTTGGAACCCGTAGAAGAAATCACCAGCATCGTCGGCCAGCGTGCTCAGGACTCCATCCGCATAGCCATCGCCATTGAGGTCGGCTTGCACGTCGCCACCGGGCGCCGCCACGTCGACTCTCTGCCCGAAGTTCGAGTAGAAGGCCTTTTGCTTGTTGATGTCGACTGCCGAGACCGTGAATGCGTCGGGAATTCCTGCGAGCGACACGTTGTCCGAGTTTTGATTGTCGTTGCCGGCCGCGACGACCACGAAAATGCCTTTCGCACGGGCCGCATCGATGGCGTCGACCATGCACGGCTCGATGGGGCCTCCGCCCAGCGACATGTTGATCACGTCCGCAGGCGGTGACGCCCCGTTGTTCACGGAGTTGGGCTCCCCCGCGGCGAACAGCATGGCCTGACAAATGTCGAACGAGGTTCCGCCACCCACACCGAGGACGCGAACCGGCATGATGGACGCACCCCAGGCTACACCGGCCACGCCTTGGCCGTTGTTCGAGGCAGCCGCAATGGTGCCGGCCACGTGGGTGCCGTGAAAGCTGCTGCCGCTGCCGTTTTGCCCGAGGTCGCCCGGATCCTCGGGATTGGGGTCCACCCCATCGCCATCGCGCGCGATCTGGGGGTCCGAGATGAAGTCGTAGCCGGCGACGATCTTGCCCTGAAAGTCGGGATGGGCGGAGACGATCCCCGTGTCGAGCACCGCGACCGTCACTCCATCTCCCTGGGAGATCTCCCAGGCCTGCTCCAAACCGATGAGTGGGTAGTGCCATTGAAAAGAATAGAACTCGTCATTCGGGACGGCCGTGGCGCGAAGGATGTAGTTTGGAGAGGCGCTGCGGGTGCCGGAGCGGCGAAGTTCCTTGATGGCCGCGATCGTGGGCGACCACTGGATCGCGCTGCCCCAGCGGGAGCGGACGATGGCCGTCGAGGGCAGTGCCTTGGCCGCCCGGGCCCGAACGTTCCAGCGCTCGACGACCGGGGCTCCGCGATCGAGCCGGATGTCGAGGCGATCGCTCAAACGGCGCCAGCCTCCGGGCGACCGGGCTTTGGGTACGCGCACGGTGTCGCCCTCGGAGATGAGCACGTCGCCCTCCACGAACTCGTGCGACGCGGAAAGCTGGCCTTCGACCACGGAGCTGATGGAGACGGTCCCAATGCTCAGGTTGTAGATACCGGGGCCACCCGTGGAGCAAGCCTCGTCGAGACACGCGGTCACGAGAAGGAAGTAGTCGCCCCCGTCGACTGCTCGAACCCAATCGAGCTCGCCCGTGTTGATCGAGGACGCCACGAGCTCCCCGGCGCTGTCGAAGAGATACAAATCGAAGTCCGTGTTGACGGGGTCGGGGATGTAGAGCGTCGCCCCTTGGCCGGCGGCAAGGGTGATCGCGTACCAGTCTTCGATGTCGGGGCTGCCTTCGATGGGACCGAGGTAGCCCCCTACGACGCCCGGGTTACCGAGTGGCTGAATGTCGGACCCGTCCTCGCTCAGGAAGTCGTTGCCCTGCCTTGGGTTGTTCGGATCGTTGGTATCGCCGTCGACGAACGCGAACGTCGGGGTCGCGATGCTGCCCTCGACGGACAGGCTGCCGGCGATCCCACCGGTCCCGCCGTCGCCCCCGGAGCCCCCGCTTTCGCCCTCACCGCCGCACGCCAACAGTGCTGACGAAAAGCTGGCGAATAGCACCCAGAACGCTCGCGACCTCGTCATTCCCATGAGCTCCATCGTCGGACCCCTTTGCTCGGACTTCTACTGCGACGGCCGAATCTCGTCGCGCGACTGGGAGGATCTTTCGAGGCAGTTGCGCAACTGCTCGGT
>DATIUW010000061.1:0-29065 GCA_035466435.1 Polyangiales bacterium | reverse complement strand
ACGGATACGACGACGTACGTGAAGGAGTCGATCCAGATCCCCGAGGCGGGGGTGCCGATCACGACGCGGGAGTTCGTGCCGATCGACGCGAGCATCGAACTGCAGATCACGGGAACAGCTCGCGGCCGCCCCGCTTCCCATCGATAGCTGGCTCGACATGCTCCAGGTCATCCAGTGGGAGCACGTGGCGTTGGTTCCGCCGTATTTCTTTTCGCTGCGTTAGGGCGTCTACTGGGCCGGCCTGATCTCGGCGCAGTATTGCCAGCCGTCCTGACCGGTAAGAGTAGGACATTCCTGTACCGGGTCTAATAGCTGCGCCGGCTCGTCGCAGACCGCGGCTAGGCAGCCCGAACAGAGCTGGATCGGCCAGCGGAACGGGGGCGACTGTTGCCGGAATCCCCCCGCGGTCTCCCCATTGGCCACGACCTCCAGCACGATCGACTGGAAGCTCGTGGTGTTCACGATGTCGACCAGGACGCTGTAATACGACGCAGGAATCCCGACGGCCACAGCAGCGCCGAAAGAGACTCCGCCCGGTGCCTCGTTTGCTGGAATCACGGCGCTCGTCGTCACCCGGTATGGATTGGGCAGGTCGGCGCCGAGCTCGGGCTTGGTGCCATCGGGAAGCAGCAAGGTGATGTCGAAGCCGTCGATCTGGATGTTGCCTTGCTGGCCCTGGAACTCGAGCGTGTTGTCCACCAGGTAACTCTCGATTTTAGGCGTGATGACGTAGTCGCGCGGACCCACCACATTCTGGTACGCGAGGTCGTAGATCCCAGCGAGCCAGATCTCCTCCTGGTCCGCGGCTATGGAACAGTCGCTTTCGTCGGGCTGCAGGTTGGCCACGACTTGAATCGAGAGGTCGGGAAAGCGGTCACACCCGGCAACCGTCACCGCCATCAGAGCTACGAGGATGAATCGACGCATAAGTCCCCTCCAAAGGGTGCTTTCATGGTATCGAGCCTGTCCGGAAGCCGCCAAATTTCCGAAGCTTAGGATCCTCGGAGCGCCTCTCGAACCTGCTCGAGCCCGAGCTGGGCGATCTCGGTTTGCCCCGGAATTCGGGGGATTATGAAGTGAATCGTGTCCCCTCGGCGCTTCTTGTCCGACCCGATGAACTCGAGCGCACGTGCGTTCAGCTTCGCGTCGAGATCGGTTGGCAGCCCGAGCCGCTCCAAGAGCCGCGTCAGCCGCTCGGTCTCTTCGGTGCGCCCGCGGCCTAGGCGAGCGGCCACGCGCATGGCCGCGAGCATGCCGAGCGCCACCCCTTCTCCATGTCGAATCCCGCGATAGTCGCTCGCAGCTTCGAGGCCGTGGCCGACGGTGTGTCCGAGATTGAGGAGCATGCGTCGGCCCGACTCTTGCTCGTCCTCGTGCACGATGCGCGACTTGAGCATCACCGACATGCGGACGGCGGCCATGGTGGCATCCTCGTCGCCTTCCACCAGTGCCTCGGCATTCTGCTCGAGCATGGCCACCGATTCCTCGGAGTCGAGCCAGGCGCTCTTCACGACTTCGGCCAAGCCCGCGACGCGCTCTTCGCGAGGAAGCGTGGACAGGGTCTCGACGTCGCACAGCACGAACTTCGGCTGGTAAAAAGTCCCGACCAGGTTCTTGCCGCGCGGACGGTTGAAACCGGTCTTGCCGCCGACGGAGCTGTCGACCATCGACAAGAGCGTCGTCGGCACCTGTCCGAGCGCCACGCCGCGAAGCAACGTAGAGGCTGCGAAGGCCGTGAGGTCTCCGATGACCCCTCCCCCGAGTCCGATCAGGATCGCGCGCCGATCGACCCCCGCGTCGAGCGCCCTATCCCAGATCTGCTCGACGCTGGCGATGTCCTTGTGGGCCTCGTCGCCTTGCAGCTTCACTTCGATTGGAGGTTTGCCCGCTATCGTCAGATCGTGAATGACGTCTCCGGCCCAAGGGCGCCGGGCGTCTCCATCGAACACCAAAATCGCCTCGCCCTGCGTATGCTCGTTGGCCCGCATTCCAACCCGATGGCGCGCGCCGCGTCCCACCTCGACGCGATACGTGCGTAGGCCGAGCGGCACGACGATGGGCGAGAGATTGCGCACGGCCACGATCTGGGCGGCGATTTCCTCGGGGTCCAAGGTTTTCGTGTCGATGACGGCATGGGCCTCGGCATAGGCCTCCGCCCGTTGCTCGAGGATGCGCCTGAGGTCGGCCTCCGGGTCCGGACCGAGCAGGGGCCTGCCTTCGCCGCGGCCCACGCGCGCTGCCAAGACGGCGGGCTCCGCCGTCAAGGTGATCACGATCCCTTCCCGAAGGAGCCTCTGCCGTGTCTCGTCGTCGACGAGCGTGCCTCCGCCCAGCGACACGACTCCCACGTCGGCCGGAAGCGTCCGCAGGGCCTCTTTTTCGAGGGCTCGGAAGGCCTGCTCCCCCTGCTCCGCGAAGATCTGGGGAATCGATCTCGCAAAGAGGCGCTCGACCTGGGCGTCCAAATCGAGCGCGCGAGTGCCTAGGAGATCGGCGACCACACCGGCCACCGTCGACTTTCCGGCCCCCATGGGCCCCGATAGATACACGCGCACGTCACGGAGCATACGGGGAGCCCGTCGCTCAGTCACGGGGCCGGCCGGACTTATTCCGGGAGGGCCAGGGCGCGGTTCACGATCCGCGGCGTGAGGAAAATCAGCAGCTCGTTGCGGTCCTCGCGGAAGCGGCGCCGCTTGAAGAAGACGCCGAGCACCGGGATGTCGCCGAAGAACGGGACTTGGTCGACGTTCCGGCCCGTATTGCGAGTGTAGATACCCCCGATGACCGCCGTGTCGCCGTCATCGACCAAGAGCTGTGTGATCGCCTCGCGCTCGAGGATGGTCGGGTCGCCATTGGCGCCGACGCGGCCGAAGTCGGGCTCGTTACGCGTGATCTTCACGTCCATCGCCACCGCGCCGTCGCTGGTCACGTGCGGGGTGACGTTGAGCTCGAGCTTGGCTTCCTGGAAGGCCGTGTTGACGCCCTGTGCGCTCACCTGAGAGAACGGAATCAACGTACCCTGCGAGATCGACGCCTCTTTGTTGTCCAAGGTCAACACGCGTGGAGAGCTGATGATTCGAACGGAGCCTGCCGCCTCCGCCGCGCTCAGACGCACGTTGAGGTTCACGGCCCCACTCAGGCTTCCCATGGTCAGACCAAGCGCGCCGCCTGCGCCGTTACCAGTCACGGCCGGTAGATTCACGGCGAAGTTCGGATTGTTCACCGTGCCGTTGAACGGCGAGAGGCCTTGCGTCTGCGCATTGTCGACGGGAACACCACCCGCTACGCCGATGTCGGACGGGAAGCGCAGACCGGTCGGATTCCCCGTGGCGCTGCTCATCACTGCCGCGCCACCCCACTGAATGCCGATGTCGCGCGAGTACGTGCTGCTCGCTTCCACGATGCGCGACTCGATCAACACCTGCGGCGTTTGGGTATCCAAGCTCCGGACCAAGTCTTCGACCTGGTCGAGCTGGCCGACGATGTCGCGCACGATCAACATGTTGGTACGGGTGTCGACCGAGACGGTCCCGCGATCGGTGAGAAGCTCGCGAACACGCGGCTGCAGCCCTTGCGCGGTCGCATAGCTCACGGGAATGAGGCGTGTCTCGAGCGGCGAGAGCTGCTGCTGCTGTTTCTGCCGGGCAATCGCAGCCTCCCGCTCCTGCTCGAGCTGCGCCAGCGGAGCCACCCGCAGCAGGTTGCCCTGACGCACCATGCCGAGCCCCTTGGCTTGCAAGATCACGTCCAGGGCCTGGTCCCACGGAACGTCTCGCATGCGAATCGTCACCGTGCCGCCGACGTTGTCCGCGGTGACGACGTTCACTCCGCCCACCTCGGAGAGCAGGCGCAAAATGTTGTGGATGTCGGCATCCTTGAAGTCGAGGTCGATCCTGCGGCCGGAGTAACGTTGCTCTTGCTTGCGGCCGACCTGCATCGGTAGCTGGCTCAAAAAGCCGGCCACCTCGGGTCCGTCGACCTCTGCGGCATAGTCTCTTTCGCGTGCAATCGTGCGCGAATGCGGTCGCGTATCGGTGGTGGTGGGTGAGAACATCCATACGATCCGGTTCCCGGAACGGATCGCCGTGCCCGCTGCGCCTTCCGAGCCGTGCACCTCCACGATCGTCCGGTCTGCCTTCTGCTCGAGCTCGACCGCACCGATCAAGGAGCCACGCGGCGCCTCCAAACGGTGCAGGACGTCGGCATTCACGTGGGCGCCGAGAATCTCCAACCTGGGAGGCGCACCGGCGCGCGTCGACACTCGAAACTCCGCGTCGCCCTGCAAGGAAATGACGACGCGATCCCGGCCGTCTTTTTGCTCGAGATACACTCGCTCGATTCGAGGCGTGCCTGCGGCTACCGAGGGCTTCGGCTTCGCGCGGGCCGTTGCGCCGCCGCGCCGGAGATCCACGGTGATGCGGTCGTTGCTGGCACGTGCGTGATACGTTGCCTCGTCGGTGAGCTTCAGCTCGATTCGCGCACCCCGCGCCGTGCTGCTCGCGACGGTGCGTGCGATCAACGCGCTGCTTCCCCTCGTCTCGATGCCCCCTGCCGGCAGCGCGGCGTCGTCGATGTCGATGATGATCAGTCGCCCATCTTCACGAGCGCGCACCGCATACCGCGGATCCTGAAACGCACCTTCGATCGAGATGAATGCTCCGTCGCGCTCTGCGTCGATTCGGACGTGGTCGATTTCCGACCCTGACGCACGAGCCATGTTCACCCATGCGAAAGCTGCCCCTACGGCGATTGCGAGACCCCAATGAATACGCATTCCTGACTCCTCTGCCAGCTGACATTAATCATCGGACGCCAGCGACGGACGAAGCAAGAAAACTACCGTTGGTGGACTTGCGCTCAGGGAGATGCGGTGAGCTGCGTCGGCTCGCCGCCTTCGTGAAGCGGCATCACGCGCGTCAGAGGCGGCTTATCCGGTGACGTTGGATCTTCGCGCGTCAGCACCACTGATCCTGGACGGATGCGGTCCACACGCCAGTTCAGTGTGACCGGCATACCCTCTGAACCTCCGGTCTGTACCACTTCGGGACGACCGACGTAGTCACCGCGTCGGACCACGTGTCCGACCTGCGTAGTGTCCGTGAGCATCGCGCGCGGAGTCGTGATGCCCGTCACGATGGCGATGAGCCTCATCTCGTCGAGGCTGGTGCTCGGCATGAGAACGCGGCGTTGCGCCGGCGCAGCAGCCTGCGCCTTGAACGCTTTGGCGTATGAGCGGAATGGGTCTCGGTTCTGGATGTCGAGCTCGACGAAGTCCTCGTCGGTGTAGACGATTGGGCCTAGGTCGGTCTTCGCCGGCGCTGCCTTGTCCGGCGCCGCGGCTGCGTCCTTTTTCGTCTTGCCGCCCGTCCCTGAGCCGAGCCCCCGCGGGCCGCCGAGCTCCTCGTCGCCGCCGCACCCTGCGCCAATCGCAAGGGCCGTGAGGAGCAAGCAAGTGAACATTGGCATCTTGGAAAACATGATCAGTTCCCCTTGCCCGGTGGACGACGGTACGTCGTCGCGCGAACGTCGACGTCGATCACGACTTCTCCCGATGGAAGCAGCTTGGGCTGGGTCATCCGAATGTTCTCCATGCTGATGGCTCTATCCAGCTTGCTCACGTTGTAGAAGAACTTGGTGAGTTGATGAAAGCGGCCCGACAAAGCCAACACCACGGGAATCTTGGTGTAGAGCTCTTGACGTTGCTCGGGGCGCGGCTCGACCAGGCGGATGGTGAGACCGCTCAGCTCGGCGACGCGATTGAGATCCTGGAGGAAGGCTGCAATCTCGGCATCCTCTGGCAGGATGCGTCGATTTTGACGGTCGTCCGTTTCGCGGTTTGCCAGCTCTTGCGTCAATTCGAGATACTGTTTCTCGCGGCGCTCCGCTTCGCGGATCTGCTCTTGGAGCTGTTGGTTCTTGGCCTGCGCCGACTGGAGGTCGGACGAGATGTTGCCGTGGACCAACGCGTAGTAGGCAGCTCCGAGCAGCACGAGCAAGCCCACGAGAAGAAGGGCCTTCCCCCAACTCGGCAGACTCACGAACCTCTCTTCGATGCTCGCCATCAGTATCTCACCTTGCAGGTTATGTCGAAACCGACGGTTCCGAGACCCGTCTCCGGATCACTGGCCGCTCGCGTTCGCTGAAGGGTCACATCGTCGTAGATCTGGCTGAGCGTCAGCCGACGCAGGAACTCCGCGACGTCCTCGTTCGAGCGACCCATGCCGGCGATCTTGCATTCGCGGTCGACTTCCTCGAAGCGCGTGAGCCAAAGGCGGCGAACGTCCCAGGATTCGTTGTAGCCCGCCAGCGGATTGTCCTCGCGCATCTCCTGAAGCTCGGCTGGATTGATGGTCGGTCCGCCGGGATCGCTCAGGATTTTCGAAAGCTCCATCACGGCGCGGGTCGGACCGCGCCTGGCCCGCTCGAGCTCTTGTACGACCTGCTCGAGACGTCGGCTCTTTTCCAGGCGGGCCTCGACGTCGGCCAAGCCCTTGGTTTTGCTTTGGAGCTCGTCCCGACGCGCTTCGAGCGTCTTGTTTTCCTGGACGATTGCCTCGAGCTCTCCGCTTTGGACGAAGTAGAGGGCCCCGAGCACGGCGAGCCAGACGGCTATGGCGCCTCCATAAATCGCGGCCCACGTACCGAGGCTGAGATCACCCGCGGGCAGCGCAACCGGACCAGGGCGCCGCGCGCGCTTCTTCTTGTCGGTGGGTAGCAGATTGATGCGAATCATCAGTTACGCTCCCGTTCCTTGCGCAATGCCAACCCGATGATCACGACGGCCTGCGAGGTGCGTCCTTGCAGCTCGACCGCCGCCTTCTCGTCGATGTCGGCGACGCGGGTCGCGTCGAGGATCTCGACGGGCACTTCCGCCCGTCCCTGAAGGATCTCGGAAAACGACTGAATGTTTGCGGTCCCGCCCGACAAACAAATCCGGCTCAAGTCACGGTCGCCGCTGGTGGCCAAATAGAAGTCGAGCGAACGCTGAATCTCGCCGGCGAGTTGCTCGACCGCTTGATTGACGATTTCAGGCACCTCGCGCGGGACGATGCCGCGGCCTTCCCCGCCGCACTTGTATGATTCCGCTTCTTCTCGACCGATGCCTAGCTGGCGCTGAATCTCCTCGGTGATGCCGTTTCCGCCGTTCGCGATGTCGCGCGTGAACGCAGTGGTGCCGTCCGCCAAAATGTTCACGGTGGTCGTCGCGGCGCCGCAATGGACCAACACGGTCGTCTGATCGACTGCTGCAGGTCCGTAGGCTGCCTCGAAGACGTTCTGAACGGTGAATGCGTCCAAATCGACGACCATCGGACGAAGGCGAGCTTCCACCGCCAAATTGATGAGATCGGTGATTTCTTCCTTTTTCGCGGCGACCAACAGGACGTCCATCTGTCCGTGGTCAGGCCGCTCGTGCAAGACTTCGTAGTCGACCTGAACTTCGTCGAGGTCGAACGGGATGTGCTGCTCGGCCTCCCAGTTGATCTGCTCGTGCAGCTCCGCAGCGGTCATGAGCGGCATCGCGATTTTCTTGATGATCACGCCGTGGCCGCTCGCGCGCAGGGCGATGTTGCGGCGCTTCGAGCGCGCGAAGAGCTTTTCCAACCCCTCGACGACGGCGGCCGAATTGATGATGTGGCCGTCGACGATGGTCTCGGCAGGTAGAGGGTGAAACCCGAACCTGGTGATGGTTCGTGCCCCCCGGCGGCCCTCTCTGATCTCGCAAACCTTGATCGAGCTCGAGCCGATATCGACGCCGATTAAGTTCTTCCCCTCGGATGCCATGTAGGCACGCTACTCCTCCTCACCGAACACACGCACCCGATCGGCGAGTCTCAGACCCAAAGCTTCGAGAATCTTTCGTTTTGTGTCCATCCGACATCCAAAACCCTTCTCGACACGATCAATCGTCAACACCGATAGGTTCGCGCGACGAGCCAACTCAGCCTTGGACATCATGCGTTCGATCCGAATCTTGCGAACATTATTGGGCTTGTTGCCACTCTTCTTGCTCGCCTTGGGCTTGCCAGCCCGTTCACGCGTGTCCGCTTCAGAGGCGGACGCACCCGTGCTGTCTGGCTTTTGCATCGCTTCGTTGGCCTCTGGATCGTAGGTCATGAATCGGCTCACCAAAGGAGACCTTGGTCTTCTCAAAGGCTATGACCGAACCTCTCAAGGGTCAAGCAACTTAGAAAAAATTAGGTCTAAATTAATCAATAATTATATGTAAGTTATATGAAGCTACCGAGCGGAACGCAGACATCCGCGATCGTCGCACACTGCTTGTGCTCGACGCGCGAACCCACCGATTGTCAACGAGCGAAGGTGTCGGTTTTCATGGTCGCAACGGTCGCCGCCGAAGGCAAAAAAAGCGATGGAGGCAGCCGGATAGTTGCCCCATCCCACCACTAGCCAACAATACCGGGTCAGGTCGTGATGAGGTCGAGTGGGGTTTGGCGGGCCGCCGTGGTGGCTCTTTTGGTCTTCTTTCTGCATTTGCCGGCGCATGCGCAGCGAAAGCATACCGTGCAGGAGGGGCAGACCCTCGGCGCCATCGCCCAACGCTACCGTGTCTCGGTGACCAATTTGGCTGCGGCCAACCAGCTCAAGAAGACCTCCACCCTGCGCGTGGGCCAAGTGCTCCGGGTCCCTCCAAAGGGGGTCATCTACGTATATCCGGGTCAGACCCTGACGGGGCTCGCGCAGATGAACAAGGTGAGCGTGAAGGCGTTGGCGAGGGCGAACCGGATGAGCCCCGACGCCACGCTACGGGTTGGGCAGCGCTTGGAGCTTCCGGGTTACAGTGAAGACGCGAAAGCCACCAAGGCGCGAAATGCGATTCTCCACGGCCTGGTGACGCTCGAGCGGCCGGCCAACCAAGAGAGCCTGCGCATTCGTCTTTTCGACGAAGCGGGCAAGATCGATCCGAAGGCACGTGAGCGTCTCGCGCGCTTCCTACGGGATCGAAAGACGAACGAGGAAACCCGTCCTCACGGTCGACTCATGCGCATCCTCTCCTACTTGGCGGATCACTTCAACGGCCGCACGATCCTCGTGGTCAGCGCGTTCCGCTCCGACGCCAGTGATTCGAGTCGCCACGGAAACGGCCGGGCCGTCGACATTCGAGTGGAAGGGATCCCGAACGAGACGCTGCGCGACTACTGCCTCACGCTTTCCAAAGTCGGCGTCGGGTACTATCCACGAGGCAACTTCGTACACATCGATGTCCGGGGCGAGGCGGTGTACTGGGTCGATTGGTCACGACCCGGAGAGGCTCCACTCTATCTTCCACCGGGCGAGACGCCCGAGAAGTACGACGCAGGCGTCTCTTCGGCTGCCTCGCCCGCTGAGCTCTAGCCGCTTCCGCTGGGTAGCTCGATGCCGTGCTCCTTGAGCCTACGGTAGAAAGTGCGACGCGCCATTCCGAGCGCTCTCGCCGCACGCGCCCGGTTCCAATCGTTGGCGTTGAGCGCCGCGATGATTCGCTCCCGCTCTCCTTCCTTGTAGTCTCGGTAGGTGCTGGCATCGGCGACGCGCGTTGCCGAGCGCGGGCCGAGATCGACCGCGAGCTCGTCCGCTTCGATGACGTCCCCCGCTGCGAAGACGGTCGCGTTGATCAGAAGATGCTCGAGCTCGCGAACGTTACCCGGAAAATCATGAGCATGGAGGCGGCGATATGCGTCGGGGCTGAGGCGCTTCTTGGGCTCGCCGCGTTCCTCGGCAATGCGCCGAAGAAAATGGTCGCTCAGCAGCGGAATGTCCGAGCGTCGCTCTCGAAGCGGCGGGACTCGGATCTCCACGACGGCCAGCCGGTAGTACAAGTCTTCCCGAAGCCTTCCTTCCTCGATCAGCTCCCGTAGCGGCCGCTTCGAGGCGGTGAGGAGCCGCACATCCACCGGTCTTTCCTCGGAAGCGCCCACCGGTCGAACGCGGTGCTCCTGCAACACGCGCAGCAGGTCGAGTTGCATCCGGGCAGGCATGTCGGCAATTTCGTCCATGAACAGCGTGCCCCCGTGAGCCTGGACGAAAACCCCATCGCGGGCCTTGGCGGCGCCCGTGAACGCGCCAGCCACGTGGCCGAACAATTCGCTTTCGAGAAGTCCCTCGGGGACCGCCCCACAGCTCATCGACACGTACGAAGCGTCGGAGCGACGGCTGCCGCGATGAATCGCCCGCGCGATCAGCTCTTTGCCCGTTCCGCTCTCTCCTATGATCACGACGGGTACGTCCGATTCGGAGACCCGCTCGAGGATCTCATACACGCGTCGCATGCCTTCGCTCGCCCCGACCAACCCCCAACGCTCGCCCTGCGCCGATGCCTCGGGGAGAGAGCCCTGCCTGCGACGGGTCGGGTCGCTCGACGAACCCCGCTCTCGAAGCCGTTGCTCGAGCTGCGCATTGGCCTCGCGCAGCGCGCGATTCGCCTCTTCGAGCTCGCCTTTCTGTGTCTCGATCTTCGCGAAGAGCCGTGAGGTTTCGATCGCGATGGCGGCCTGGTCCGCGTATGCGGCAAGCAGCGAAAAGTCGATGCCTTCGAAACGTCCACTTGCGCCTCGGTGCTCCAGGTAGAGCACGCCCCAGGTACGTCCACGCGACTCGATGGGAACGCACGCCACCGACTTGAGCATCAGGCTGTGAACGGACATGAAATCCTGAACGCGAGCATCGCGCGCAGCGTCGACGGTCACTACCGGATCGCGATCGATCAGGACCGTTTCCGCGATCGACCGACTGAAGGCCGCGACCTCCGTGCCCAGTCGGCTTTCGGCGTCCTGCACCGTCGCGGCCTCGAGCGTGCCGTGTTCATCGACCAGCAACACGAAACCGCGTTCCGCTCCGGTCAGCTCGACGGCTCCATCGGTGATCACCGACAAGAGCCTGGCAGGGTCACGTTCGGTTGCGAGCCTGCGCAGATTGGAGAGCAAGCGTTCGAGCGCGTTCGTGCCTCGCGAGCTGGTGTCCTGCTTGGATCGCTTCGATGCGCTGCGCACGGCGTCGCGTTTCGCGTCCCGCCAGAAACCCGCACGCAGAGACAACGGAAGCGAGGTCAGCATGTCATCCCAGAGCTCCACCGCTCGCACGGCGGCCTTGCGCATCTCTTCCGGCTGCGTTTCGGAGCGATGCCAGAGCGCCAGATCAGCCCATGCATCGGCTTCGATCCGAGCAGCGCCGGCTGAACGCGCGCGCGCGGCCACGTTTGCAAGCACGGCCGGGAGCTCGTCGTTGCGGACGTGGGCCTGCAGCAAGTCCGCTTCCAAGGCGTCGGCTTCGGTGCGGGGCTCGAGGAGCGCAAGGAGGGCGGAGGCGTCCTCGAATCGCTTTTGCTCGACGCACGCGCGCGCTGCCAAGAGCGCCGCCCGCTGCCGGGCTCCCGCGGCGTCGAATGCGTCGATGTCCAAGACACGAGCACTCTCCCAGTCGCCCCGCGCCGCGGCGACACGTGCGCGAACCAACCCCCAAGACGCGCTCTCGGCAAGGCCGCGCCCGAGAAGTTGCAGCGCGGCATCCTCGTTCCCGCAGTAGGCCTGGATCTCGGCGCGAGTCAGCTCTCGCGAGGCCGGTGAATCGATGTCCCCCGAGTCGCCCCCGAGCAGAGCAAACGCGTCTCCCAGCTCGCCCCGCTCGATCCGGCACCAGACCAAATCCGCCTCCAGAGCCGATCGATCCTGAACATCTGCACTCTCGAGCGCTGCTTCGAGGACGTTGAGCAGCTCACCCAGGCCCATGGCGGCACGGACTGACACACCCGCAGTCTAGCGGATCATCAGTCTGCCAGGAGATCGATGATGACCACGCCTCGTGTCGGTTCTTCTTCGCGCTCGGGCGCTTGAGAGCCCTCAGGCATCGGAAGCGGAAGCTCGAGCTGAGGAAAATCGCGCTTTGCCTCTTCCTCCCGTTGCCGGATCTGCTCGATGATGAAGCCTGGAAGCATTTGATTCCTCAGTCCTTAACGTAGGTCAATCCACCCACGTCACCAACATAATAACGCGTGCTCTGTTGGCAAACCCCGTGACATGATGCGATCTAGACATGCCAATTCCGTGCCAAAACATTCATGATTCTAGCGGGTTGTCCCCGTGACATCGGGCAACCGACGTCCGCCCGATGCCCGAGATCTACTTAGGAAATATGATCTGGCGCCAAAGCGATCGTTCTCGCAGAACTTTCTGATTCAACCGGCCGCCGTCGCACAGATCGCCGACGCCGCGGCGGCTCTCGGAAAACGCGTGGTCGAGCTTGGTGCGGGCCTCGGCGCGCTCACGCACGCTCTCGTCGAGCGCGGCTGCCACGTACTCGCGGTCGAGCTCGATCGAGATATGGTGCGCGTGCTGCGCGAAGAGCTCGGCGAGACCCCGCAGTTGGAGATCCTCCAAGCAGACGCGGCGGATCTCGATTTCACTGCATATTCGGCGCGGTACGGATCAAAGCTCGTAATTGCAGGCAATCTCCCCTATCAGTCGACCGGTGCCATTCTGCGGCAGGTGATCGCGCACCGGGCGGCGCTCGTCGGCGCGGTGCTGATGGTGCAGAGGGAGGTGCGGGACCGTCTCGTGGCGTCCCCTGGCACCAAAGAATACGGAGCGCTGACCATCTTCACACGGGCCGGATTCGTCGTCGACACGGTCTGCAGACTCCGGCCGGGCGCCTTTTATCCACCCCCCGAGGTCGAAAGCGCAGTGGTGCGTCTCGTTCCTCTCGCCACGCCCCTCGCCGAGGAAACCGCCGCCTTTCAGGCGGTCGTGCGGGCAGCCTTCCACACCCGCCGCAAGACGCTACGCAACGCCTTGCGCGCCCTAGGCGACGCACGGCGAGCCGACCATGCGCTCGAGGCGGCCGGGATCGACGGTTCGAGACGCGGCGAAACGCTTTCCATCGAGGAATTCGCACGGCTGGCCGCGCAGTGGGAAGCCGCCTGCTGATTCGCCGCCACGTGGCGGAGCGCGATGCGGCCATGTATCGTGCGGCTCCATGTCCCGAAGCGCATTGTCGTGCGCCGCGCTGATTCTGCTCATCAGCTGCGCGCCGAAGAAGGTCGAAAGCCCGCTCGAAAAGGCGCCCCCTGCAGAGATTGCGCAGGCTCGGGAGCTTGCGGCCCAAGGCGAGGCGCGCGCGGCCCAAAACGCGTACGAGACGTTCATCATCAGCCACCAAGGCACCGTGGAGGCCGATTTAGCCCGTCTCGAGCTGGGCGTGCTGCAAGCCGACCTCGGCCGGTGCGAGAGCAGCGTGCCGCACCTCGAGCAAGCAGAGGCGAGCGCCGACCGAGCCATCGCGCTGCGCGCCTCGCTTCACCTGGCCATGTGCCGATTGAAGCTGGGAGACCCGGAACGGGCGCTGCAGGGCATCGAGCCTCTCGCCACGGAGCGTTTTTCCGACGAGGAGCAAGCGTTGCTGTGGGACGCCGTGGTAATCGCATCGGAGCAGACCATCGATGCGAGCCTCGGGCTCCGCGTCGTAGATGCCCTCATTGCGCGTGATGCGGCGCCTCCCGACCCGGAACGGCTCGAAGCCGCGATCGAGCTTCTGGCCCAAAAGGTCACCATCGAAGAGGCGGCCGCCCTCTTTGGCGAGCTTCGCACCGGTGCCCTTCCCCGGGTTGGGATCTCGATGCGCCTCCTCGAGCACGCGCTCGAGACACAGGACGCCGACCTGGTCGCCACGACAGCCGATGCGTTGCGCAAGAGCGGCTTCACCGACGACCCGGAGGTCGGCATGCTCGTCGCGCGTGCCGATGAGTTCTTGTTTGGCAATCCGTATGTCGTCGGAGCCTTGCTCCCGCTGAGCGGCCGCGGGCAGGAGGTGGGGCGTCAGCTCCTTCAAGGCATGCAGCTCGCCCAACTCGACGAGGGCGGTCCCGAGATCGTCGTGCGAGACACGGGCGACAGCCCTTCCAAGACGTCTTCTGCGGCACGGTCTCTCATCGGCGACCAGCGGGTCATCGCGGTCCTCGGTCCGGTGGGCAACCGGACCACCGAAGCCGCCGCCGAAGCGGCGCAACGTAGTGGCGTGCCCCTGGTCAGCTTCGCTACCTCCGAGGAGATTTCCACCGTCGGAGAAAGGGTATTTCGCTTCCTCTACAGCCCACGCGACGAGCTCGAAGCCCTCGTGCGAGCGGCCCGCGAGCGTGGATCGTCTCGATTCGTCGTCCTCTACCCCGACCACGGCTACGGCCGCACGATGGAGCGCTTGTTCGATCAAGAGGTGGCTGCAGCCGGAGGTGTCTACTGCGAGGGCGTGGCCTATCCGCCGGGAACGAAGTCGTTCGTCGAGTACGTCCGCACCGTGCTCGAGACCGACTGCAATACCGTGTTGCTGGCCGATGTCGGCGAACAGGTTGCGCTGATCGCGCCCACCTTCGCAGCCGAGGGCGCCTGGAGCATCGGGGAAGGCACGCTTCCGGAGCACGCCGAGCGCGCAGTGCATTTCCTGCTGCCCAGTCCGAGCTGGTCGCCGAACCTTCTTCGGCGGGCGCAGCGCTATCTGCAAGGGGCGTTGATCGCCCTTCCCTTCTACGAGGGCTCGGATGCAACCATCAACCAGCATTTCCGGACCGCCTACGAGACTCGATACGGCAAGCCGCCAGCGACCTTCGCTGCCTATGGATACGACGCGTACCGCATGATCTCCGGGGCGCTACGGCAGGGATACCAAACGCGTGAGGGTCTCACCAATGCGTTGACGGCCGGCGTGGGCGTCACCTCGGTCACTTCGGTGGGATCGTTGTCGGCCGACCGAAGCCCCGCTCACCCGCCGCAGCTCTATGAAATCCGGGAGGACCTCCTGGTGGCGCTGGACTGAGACGCGACCCGGGCAGCAAACGCTCGACGTCGTCGAGTGGTGCGTGCGCCCAGCGCTCGACCTCCGCGGGCAGCCCCAGGGCCGCTAGCATCGCTTCCGCGAGCCCGATCGCGCTCGTGAATCTCGCCGACTTGTCTTTGCAAAGCCCCTTACGAATCACGTCGTCCAGGGCTCGAGGATAATCCGGATTGCAATCGCTCAGCGGCGATGGGTCGGTCTCGATGATCTTCGCCAAAATCTCCCCAACCGTGTCCCCAGCGAACGCTACCTCCCCGGTGGTGACCTCGTAGACGATGGCTGCCAATGAGAACACGTCGCTTCGCGGGTCCACGTCCGGCCGACCGAGCGCTTGCTCGGGCGACATGTAGCAAGGGGAGCCCAGCGTCGTGCCGAACGCGGTGAGCTTTGGGCCCATGGATAGCTGTAGCTTGACCGATCCGAAGTCGAGGATGCGGATCCGCTCCTCGCCCTCCAGGTCGCACACGAAAACATTGCCTGGCTTGAGATCCCGATGAATGACTCCTTCGCCGTGGGCATGCCGGAGCCCGAGAGCGAGCTGGCAGATGATCCGCGCGGCGCGTGCCGGATGCATCGGACCTTCGCGCTCGAGGAGCGAGCCCAGGGTTTCTCCTCGAAGAAGCTCCATGACGATGAAGGGCGCGCCGTCCGCCGTTTCTCCGAAATCGACGACCTCGACCACGTGCACGTCTCGAAGAGACTTGGCTGTCTCGTATTCGCGGACGAAGCGTTCCGTCGCCACGGGGTCACCAGCTCCTTCTTGTTTCAGGACTTTGATCGCCACGGGGGCTCCGGTTTCGACGTGGGATGCTTCGTAGACCGAGCTCATCGCGCCGTCCGCCAGGTGGGCCGTCACCACCCATGCCCCGATCCGTTCGCCGATGCGGTTCCCCATCCGATCGATCATGGTAGCGGATCGAGCCCGCGCGCCCCAAACGCGGCGTGAGGCGGCTCACTCGGCTCGCTCGGGCAACCCGGCCGCCGACAAGAGCCGCTCGACGCCCTGGTCTTCGTAGCTGACCAAGCCTTGCGCACGGAGCCCGTCGATGATGGCGACGACGCGTTCGAAGCGCTTCTTCTGGCTCAGGCGCTCACGAATCTCCTCCTCGACCTCTTCGAGCGTTCGGCGCTCGGCGGGCACGATTTCTTCCAGGACGATGACGTGCCAACCATGGGAAGTCTCTATCAGGTGATCCACGACACCGGGCGACTCGGCTGCAAACAGCGCCTCCTTGTACGGTCGCTCGATCCTGGCCTTCATCGTAATGGCCGGAAGCTCCTCGGCCTCGACCTCGATTGCGGTGTCGTCCTCGCGCCCCTCGGCGTGGCGCTCGTACACGACCCGCGGGTCGTCCGCTTGGCGGACCGTCTTCAAAATCGACTCCGCGAGGGCTTTGCCAGCTTCGGTCCGATCCTTCACGACGATGTGCCAAGAGCGTCTCCGCTCCGGGGATTGCAGCTTCTCCGCGTGACTCTCGAAGTCTCGGCGGACCTCCTGCCTGCTCATCGATTCGGGGGTGATCTCCCGTTCGATGTCACGAAGCAGGGACCGGACCATGAGTCGATCGATGGCGCGTTCGTCTTCTTCCGTCACCGTCAGGCCGAGCCGCCTTGCCTCGGCGACCAGCAACGTCTCCTCGATCAGCGCTTCGAGGGCATCTTCAGCGGTGATGCCGTCGGCCTTCATTCGGGCGGCTACCTCCGAGGCGGTGACCACTCGGCCGTCGACTCGAGCGACTACGCCGATGCGCGAACCGGTCTCCGATGGGCCGGAGACCGAATCGCTCGGGTCGCGGCCGCACGCGGCGACCAGCAACCCGCTCGTCAGAAAAAGGGCAGCGGCGCGCCTCACGGTCGGTCGCCAGTCGTGTTAGCCGGCGTCCGCAGCCCGGCCACGGAGCCGGGCTTGAATCGGGAGGGCCTCGCCACGGAACCTCGTCCAGACCGACTGCCCCTCCTCGCGAGTACGGAGCTCGTCGATCTTTGCCACCGCAGCGGGGCTTCCTTTCTTCGCAATGCGATCGAGCGCCATGAGCGCAGACAGACGGACGCCCAGGTCCGCACTTCCGAGCTGACTCACGAGGGCGTCGATGGCCTTCTCGTTGCCGTCGGCGTACCGCCCCAGCATGTACGCTCCTTTGCGTGCCTTGGTGCTGTCCGGGCTCGCGGCTTTGGAAATCCAGCAATCGATGCTCGTGTCGCACTCCTCTGCCATTGCGAGAAGCGGCTTGTGCTCTTCGAGCTTCTCCTTGTAGCCGCCTTCCTCGGATCGCTCTTCGCGGTCGATCACCGTCGCCAAGCTCTCCGCCTCCGTCTTGTTTGCGAGAAGCGCGTAGTTCTGTGCAGCGATGAGGCGCAGCTCGGGATTGGCACGCTTGTCGGTCACCTGATCGAATATGAACGGCATCATCCGCTCGTCGTACGTGTGTGCGATCGCAGCTAGCAACTGTCCGCGCATGGCAATGCCTTCGAAGCCTTTCGGCAGCTCGCCGTAGATCTTCTGGAGCGTCGAACGGACGCGGTCCTTTTGTCCTTCGGGCACGTCGATTCGCACCAGTGCGATCGCTGCGTTCAGCTTGCGGGGAATGTCGGACGAGCTCGCTTCCTCGAGGAGCGGCTCCAGTGCCTCGGAGAAGCCTAGCGCGCCAAGCGCAAAGCTGGCCTCGCCTCCCGTGACCTGCCGAACCGTCATGCGCGTGGCCAGGTCCGGACGGCGGGCCTTGACCGCATCGAGGTAGTGCTGGGCGATGGCATTGGCCGTCGCGTCCTTTCCTTCCAAAACGCGAAGCAAGGGCTTCAGCGAAGGCCGACCGATCAAGATCAACGCTTCGGCGGCCACGTCGTTCATGCGAAGGTCAGGTTGATTCGGCGCGAACAAGAACAGGCACTTGATGAGCGCGGGGATTGCCGCGGGGTCCCGGAGCTCACCGAGCTGCTGGGCAGCGAGTCGATTGATCAAGAAATTCTGGTTCTCGTCTTGACGGGTTGCGATTTCCGTGAGGACGTCCGTCGCACCTTTGTCATCGAGGGAGCCGAGCGCCATGATCATCGCCACGCGCATCTTGTTGTCCTCGGGACGCGATCCGGTGATGCGCTCGAGCGAGCGCGCCAAGGCCTCGATCACTTTGGGCCGGTCGGCCGCTGGGACATCCAATGCTTGAATGGTCTGAGCCGCGCGTACCGCGTGATCCTCCGAGACCTGTAGTCGCCAATTGAGCGCTTCGATCAAAGCAGGAAGACTTCGCGCGTCTTGCATCTCGTATAAGAGATCGAGGATTGCCAGCCCATTGATCCGGTCTTCTGGATAGTTGAGATAGGCTTGCGTGAGCGGATCGACCACCACGTCGGTCACGGCTTTCACGTCGGCGCTGTTGCGGTCTCCAGCGTTGGCAGCCAACCTCTTCGTGTAGATCTCCTTGAGGTTGAAAATCGCATTCTCGCGGCGAACCGGATCGGAAAGCTCTTCAGCTTGTCCTTCCGGATCGTCCTTGGCTGCGTGACAACCCAACCCAAGCGTTGCAATCAATACTGCAACCGCCCACCCCCTGTGGCGCACAATCATTCAAAACCTCCCCGCAAGGCCCGTTTCCCCATTCGTTACGAAGGCTTACGCGACGATGAAATGATAGCGACCCGAGATCGTGCCTGTCAAACCTTCGTCAACCGCCCTTGCCGCGCCCGAGCTCCCAGCGAAGGTCGGCACGCCCCCGGGCGCCCGTGAATCGGAGCACTACGAACTCGGCGTCTTCTGGGATGGTGGCGCGGCCGTCGGCGTCAACTGCTGGAAACGTCAAGCGAAACGTCTGCCGAAAGGCGTTGACCTGAGGGAAATAGACCCGGTCCACGGCTGTGGGCCGCCTCACACGTTCCATCAGCACGGGGGCGGTCTGGTTGCCCTCGGGGTCGACCAAAAGGACTCGCCAGGCCGACGCCTCATTGGTGAGATTCGACTCCCGAAAGTCCATTCCCGATAGGGTGACGAAGAAGCGGTGCTCTCGTCGCGAGCTCGCCAGGCTCGCTTGAAGCATCTCGTCGCGAGTCGCCGGGGCCAGGCTGTAGTCGTAGGCGTAACGCACCACGTACGCCCATCGGAACTCCCATGACTCGAACGTCGCGGACACGAAGATCTCGTGGGCCAGCTCCTTCCACGAGAACGATTCCTTCTCTCGCGTCCATGCCTCCCAGACACGGGAATAGGACTCGGGGCTGAAGGTGCGCGGACCGGGCTCCATCGAGATGGTCTGTGGCTTGCAGGCAAAGCCGCTGAGCGCCGCCATCATCAGCAACGCCAGAGCCCGAGGTTTCACGAGTCCCCCATGAAATCGGTTCGATCGTAAAGCGCGCTGAACGGAACGCCGGCGCTGCGGATCGCATCGGCGCCGCCTTCGAGACGATCGACCACGGCTATCACGCCCGCCACGCCTAACCCTGCAGCCCGAACTGCCTCGACCGCGCGAAGCGTCGAACCGCCGGTCGTCACCGTGTCTTCCACGATCACCAGCTTGGCGCCCTTCGTGAGATGGTCCGCGCCTTCGAGGAGCCGTTTCGTCCCATGTTCTTTGGTGGCCTTCCGGATGTAGACCGCATCGATCGGTGTGCCGGCCGACCACGAAGCAACCGCCACGGCCGAGGCGAGCGGGCACCCTCCGAGCTCCACCCCCGCCACTGCGGAAACCGAACCAGCGAAGTCGCGAATTCGCTCGAGGAGCGCGCGGCCGGCCAGTGCGTGGCCCTCGGCGAGCAGCACCGCCGGCTTGCAGTCGATGAAAAAGTCGCTCTCCAGGCCGGAGCTCAACACGAAGTGGCCGCGTCGGAATCCTCGTTCCCGGAGCAGCTCGAGCAATCGATCCACGGAGCTGTTCCACCACGTCCCGGGCCATCGCGCAACCTCGAACCGGCCCTTCTCGGGAGCACCGCTGTGGGCTTCGTGGTAGGGTCCCGCGCCCGCACGGCGGATTCAGAGGACACGTTGCCGAGACCCGACGCCCCCCTTCGTGGAATGGATGACTTGCTCGCGCTTTTTCACGAGTCGGAGAAGCCGCGGGAGCATTGGCGAATTGGCACGGAAGCAGAGCGGATCGCAGTCCGTCGAGCCGATGGCGCACATCTACCCTACGAGGGGCCGGTCAGCGTCGTCGCGATCTTCGATGCGCTCATCGAACGGCACGGCTGGGAGCCCGAGCGAGAGATCGAGAACGGTCCGGTCATCGCGCTGCGACGCGGAGACGCACAAGTGACGCTCGAGCCCGGCTCCCAGATCGAGCTCTCGGGCTCGCCCTATCGGTCCGTTCACGAGGGCAAGGCCGAGTCCGATGCGCACTGGGCCGAGCTGCAGCCGGTCATCGAAGAATTCGGCCTGGTATGGCTCGGCCTCGGGTCCCACCCGTTTGCGACGGTGGAGCAGCTCGGTTGGGTGCCCAAGATACGCTACGACGTCATGCGCAGGTACATGCCGACGCGCGGTCCGATGGCCGGAGACATGATGACCAAGACGTGCACGGTGCAAGCCAACTTGGACTACGCATCGGAGGACGACGCCATGCGGAAGCTGCGGGCCGGACTTCGTGCGCAGCCCTTGGTCACGGCGATGTTCGCGAACAGCCCGTGGAACGAGGGAAAGCGAAGCGGCTACAAGTCGTTCCGAGGGCTGACGTGGCTGCACATGGACCGGGATCGATCGGGGCTTCTCCCCTTCGCCTGGAAGGACCACCCGTCGTACTTGGATTACGTGGAGTGGGCCGTCGACGTGCCGATGTTTCTCGTGAAGCGCGCCGGGAAGGCCTATTACAATACCGGACAGACGTTTCGGTCCTTTTTGGAAAACGGCTTTCGGGGGGTCACGGCACGCTACGACGATTGGGTCGTTCATCTGCGAACCTTGTTTCCCGAAGTGCGGCTGAAGAGCACCCTCGAGTACCGGGGCGCCGATGCGCAAGAACCCGAGATGCTCTTTGCCCTGCCAGCGTTGTGGAAGGGATTGCTCTACGACGACGATAGCCTTCGGGGGCTCGAACGC
Organism: Polyangiales bacterium; assembly: GCA_035466435.1. Taxonomy (GTDB): domain Bacteria; phylum Myxococcota_A; class Polyangia; order Polyangiales; family Houyiibacteriaceae; genus SG8-38. Next base: position 8,235 of record DATIUW010000061.1, on the reverse strand, counting down.
CTCGTCGATCCGTGGTCGTTTCCCGAAGTGCAGCGGCAACGCGACGATCTCGCGCGCCTCGGACTCCGCACCAAGTTCATGAAGCGCGAAGCCGCGGATTGGGCAGGAGAGATCCTCGAGCTTGCGGAATCCGGCTTGCGCCGCATCGGCGAAACCAACGCGGCGGGCGAGGACGAGACGACGCTGCTCCGGCCTTTGCGTGAGCTTCTGGAGGAGGCGCGATGCCCCGCAGACCGGCTGCTCGAAGAAATCCGGGACGACATGCCCTCACGAGGCGCGGTGATCGGCGCGGCCGGCCTCTAGGCCGTGCCGTCTTCCGGAGGCACCGCGACATCGAGAGGCGGACAAGACAGAAGCCGGGCAAGCAACGCCGAACGCTCGACCATCTTGTCGAGATAGAGGTGCTCGGTCAGCGCATGCGCCCCCGCCCCTACCGCCCCGAGGCCGTCGAGTGTCGGAGCGAGCTGACTGGTCGTGTTTCCGTCGGAGCCGCCGCCCGCCGATGCCTGGTCGATCTCGAACCCGAGCTCTTCCGCGCAGCGCAGCGCCAGACGCCACAGGCGCTGGTTCCGCTCGGTCCGCTCCATGGGAGGACGTCCGATCGCACCCCGAATCTCGACCTGCGTTCCCGGAGTTTGCGTCTGGATGTCGCGAATGGTCGCTTCGATTCGCGCGGCATCCTCTTTGGTGGGCACGCGCACGTCGACGGTCGCTTTGCTTTCGGGGGCCACCACGTTCGGACTGAGCCCGCCGTCGATGGTTCCCACGTTCACGGTGACGCCCCGTTCCGCATCGTTGAGAGCAAAGAGCTTTTGGACGATGAGTGAGAGCTCGAGAATCGCGCTCGCGCCTTGGCCCGGATCGAGCCCGGCATGGGCCGCTCTACCCTTCACCGTGATCGTGAATCTACCGACCCCTTTGCGTGCAGTCTTGAGGCATCCCTCGCGACCGAGAGACGGCTCCAGCACGAAGCACCGGTCCGCGCCTCGAGCCAAGCGAATGATGGTGGGCGTCGAGTCGTGGCTTCCAATTTCTTCGTCCGTGTTGATGAAGAAGACGGGGGTCAGCGGGAGAGGATTGGCGCCAACGGCCGACAGTGCCTCGATCGCAAACAGACCTTGCACCAGCCCGGCCTTCATGTCGTAGGCCCCAGGGCCCGAAAACGTGCCGTCCTCCATCTTGATCGGCATCGTTTGAAGTGTGCCGACGGGCCAGACCGTGTCGCAGTGCCCGAGCACGAGTTGGTGTCTGCGCGGACGAGGCCGGCGCTCGGGCACGGCCAAGAGCATTCCACCGCTCTGCTTTCCTTTGAGGACGACGGGACGTAAACCTCGCTGCTCGAATGCTGCGGCCAACAGCTGGAGCATGCGGCGCAGCGACGAGAGGTCGACGGAGGGAGACTCGCACAGCACCAATTGCTCCAGCAAGTCGGACATCGCCGTGCGACTTCGATCGAGATGCTCCAAAATGCGCTTCGGCAGATCCTCCGACATGACTTGCGTGTACTAGCGCTTGAAGCCGACGTGATAAGGGAACGCGTGGGTCTCCACGATCCTGGCGAAGCGTCCTGGATGCAGGTAGGCGAGCATCGGCGAATGCGCGATCATCTCCTGGGCGTCCCGATCTACCTCGCGGACGCTGTCTTCCGCCACCGAAGCCGCCACGATGCGTCCGACGATCAAGCTGTTGTCGCCGAGGTCGTCGATGATCCGGTCGAGCTCGCACTCGAGATGCAGATACGCCTGTGCCACGAGCGCGCCGTCGATCTTGCTCGCTGGAACGGTCGGAATCGCCTGCAGGGAGTGCTTGTGATCGTCGTCGCATCGGGGAGCGGCGGCCAAGCTCGTCAGCAACACCTGATCGGGCCGCGGAAAGCTGACGGTGAAGCATCCTTCGCGGCACGCATTGACGTATGTGGCATGCGAGGGCGAGCACACGAAGCCATAGTGGTCTTGCCAGCTCAGGGGCATCGCCATGTGCTTTGGCGCCAAGTCGAAGCTGCCATCGGGCTCACGGGTTCCGACGATGGTGAGCGGGGCGACCATGTACACCTGCTCCCAAATCGGATGCTCGAGATCGAGTGGAATCATTCGGCTAGCATACCGAATCGCGAGGCCTCCGCGAGCGGAATGCCACTCAGGCCTTTGCCGGGTTGCGCGGAGAAAGAGTGCTCTGTCGCAAAGCGTGTGCTTCGTGTTTCAGCACCTGCCCTAGGACGTTCCCCTTGAGGACCGCCGAGCAGCAGAGCATGCCGCCGATCAAGGCTCCCATCACCCCGCACGAGGCGATGTCCGCGCCGGTGAGGTAGAGGCCTTCGATGGGTGTGCGCGGTCGGAGCCACCGTTGCTCGAAGCGACGTGGGGTATGCGCGAGGCCGTAGATCTCGCCACGTGGATGGGCAGCGAAGTTGCGGGTGGACAGCGGTGTCGACAGCTCGGCTATCTCGACCTTTCCGCGCGTGGCCGGCGCATGTCGATAAACCGTATCGAGCAGGCGCTCCGAGAGGCTTGCCTTGAGCTCTTCGTACCGTGCGCCCCGCTTCTTCCAAGACGTGTCCTCCCACGGCCGGAACTGCTCGTAGGAACCGAGCGTGATCGCCTCGATCGTCGAACGACCCGGGTGACGGCGATGGAAGTCCGGGTCCTTGGCCGATGGAAAAGACAGATAGACGAGCGGTAGCGGGGCGTCGAGGTCCGCGATGAAACGCTCGATGTTCTCCTCGTGCCTGTGGTCCCGGTAGACCCACAGGTTGGTCTTTTCGAGCTCCAGCTCTTCGGTGGTGCCTTCGAGGCCTATGTACAGAGACAGATGCGCGATCGAGGCCGCCACCTCTTTGGCTTTCTTCGTGAGTCCAGCCGCCTCGGCGACGTCGTGTGGGAGCAGATGCTCGAAGGTGTTGGCAATGCCCGCGTCACTCACGATCACGGGGGCATGGAGGGGACGTCCATCGGCAAGCCTCACGCCGACGGCTCGACCCTCCTCGACGAGGATCTCGGTGACGTCTGCATTGGTCACCACTTCTCCGCCGGAAGCTTCGATCACCGGAGTGATGGTCTCGGCGATCCTCGCGGAGCCGCCGATCGGATACGCCGCCCCTCGAAAGTAGTGACTTGCGACCATGGCGTGGATGAAAAAGCTGCTCTTGGCGGGAACCAGACCGTAGTCGCCGAACTGGCCCGTCAGCACGCCGATCAGCTCTTGGTTCGACGTCAGCTCTTCGAGCACCTCGCGGGTAGTCCGAGTGGCCTCCTTCAGCACGGGGCGGCGCATCATCCCGCCAACGAGCTTGGACGCCAGAGGCGGCATCGCCTTCTCGGCGAAGAAGAGCTGCGCTTTCTTGGCGGTCGCGATGACTCTCTCCAAATACGCATCGATCGCGTCCGCGTCCGCGGGGAAATAGCCGTGCATGCGCTCGCGAAACCGGTCGAGGCCCTTCACGAAGTCGTAGGCGTCGTTTCCCAGAATGATGCGGTCGTAGACGTCGCCCATGTCGGCCCATTCGAGCTTGCCGTCGGTGAGGAAGTCGAAAAGACGCCGACCTGCGGCACGCGGATGAGACACGTCCCCGATGTAGTGAACCCCGACGTCCCACTCGTAGCCCGGCCGCCGGAACGTGTGCGTGAAACCGCCCGCTCTGTAATGCCGCTCCAGCACCAGCACGCGCTTCCGGGCAAGCTTCGAGAGAGTCGCCGCCGCCGACAACCCGCCGATGCCCGACCCCACGACGATCACATCCCACCGATCGCCCAAATCCCGATGCTGCTTGTAAGACCGGGACACTCTCTCACCTCCCAACATCCCGAAATTCATGCGCTTCTCAGCCAAAGATCGCAGCGATTCGTTTCGGAGACTTCAGAGGCTAGCACGGCACTCCTCCTGCTCCGCTGGAAATCTCGTAACGATTTGGCGCTGCGATCTTTGGCGGGGGAGCTTCGTGATTTCGGTGGGTTGGGGACCCGGAGAGTGTCCCCCTATTTCAGGGTGACGGCGGCCCAGGCGCGTTTGCCGGACTTGATGATGTAGCGGCCCTTGGGAAGCTTTGCCTGGGGGTCGGTGACTCGATCGCCATCGATCTCGACGCCGCCTTGCTGGATGCGTCGACGTCCGTCGCTCGAGCTCTTCGCCAAGCCGATGTCGCTGAGCAGCTTGGGAATCCAAATGCTGTCCTCGTCGAGCGTCACCTCGTGCTCGGGCATCTCGTCGGGCACTTGACGTTTGGAAAACTGCGCCAGCCAGGCCGCTTCCGCCCCGTCGGCCTGCGCCGTGTCGTGGTAGCGGCTGACGATCTCTTTGGCCAACGCGATCTTGGCGTCGCGAGGGTTCATGCTGCCCGACGCACACGCATGCTTTCGTCGCTCCACCTCTGCGACAGGCTCCACGGACAGAAGCTCGTAGTATCGCCACATCAGATCGTCGGAGATGCTCATCAGCTTGCCGAACTGCTCCTTCGGTGGCTCCGCAACACCCACGTAGTTGTCGAGCGACTTGCTCATCTTGGCGCCGACGATCTTACCGTTTTCCGCTCGCGCGTTGATGCCCTCGAGAATCGGTGTCGTCATCACGATCTGTGGACGCTGCCCGGTCTCGCGCATGATCTCGCGCCCCACGAGCAGGTTGAACAATTGATCGGTTCCACCGAGCTCCACGTCGCATTCGAGGACCACCGAATCGTAGGCCTGCGCGAGCGGATACAGCAGCTCGTGCAACGAAATGCTCTGGTGCTCGGCCCACCGTCGCTTGAAGTCGTCCCGCTCCATCATTCGTGCGAGCGTGTACTTGCCGGCAAGTCGGATGACGTCGTCGAACGCCATCTTGCCGAGCCATTCGCTGTTGTAGACGATCTGCGTCCGATCGCGGTCCAAAATCTTGAAGGCCTGCTCGGCGTAGGTTCGGGCCCCTTCGAGTATCTCCTCGCGCGTGGGAACCGGTCTCGTGCTGCTCCGTCCGGATGGGTCACCGATCTGCGCCGTGAAATCGCCGACGATGAACACCACTTCGTGCCCGAGCTCTTGAAACTGGCGCATCTTGTTCAACAGAACCGTATGCCCCAGGTGCAAGTCCGGCCGCGTTGGATCAAACCCCGCTTTGATCCTGAGGGGCTTACCGGCGCTCAAACGCTCGAGCAGCTCGGACTCGACGTGCAAGTCCACGACGCCGCGCTTCAGCTCGGCAAGCTGGGCTTCGGGTTTCACGGGGTCGGCCCTACTCGCCAGCCTCTGCGGCCCCGTTGTTCACCAGCTCCTTGAGCTCCTTGCCAACCTTGAAAAAAGGAAGGCGCTTCTCTGGAACTGGCACTGGTTTTCCGGTTCGAGGATTTCGTCCGCTGTACGACTTGTACTCGCGCACGGTGAAGCTTCCGAAGCCGCGGATCTCGATCCCTTCCCCGTGCTCGAGCGCCGACGTCATCGCATTGAAGACGCAGTTTACAACTTGTTCAGCTCGGCTTTTGGTGATCTTCGTCCGCTGTGCAACAGCGTCGATGAGCTCCGACTTCGTCATCGATTCTCTCCCCATTTGGGCGCCCAGTATATCCAGGGGCCTAGGCGCGTCAATAGCGATTTCGGGCACTTGCACCGTATTGACGTCTTCGCTGCGATTTGGTGGAACAGTGGTGGGGTATAGTTGCAGCCCGGTTTCGTGAGCCCGACCGCATTACCCGAGCCGATTATCTCACACGGCGCCGTCCAGGGCCGCGACCAAGTCACCGATGAGCTCGTCGGTATCTTCGATGCCTACCGCATAGCGAATCAGGTTGTTCTTGATGCCGATCGCCTCGCGCTCCTCGGTGCTGAGCTCGAAATAGCTCATCAGCGCGGGTTGCTCGATGAGAGACTCGACCCCTCCGAGGCTCGGCGCGATCCTGGGAATGCGGCACGCGTCGACGATTCGGCTCGTGCCCTGTAGGTCGGCCTCGACCTCGAACGTCACCACGCCACCGAATCCACCCATCAACCGTTTGGCCGTCTCGTGATTCGGATGCGACGCGAGGCCCGGATACCAAACCTGTCTGACCCGGGGGTGTGCCTCCAGCCTTTCCGCCATGGCTTGCGCAGTCGCATTTTGTTGCTCGACGCGTAGCGCCAGGGTCTTGATCCCGCGATGGATCAGATACGCTGCATGAGGGTCGAGGCAGGCGCCAAAGACACTTCTCAAATCGCGGACCAGGCTCACGAGCCCGGCCTTTCCTGCCACGACACCGCCGAGCACGTCGTTGTGCCCGGCCAGATACTTCGTTGCGCTATGTACGACGAGATCGATGCCGTAGCTCGCTGGTTGGAAGTTGATCGGCGTGGCGAACGTGCTGTCGATCAGCGTTTTGACCTTGGTGCCACGGCAGATCTCGGCCACCTCTTCGAGGTCCGGAACGGTCTGGTAGGGATTGGTCGGCGCCTCGGCGATGAGCAATCGTGTTTCGGGTCGAATTGCATCGCGCAGCGCGTTCACATCGGCGGGCGGAACCAGCGTGCTCGCCACGCCGAACCGATCGAGGAACGTCGTGACGAACTGTCGGGTTCGCCGGTAGCAGTCCGCAAACAGGATCACGTGAGAGCCTGACTGAACCAGCGCCAGGATCGTCGACGTGATGGCAGCCATCCCGCTCGCAAAGGCCACGGCGTCCTCGGTACGCTCCATGGCCGCTACCTTTTCCTCCACCAACCGGACGGAGGGGTTTCCGTAGCGCCCGTACTCCTCGCGATCCTTTCGACCCTCGAAATACGCGATCAGCTCGGCCGTATCGGCAAACGAATAGGTCGCCGTCTGGGTAATTGGAGCCGCCAGCGCGTCATAGGGGTACGTGCGCGGCTCGCCACCATGAACCGCCAATGTCTTCTGTGAGACGTCGTCGTCCGACATGAGGCCGGAGCCTAGGAGAGCCGATCTGGCAGCGCAAGGTCAGCCCCGAGGCGCCCTTCGCAGGTCAGGGCTGGATGCAGGTTCCGGCGGCGGCGTCCCGGATGCAATCGAAGGCCGGGTCCCCCGAACCGGGATTCGAAGCCTGCCCGTTCGAGACGTAGAGCCGTTCGATCGGGGGACCCAAGAACATGGGCGCCGAGCCTGCGAAAATGGAAGCCGCATAGTGAGCCGCATTGGTGAACCGGACTGCCCCGATGTCGACGATGGAGCCCGACCTGAAGTTCACGTTGCCGGTACCCGCGCCGCTTCCACCGTACGAAATGATGACCTGGTCCAGCGCCGACCCGTCTGCGCCCTGATTGAAGTCGATTCCACGCCAAAACGTCTGCCCGCTCGGGTCGATGCTGGTGAAGGTGATCGGCGCCGTCGCGGTTCCGCGCGCATCGAGCACGCCGTCGTTGCCCTCCCCGACCCGCAGTCGGCGCCCCTCGGCAAATCGCAGCTCGGCGCCTGGCTCGACGGTGAGCACGGGTAAGGGGTCGAGGGGGCTCGACTGCCGGAGCTCGATGTCCCCCTGCACCACGTACGGCACGTCGTTGGCCGGCCACGTGGCGCTGGTGTCGACTACGTCTCCCGCGACCCAAACACCCTCGTGTCCGAGCGTACCCGAAGTATTGTTCCCGGCGAGCAGGTTCCCCGTTCCGAACCTGCCGACGAGATTGGCCGCCATGCGAAGCGCCGAAAACCGCGAGCCCACGATGGTGTTGTTCTCGCAAGCGCCCGAGCAGTGCGTGAGATCGGCCAGCGTCATGCCGTATCCGTTACTGTCCACGATGACCGTGTCTCGAATGCGTGGTGTCGCAGGAACCCCGGCGCTCGATTCGACGACGATGGCCCCGCGCTGTGGTGATGCGTCGAGGGAGGGATCGGATCCCGCTGATTCGAGAAGCGCGTACGCGAGGTACGACTGACCGGCGCTGCCGGGTCCGCGGAGGCGAATCCGGTTCCAAAACGGCGCGCTTGCTTCCGGTGCGAACACGACCGGCTCACTCGCCGTCCCTTCGATCATGAGCGTGCTGTCGGTGAGCGAGAGCTGGCCGTTGAGGGGCATCTCGATCCGGTTGCCCGCGCGAATGCGCAAAGAGCCGCTCGACACGAAGAGGTTCCCGGTGGGACGAATCGGCTGGGTCTGGAGATCGCTCGCGAGCGGTTTGCTCCAGTCCAGGTCCCGACCGCTGATGCTTCCACCCCTCACCTGCAGCGGCGCCTCGTAGGTGTTCGAAACCCTCAGCACGTCGCCAAAGGAGCCGAGGGATGCATTCACCGATAGGCCCCGCACGTCGATCAGGTTGTCCTCGAAGGACAACACTCTCGCGGTGC
>DATIUW010000060.1:0-5578 GCA_035466435.1 Polyangiales bacterium | reverse complement strand
GAGAGCTGAAGGTGAGGCGTGGAGTCGTCGGAACCGACCGATGAACGGCGCCGCGCATCATCGATCGACGAACTGCCGTCTCAAAAAGGGGAGGGCCGCGCAGGCACGAAAATGCCACACTGTGGCAGAGCGTCGCGCTTTCTCATCGAAGAACGAGCTGTTGAAAAGCCAACAGGGCGGTGAAGGCGATCACGACTGCTGCACCGACGGCGCCTCGCGAGGCTCGCTCGAGCGCATCGGGAACCAGCTCCGCGAAGACCATCCAGACCATTGCTCCGGCCGCCAAACCGAGACCTATAGGCAGCAAGGGCTCGAACGCCAGCACGAAAAGAAAAGCGGGAAGTGCGACCAGTGGTTGGGGCAGGCTGGTGAAAATGCTCCAGCCGGCTGCCTTCCATTGCAGGGCGTGGTGCATGCGAGACGGCACCGCCTAGATCGACACCGTTAGCCCGTTGGGACCAAGCGGAGGACAGCTCCTCCGTCTGGGAGCCGGTTGCTCTTCGCAGCGAAATCGGCTTATTCTCGATTTCGAGGCCTCGATGGAGCATTCGGCGGAAGCCGCAATCACGATGACGGAGGCGGCGTACGATCTTCACGTCGCCGACAAGGACTGGTTTCCCCACGTCATGAAGGCGGCAGTGGCTCTCATCGATCATGGTCTTGGCGTCGCGGGCTTGGTGGGTACGATGCCGCGAGATCCGTCTGAAACGCAGGTCGTCGAAGAGTTGCACGTGGCCACGGGGCCCGCCGATTTTCCGATCCGCCTCATGCGTGCGATGGCTGAATTGCCACCGGAGAGCATTCGGACGCAAGTGCATTCCGGCATCGGCATATTGTCGGAAGTCAATGCCGAGGAGCCACGGTTCATGGAGGCATGGAGACGTCACATCGACTATGCCAAGGACGGCATCGGCGTGACCGGAATGGATCCGAACGGCCGCGGCGTGCACATCATCGCGCCGGTTCCCGAAACCAAGACGTTGAGCCGAGCGGAACGCGACCGATGGCAGATGCTCGCGGCGCACCTCAGCTCCGGGCTCCGTCTCAGGACGGCGGTGGCTGGAGCGCGCGGCGCCTCACATGCTGCGGATGGCCTTCCTTGCGGCGCCGATGCAGTCCTCGACGCCGGCAACTTCGGTGTCACCGAAGCGGTGAACGACGCGCGCTTGCCCGACTCTCTTCGAGAGCTCCGCCACGCCGCGATACGCATCGACCGTGCACGCGGACGATTGCGAAGGGACGATCCACACAAGGCGTTGAGGATTTGGTGGGCGTTGCTACGAGGTCGTTGGTCGATGGTCGAGTGGTTCGATACCGACCAGCGCCGCTACATCCTCGCGGTGCCAAACGCTCCCCGTGTGTTGGACCCGAGGGGTCTCACCAAGCGCGAGAGTCAGGTGGTCGCTTATGCTGCGCTTGGCGACAGCCACAAGCTGATCGGTTACCGGTTGGGCATCTCACGCTCGAGAGTCAGTAGTGCGCTCAGCTCGGCCATGCGGAAGCTCGACGTCAAATCGCAGGCGCAGCTCGTCGACAAGCTCCATATGCTTGCCTCGGAGGGCGACACGGAGACCTAGCGGTGCATGGAATTGCGCGGGTCAGTGATGGACGCTCGCCGCTCTCGATCTCCTTGGTGGTGTTCTTGGGTGTTGGGTGCTTCGGTTGTGGCTCGTCGGATTCGGGCGGGACTGGAGGTCCAGGGGGTGAGGGCGGCGCTGGGGGTGCCGGGGGCGCGGGAGGAGTCGCGACTTCGATGCTCCGAGTCGTCCACCTGGCGGTCGGCGTGCCCGGGATCGATGAGCCTCGTTTGGACTTCACCGTCGTCGACGAAGGGTCATTCAACGGCATTGCTTTTGGTCGCGCCAGTCAGCCGGCGATTCTGTCAGCCGGCGAGCATCGCCTGAACGTCACCTACCCGGGCGGCGGCCAGCCGCTTGCGACTTTGACCTGGGAGCTGGAAGTCGACGCCCGATACACGGCCGTGGCGTATCGCGACTCGAGCCAGGCGAGCTCGACCGGTCTCATTCTCTTCGAGGACGGAAGCGACGGTCGCCCTGTCGATCGCGGTCGGGTTCTCTTCGGGCACGGTGCGGACGACAGCACATGGAGCACGATGGCTGTAGTCGATTCCGACGCGAACCAGGTGCTTGCGACCGGTCTGGTCTTGGGTAGCCGCACCGAGCCCATCGATCTCCCTGCCGGGCCGCACGACTTGGGCTTTTCCGTTTCATCCCCTCCGCCAGCGATCGACCAAGGCCCGTTTCGCATCGATGTCACGATTGACGAGACGCTGCTTCTCATCATGGTCGATGGTGACATCGTCGACGGGTCCGTCGATCTAGCGGTCTACGTACTGGAGCCAGACACGGCCGGGATGATCCCCGCCATTCCCCCGGGGTAACCCTCGATGAGAGATGTCCGTAATCAATCGTTGGCTATCGTCCTCGCCCTCGCATGGGCGTGCAATCCCGGCCCCGACTCCGACCCGTACTCGCCCCAAGACTACCAGCGCTTCCAAGATCTCGACGCGGGACGCCACACCCTATTTGGTCTCCCTCCCGAGAACGGCCCCATCGAGGAATCATGTTGCATGCCAACCTGCGCATACCTGGAAGACGGGCAAACGAAGACGTGGACCGCGCCGCGGTACACCCTTGAAGAGATTCAGGCGCTGCGCGACGACTGGGTATTGGCAGAACCATGGCCGGTGTTCGAAGGCAATGACTTTCGACCCACCCCGCCCGAAGATGCGAAAGAGACATGGGTGTGTGGGGTCCTGCCTCGGCCCGATCTCCAAGTCGACGGGGAGGGTCCAATGCCTTACGACCTCGTGAGCTACGAGACCCGCGCAGAGGCGGAGAAGGCCGGCGCGATGGTTACACACGCACAGAAGTGTGGCGCTTGCTCGTCTTTGTGGAACCTCGCCGTGTACATCGCGAACCCAAACCTGACCGAGCCAGTTCGGAGGTGCGGGATCACGGGATTGATCGACCGAGACCTCAGTCGCCTCGCTTGCATCGCGAGCCTAGGATTCGACCTTCCCTGCGCTCAGGCATGGGACATCAACACTCGAAACACGCAAAAGGAGTGCCTCAAAGTCTGCGGCGAACCGGGCTCACGGAAGGCTCCCGGCAACAAGGCGTACGAATGCGACCCAGAGGGGTTCGTTCCGGAGGACATCAAGCTCGTGAATGATTGCTTGGCCTGCGATGAAGAGTACAGCCTCCGGCTGTTTCGGGCCGCTGCGGGTCGAGCGAGACGCAACTCCGGGTTGCCTTCACCGATTTGCCGCACCTGTGAAGACGTCGAACGAATCGAGCACCGCTATCCCGTGCCGGGCCGATGATCAACCGGACGTGCATCGTGATTGGGGCCATTCTTGCCTTCGGGTTTGGCGCGCCGGCCTACGCGGAGCCGACCCAACCGGCTTGCGAAGACGGATCGACGGCCTGCGACGGGGAGCCAGAGTGCAAGAGCGAGTGCACCTACCGGTGCAAGTGCAAACGAGGCATCTTCGCCACGGACTACAAGAACTTGATTCTCATCATTGCGGGCTCGACCTTCGCCGGACGGATCGAGCTCGAGTACGAACGAGCACTCCATGATCGGGTTTCCGTGTTTGGCGCGTTCTATGCCGTCGCCTTCGATAGCCTGGGAAACGATGCGCTGGTTGGCTTCGGCGGCCTAGGAGGCGCCCGCGTCAACCTGGTCGGCAGAGCACCCGAGGGAATCTGGTTCGCCTGGCAGGTGGGCGGGTTTCGTCGCAATGCACGCGGCAGCCAGGAAGTTCAACTCCGAGGAGTGCAGACTGGTGGGATGTTCGGATGGACCGGTGTCTGGAAACGATTCGCATTCACGATCGGGGCAGGCGGCACCTATACTTACGGACGCGTCAAAGTTCTAGACCAGAGTGTCTACGATAGCGAGTGGAACCCCTGGCTCAGATTGGGCCTCGGTGTGGCGTTCTGACAGTGGGCATTCACCGCTTCCCGACGCCGAGTGCTGCGAGCAGCTCATCCGAGCTGCGACACCTGTCGCGTCAGCTCGGCTTGCTCGCCGCTTTCTCCACTCGGTAACGAGGTGAATTGCAAAAGAACCAGCGACAAAGCGGCGACGAGCGCCAACGAAACTGGGTGACTTCGAGTGAAGGAGGCCAGGTACTCGGCCCGCTGTTGCTTTGCTCGATTGATGATCCGATTGATTTCCTGCTGCTGGTACATGATGAAAATTCCTTTCGAGCCGATGGCTCTTCCAAGTGCGCTCATTCATTGGTACCGCAGCGACGCCCTTTATATCTATAAGTAATTATTCATTTTTATACGTAAATCGTTCACCTTTCATACGTAAATCGTTCGGCCACCCGACCTTCGTCTCACGGGTCGACCTGCGAGAACGAATAGAACATGTCCGTTGCAATTTGCTTACAGCGCTCGTCGTAACGACGCGCTTCCTCCGGCGTACCGTCTGCCGCCTTCGGGTCGTCGTACGGGATCGCGACGCGCAACGCGGCACCCATCACGACGGGGCAATTCTCGTCAGCTTGCGAGCACGTCATCACCGCGGCGAAGCCCCCTGCGGGGTTGGGAGGATCGTCGTACTTCTTCGAGAAGCATTCCATTGCCGGGGCGTCGGGCCCGTAGGTGACCCGATAGTGAGGATTTTCGCCGCCCGGGTTTTCCGTCACGAAGCCTGCTCTCTCGAGCGACGCCACCGCGCGCGGGTTGAAGGCGGTCGTTTCGGTGCCTCCGGAAAACGTTCCAACGTCTTTCAGGCCATACCACGCCGCCGCAGTGGCCGCCCAGAGCTGGCTCATGTGGCTACGACGCGAATTATGCGTGCAGATGTAGGTTAGGTTGGCGGGCTCATTCGAGGACTGCTTCGTCCGCACGAACAGGGCCAGCCGTCGCAGCTCGCGCCTACGGTCCTCGGGGATCGAGTCGAAGCCTTCGAGCACTTCCTCGACATACTCACGCAGCGCGGGATGCAACTCCACCTCGCCGACGGCTGGGCGTACACGTGCTGACATCGTCGCCTTCTCCTCCTGGTAATCGCGATTGCGTATAGCCGCTCGGTGGAGCGTCAGGCAATCCCCCGGGGGGGAAGGCCGGCCTTTTCGTAGACCGCGTCGATGACCGTCAGCGTGCGTGCGGCTTCGGCCGTGGTCGTGACCACGGGCGCGCCCTCGCGAATGGACGCAACGAAGGCGGCGAGCTGCGTGCCGTAGGTCGATCCCCCAGGCACGCGCTCGACGCGCCGCGCCGATCCGCTTCGGATGACGAGACGGTGGTAGACCTCGGGCTTGATGAAGTTCAGTAGATCGATGCGTCCACGTGTGCCGACGAAGCGCATTTGAACCTCGAGTGGTCGGCGAACGGAGCGCATCCCGACGAACAGACGGACGTCGGGCGCGTTGGGGAACGCCAGGACGGCGTCCATGATGCCGTCTACCTTCGGGGCGACCAGCTTCGCTCGAGCGCTCTTTACGGCTGGTTCGCTACCTAGAACCGATCGAAGGAAGGCGACGGGATAGCAGCCCATGTCGAGCATGGCGCCGCCGCCGAGCTCGTAGACGAAGCGA
>DATIUW010000059.1:0-4461 GCA_035466435.1 Polyangiales bacterium | reverse complement strand
TGGGGTCTACAGAGCGAAGCGAGGGAGAGCGAGCAAAAGAAGAAGGTGATGATTCTCGGGGGCGGCCCCAACCGAATCGGCCAAGGAATCGAGTTCGACTACTGCTGCGTGCACGCCTCGTTCGCGCTGAAAGAGATCGGCTTCGAGACCATCATGGTGAACTGCAACCCCGAGACGGTCTCCACCGACTACGACACCTCCGACAAGCTGTACTTCGAGCCACTCACGTTCGAAGACGTCATGAACATCATCGACGTCGAAAAGCCGGACGGCGTCATCGTTCAGTTCGGCGGGCAAACGCCGCTGAAGCTCGCCGTGCCTTTGTCTCGTGCGGGAGTGCCGATCTTGGGCACTTCGGCCGACGCAATCGACCGGGCTGAGGACCGCGAACGCTTCGAGGAGCTGTTGAACAAGTTGAACCTCGAGAGGCCCCGTGGAGGGATTGCCAAAGGCACGAAAGACGCATTCGCCGTCGCAGAGCACATCGGCTTTCCCGTAGTCGTACGGCCGAGTTACGTGTTGGGGGGCCGCGCGATGGAGATCGTCCATTCGCACGAGGAGCTGTCCCGCTACATGACGGTAGCGCTCGAGGCGGTCGAGGACGCGGAAACGCAAACCATTTTGGTGGACGAGTTCCTGAAGGACGCCATCGAAGTCGACGTCGATTGCGTCTGCGACGGTCAAGACGTGGTCATCGGTGGGCTGCTGCAACACATCGAGGAAGCCGGGATTCACTCGGGCGACTCGTCCATGGCGCTTCCAGCGCACGCGCTCCCCTCCGACGTGCTGGCAACGCTCCGGGAGTCGACGCGAGCATTGGCTCTCGAGCTCGGCGTGGTTGGTTTGATGAACGTGCAGTTCGCGGTGCGGGGTGGCACTGCCTACGTGATCGAGGTCAACCCGCGCGCCTCGCGAACGATCCCATTCATCAGCAAGTCAATCGGCGCACCCCTCGCGAAGATCGCAGCCAAGGTGATGGCGGGCAAGAAGCTGCGAGAGCTCGGGTACACGCACGAGATCGTCACCGACCACATTGCCGTCAAGGAGTCGGTTTTCCCATTCACGAAGTTCCCGGGTGTCGATACCATTCTGACGCCCGAGATGCGTTCCACCGGAGAGGTGATGGGAATCGCGGACAACTTCGCGGATGCATTCTACAAGGCGTTGCTGGCGGCCCACTCCGAGCTTCCCGATGGTGGGAAAGTCTTCATCAGCGTGAAGCAAAGCGACAAGCCGATAGCCGCGCAGCTGGCGCGGCGGCTCCGAGATCTCGGGTTCGAGATCATCGCGACGGAAGGGACCCGGGCGGTTCTCGAGAGCGCCGGCGTGGAAGCCGAGGCGGTGCACAAGGTCGGCGAGGGCAGGCCGCACATCGTCGACCGACTCCAAAACGACGAGATAGCGCTCGTCTTCAATACGACCGAGGGCGCGAAAGCGATTCGCGACAGCCGCTCGATGCGCCGACAGACCGTGCTCAGCAACGTGCCGTACTTCACCACCATTGCGGCGGCAGTGGCCACGGTCGACGCGATCGAAGCCCGACGTCTCAGACCGCCGTCCGTCTGCTCGTTGCAGGAATACCACGCTCGAACCACCGAGCTGGAAACCCTTCGGCCTCCCGGCTAGCTTCGGGTTGCCTCGCCCGCGGGCACGGTTTAACAAGTCCCGATGGACCGGGTACCCATGACACCCGAGGGTCATGCTGCCCTCACGGCGGAGCTCGCCGCATTGAAAGCCGAGAGGCCCAAAATCTCCCAAGAGATCGGCATCGCGCGGGAGCATGGCGACCTCAAGGAGAACGCCGAGTACCACGCCGCTCGCGAAAAGCAGAGCTTCTCTGAGGCGCGAATCGCCGAGATCGAAGACAGGCTTTCCCGTGCAGACGTGATCGATCCTACCAACCTCGGAGGTAGCAGGGTTAAGTTCGGCGCGTTCGTCGAGCTGGAAGACATGGATACCGGGAAGGTCGTGACCTACCGCCTCGTCGGACCTGACGAGTCCGATCTCAAGGAGGGCAAGATCTCGATTACCTCACCCGTCGCGCGCGCGCTCGTGGGCAGAGAAGTCGGCGACGAAGTGCGGGTCGAGACGCCTGGCGGCGTCCGCCACTACGAGGTCAGCGACGTTCGCTGGAGCTGAAGGCGGGCCGAATCCAGGCGGTCCATCGCCGATGCCTTCGCTGCTCGATCATCCCGTAGAGTCGTTGCCCGGCATCGGGCCGGCAACGGGCGCACAGCTTCGCCAACGCGGCTACGAGTCGGTGGGTGATCTTTTATGGCTGTTGCCGCGCGGCTATGACGACCAGCGTCGTGCGACGCCGATTGACGCTCTCCGGGACGGAGACTACGCCGTGGTCGAAGGAGTGGTTCGAAGCGTCCGAGCCTTCCCGCGCGGCGGGCGCATCGCGTTCGAGGCACGCCTGGGACCTACCGCTGCTCCGAGCGGCGAGGGGTACGGCGAGCTCAAGCTGGTATGGTTTCGCGCGGTGCCGGGGCTTTCGCGCCGTTTTGCCGAGGGGACGAAAGTGCGCGTCGCGGGGCGCATTCACGATTATCGGGGCGTAGCGACCCTCGCGCATCCGGAGGTGCTTTCCGAAGATGCCGGTGCGATCGAGCCGCGCTATCCGGAGATTCCGGGCGTTTCGCGTAAAGCCCTACGCCGTGCAGTGCGCGCTGCGGTCGACCGTGCCGTCGCCGAGGTGGCCGATCTGGTGCCACCCTCCCTCCGCGCTGCGGCGGAGATGGCAACCGTCGGCGATGCGCTTCGTGCGCTCCACGCTCCCGACCCCGCCGAGTTCGACGCGGGTCCCGGCTGGGCCTCGGCGGCGTATCGCAGGCTCGCCCTCGAGGAGCTCGTGCTTTGGGAGCTGGCATTGCGCTTCCGGCGTGCGTCCGAGCGGGATGGGACTGCGAGATCCTTTCGCGTCGAGCCTGCGGTTTCGTCGGCTTGCCGAGCTTTTCCGTTCGAGCTCACTTCGGCGCAGCGGAACGCCGTCGCGGAAATCGGCGCCGCGCTGAGCAGCGAGATCCCGATGCGTCGTCTACTTCAGGGCGACGTCGGCTGCGGTAAGACGGCGGTGGCGCTCGTGGCCTGCGCGCAGGTGGCCGCGGGGGGCGCGCAGACGGCCTTCTTGGCGCCGACCGAGCTTCTCGCGGAGCAGCATGCCGGTACGTTGCTGTCGACGGCCGAGCAACTCGGATTGCGCATGGCCGTGCTGACCGGCGCACTCAGCAAGGATCGGCGCCGCTCGGTTCTCGATCGGCTTGCCACCGGAGCCCTGGACCTCGTCGTCGGAACGCACGCTCTTCTGAGCGGGGACGTCCGATTCTCCAATCTGGGTTTGGTGATCGTCGACGAGCAGCACCGGTTCGGCGTCGCACAACGTCTGCGGCTGAGCTCGCGTAGCCACGGCCTTCGGCCTCATTTGCTCGTCATGACCGCGACTCCGATTCCGCGGAGCTTGGCCTTGGTGCTTTACGCGGGTCTCGAGCTCACCACGATCGATGGCAAGCCGCCGGGACGTGTCCCCTGCACGACGAAGATGATTCCGCGCACGAAGCGATCGACCGTGCTGCGCCAGATCGAGCGCGCCATCGAGGCAGGCGGATGCGCCTTCGTGGTCTGTCCCGCCATCGCTTCGTCCGACGAGTTGGTGGGCGTCGACCGAACGCTCGAAGAGATGAAGAAGCATTTCGGCGAAGCACGGGTGGGCGAAGTGCACGGCAGGCTATCGGGAGATGCGCGCCGCGCATCCATGCGCGCCTTTGCAACCGGGGAGATCGACGTGCTCGTGGGGACCACCGTGCTCGAGGTGGGTGTCGACATACCGCAGGCGAACATCATGGTCATAGAGCAGGCCGAGCGCTTCGGCTTGGCTCAGTTGCATCAACTTCGGGGCCGGGTCGGTCGAGCCGGACAGCGCAGCGCATGCATCCTCACCTTCGGACGGCCGCTGTCCGAGGAAGGTGATGCGCGGCTTCGGGCGCTATGCGAGACCGACGATGGCTTTCGTCTCGCCGAGCGCGACCTCGAGCTTCGAGGGCCAGGGCATCTTTTCGGCTACCGGCAGTCCGGCGCCAACGGTTTGCAGTTTGCAGATCTGGCTCGAGATCGAGAGTTGCTCGGCCGGGCTGGCGAGCTGGCCGATCGCATGATCGCAGCCGATCCCGACCTGTCGGCCCCCGAGCACGGGCCGGCCCGCGCCGCGGTGGACCGCTGGGAGCGCGCGGCTGCGGTCCGGGAAGATGCCGGCTGACGGGCATGGGGCGGGTTTAGTCAGCTTCTTGACGCTCTTGCGGGACCCAGGTACTTCCTGATCAAGCCGTTGGTGCATCACGCGCAGCGCGAGGTCACGTTCAAGATCGTCTATTACGGCGTCGGCTTGGGGGGTAAGACCACCAATCTGGAGGCTTTGCACAGCCAGACCCGCCCCGAGCTCCGAGGCAAGCTCGTCGCGGTCAA
>DATIUW010000058.1:0-5305 GCA_035466435.1 Polyangiales bacterium | reverse complement strand
CGAAGCAGCGGCGCACGAAGCGACGTCCTCGAGCAAATCACGCACAACGCCCGCGGCGCGATCATCGACGTCTACACGGCGTGGGAGTGGCCGGCGCTCTGCGAAGCGGTGAGCTGTTTGAAGGTCGATCCGGAGCGCTTGCCGGGGCTGATTTATGACATTTCTTATGACATATGCGGTTCTCAGAACGCTAACCCACGGCAATCATTGCGCTTGTTTGGTGGAGGCGGTGGGAATCGAACCCACGTCCGAGAACGGTCCAGAATGGCGTCTACGTGCGTAGTTTGTGTTTTGAAATTCGCGTTGGGTTGCGCCCACAAACAGGCTCGCACCAACGCTAGCGGCTCTTCATCTCGTCATCGCGCCGAGCTGCGGCTCGCGATGACCAGCCCGTTCAAATGACGCCTCGGCTAGAAGCACAGGCAAGCTTCTAACGTCGACGGCTCTCTTGGCTTTTCTTAGGCCGCGAGAGCAACTGCGTTATCGTTGGCAGTTGTACGTCCCAAACGTATTTACGTCGTGCTTGGGCCGACGGACACGCGACCAAACCTTCAACATCCCCGTCGAAACCGGTCGCCCCCATAATTTCAAAGACCTGCACACTATGCGTCTCCTGCGAGGGCTTCGCAACCCCCCGGAAACACGTTGCTTTGTGTGAGCGCCAGACGCTGATACGCTGCGCGCCGGCTGGCCAGAGCATGCGTTTCGACAAGAGCCTTTTGCGGGAGGCGTTCCTCACCGTCGACATCCGCACCCTCGGTCTCGCGCGGATCTACATCGCGCTCTTGCTTCTGTTCGACCTGGCGAAACGCAGCGCCGAGATGTCCGTCTGGTACTTCGAGACGGGCTTGTTGCCGAACGCCATGCTGGCCGAGCATCCGCTCCGACGTTGGGGCTACTCGTTCTTGTTTCACGTGAGCTCGGACATGGGCGTGAGGCTCGCCTTCGTCCTGATCGCGCTGGTCTACCTCTGCTTCTTGTTGGGCTTATTCACCCGCCTCGCGCACCTGCTCAGCCTCGTTTGCCTGATCTCGCTTCAGATCCGCATCGACGTCGTCTCGAACGGCGGGGACTTCGTGTTCTGCAACCTGATGGTTTGGACCGCGTTTCTGCCGCTTGGCGCGGCATTTTCGGTCGATGCCTGGCGGCAAAAGAAGGGAGGCAAGCTGCGGACATCGCCGGTCGTCTCTTGGGCCATGCTGGTGGTCCTGCTCCAGCTCGCCGTCATCTACTACTTCAATGCCGTCCACAAGAACGGCGAGACCT
Source organism: Polyangiales bacterium (assembly GCA_035466435.1). GTDB lineage: Bacteria > Myxococcota_A > Polyangia > Polyangiales > Houyiibacteriaceae > SG8-38. Next base: position 4,039 of record DATIUW010000058.1, on the reverse strand, counting down.
GGCTCGACGGAAGCGCCGTCTACTGGCTGGCCCATCAGGAGCGCATCGTAACCGCACCGGGCTATTGGATGCGGGAGCATCTTCCATTCTGGGCGTTCCAAGCGATGACGTACACCAGCTTGGTCATCGAGTATGCGCTGCCCTGGTTGATCTTGTCGCCCTGGGGACGGCCGTGGACCCGGCGCGCGGCGATTGCCGGTATCTGGGTGCTTCATCTCGGCATCGCGATGGTCGCCAACGTCGGGCTCTTCTCCTTCGTCATGATCGGATACTCGATGCTGCTGTTCAGTCGCGAAGATTGGGAGTGGCTGCGCAGCAAGCTCGCAAAGAGGCGCGGCGAGAACGATCCGGTGACCGCCGCGCTTTCGCTTCCTCCCGTCGATGGACCGGACGCACCGAGATCGCCACTTCGGTGGGTCGGTTTGGCGGCCCTCGGCTATCTGCTCGTCGTCGCGACCTCTCAAGTGCTGGTCGAGAACTCGGCCGTGCCGAGGTTCCTCAGGCATGCGCAACCTCGCTGGATCCAGGCCACGGTGGCAACGCTGCGGTTGAATCAGGGTTGGAGCATGTTTGCCCGCGATGCCCCACGCGACGACATGTGGCTCGTATTCGACGCCCTCACGGAAGACGGGCGGCACATCGATCCCGTCAACCAGGTCGCCTCTCGGTACGCCGACCCCACGCTTCGCGTCATCCCGCCGCGCCTCGGCCAAAACTACTATTGGTGCGACTACATCGCGCGCATCCAGGGCTTTCGCCGCTATCACCGAGGCTTGTCCGACTGGATCTTCCGGCATCATGAGCGCACCGGAGACGAGCAGGATCGAATCGTGCTCTTTCGGGCTTACGAGATCACCCAACGGCCGCCCGCGCCGGGGCAGGACGGCCCTCAGGACGTGAAGAGCCGCCTCGTGTTGGCGAAGCGAAGATGATGGGTTTTGCGCTGGGTGTGGGGTCGGCTCTTTGTTGGGCTGCGCTCGACGTCGTTCGGAAGGCGCTCGTGCTGAGGGCTTCGCCGGTCGCCCTCGTGGTGTTTCTCTTGGTGGGGCAGGTGCCGTTTCTCGCCGTGTGGGCGCTGTGGGATGGCACTTGGGTCACCGATGCGAGGTATTGGCCTTTCGCGCTTTCATCGATGGGGATGAACGTGCTCGCGAACGTGCTCTTCATGCGCTCGGTGCAGCTTTCGCCGCTCAGCCGGACGGTTCCTTTCCTGTCTCTCACGCCGGTCTTCAGCGCTCTGGTGGCGATGCCGCTCCTCGGGGAAGTGCCCGGCCCGATGCACTGGTCAGGCATTGCGCTCGTCGTGCTGGGCGCGCTCCTGCTCAACAGTGATCTGTCCGATTCATGGTGGCGGTCGCTCAGTTTCGAAAAGGGTGGGCCGTACATGATCGCCGTGGCGGCGCTTTGGGCCCTGTCGACCGCGCTCGACAAGCGCGCACTTCCGCACGCCTCGCCTGCCGCGCATGCATTCTTGCTGGCCACGGGCGGGGCCGTGATTTTGGTTTCCTGGATCGTCTCACGGCGGAGCCACGGCGAGCTCGGCGCGGTGTTTCGAGCCCCCAAGGGATTGCTCGCGGGTCTGATCGGCTTCGCCGTGGCTGCCGTCGCGCTCCAGCTCTTGGCGCTTCAGGTGCTTTGGGTGGCGGTTCTCGAGACGCTCAAGAGAGCGTTCGGGGTGCTCGGGAGCGTGGTCCTCGGGCGGGTGTTCTTCCTCGAGCCGATCACCGGTCGCAAGCTGGTGGCAGGGGCCCTCATGGTGGTTGGCACCTCGCTGCTCGCGTTTGCTTAAGCGGGCCAAGTCGATGGCGAACGGGGCTCGAATCCGCTAATGCTGAAGGGTGGCTGAAGAACGACCGCTTCCGCCTAAGCTCGACGTGGCGCGGTACCTGCTGGCCCAGGGTAGCCTCTTCGTGCACCTCGACCCCCGGATGGAAGGGGTCGTGGTTCCCAAGTGGTACCGCTCTGAACCTCAACTCGTGCTTCAAATCGGGTTCGATATGCCCGTACCTATTCCGGATTTAGAGGTCGATGCGGACGGGATTTACGGGACGTTGTCCTTCAATCGCTCGCCGTTCACCTGCCATGTTCAATGGGACGCGGTGTTCGCGCTCGCAGGAGACGACGGACGAGGGATGGTCTGGCCCGACTCGATGCCGGAAGAGATCTCTCAAGAAATCGAGCGTGAAGCGGGTAGGGAGCCACCGCCTGCGTTGGTGGAAGAGCGACCGTCTCTCCGGGTGCTGCCCTCCGTGGAGGGAAGCGACGAAGCCGAGGGGCCCGAGGAGAAGGCCGAGCGGCCCAAGCGTAGGGACCGCCCCTCGTACCTGAAGGTCGTCAAGTAGACGGCTGCTGCCAGGCCTGGCGCCTGCCCAAAAAGTAACGGCCCGAAAGGGGGGGCTTTCGGGCCGTTAGAGAGATGGCGATTTGGATGAAGTGGGGGGAAACAAACCAAATCGCCCGGTCTAACAACGCCACGGGGAACGTGGGGGGTACGTCATCGCCGCAGCGTTTATGTACCGACACTAGTATGCTACTACCGTGCCAACTCTCTCAGATGGTGAATCATGAATGATCTCCAGGGGGTTGTCGAGGCGGTAGGACCGCGCGTCGTTCAGATCTGAAAAGTTTTTGAAGTTCTGAGCGTTTAACCCCTAAATTGCACCCGATCGACCGAAGGGGTCACCTTGAATGTGGGGTGGATCACAAAAGACACCCCACCTGATTAGTACTTACAGATTAATTACATGTGTAAACGTGCTGCTCAGACGTGAGGGCGCTCACTTTTCAGCTTTGCATCGGATTTTTCAGATCTGAAACCAGGGAGCCCATAGTCGAGCAACATCTGGTGGCGGGTCGAGATGAGCAGCTCGCTCGAGAAGCCTTCTTTGGGCTCCAGGAATCGGAATTTATTGGATGAACCGCCGGCGGCTTCCTGCACGAGGGCCGCTATCTGTTGTGACGTCCCTGATACCGACACGACCCCACCTGCACCGGCTTTCCGTGCAGTTTTGATTGCATCATTGAAATCTGTTGTAGCTGTATCAGGATCGCCGCTGCGCTGCTCGGGGGCGATCGAGGTCAGCCGCACCAGGACCTGGTCGACGCGCGGCTCGTACTTGTGGCGCAGGTCGGCCGGCACGTGGCTGTCGTCGTTGTGGGCCACGAGCTCGATATGCTCTTCGTGGAATCTCAGGGTGGTTCGCCCCGTATTTCGCATCCGCCCGAGCGGCCAGGGAAAGCGCTCGCGCACGCCAAGCAGCCCCGACAGGATGGCCGCGATGATGCCGCCATGCGTGAAGACGATCGCTCGTCCGCCCTCGGGCAGACGGCGCCGAAGCGCAGCGAGCGACGCGTCTGCGCGGGCGAACACCTCGGGCCAGCTTTCGCCTCCGCCGATGGCAAAAGTGCGCCGCGCCTTGAGCGCTGCGATCTGCTCGGGAAAGCGTTCGACCACTTGGGTCATGGTCAGCCCTTCCCAGGCGCCCACGTCGATTTCGCGCCAGGCGCTGTCGTGGTCGGCCTGCACACCGAGGGCCTTGGCAGTGTCGGCGGCTCGGCTGAGGTCGGAGCTCACGGCCAAGTGATACTGCTCGTCCCGCAGCGCTTCGCGCAGCGCCTCCACCTGCCTCCGTCCGATGTCGCTGAGCGGTGAGTCACCTTGGCCTTGCCAGATGCCGCTCGCGTTCGACACCGACTGCGCGTGCCGAACCAGGCAGATCTCGAGCACGCTCATGCGGCGGGGGCGACCGCGATTTCCTTGCGCGGCATGATGACGTCGTCGACCAGCCCGTATTCCTTGGCCTCGAGCGCCGACATGAACTTGTCGCGCTCGGTATCGTGACGGATTTGCTCGACCTCTTGGCCCGTGTGGTGGGCGAGGATCTCGTTGAGCTTCTGTTTGGTCTTGAGGATCTCTCGGGCGTGGATTTCGATGTCCGAGGCCTGGCCCTGGTAGCCGCCGAGCGGTTGGTGGATCATGACCCGGCTGTGGGGCAGCGCGCGGCGAAGCCCCTTGGTGCCGGCCGCCAGCAAGAACGCA